>CP048485.1:1290000-1612500 GCA_025560025.1 Agrobacterium tumefaciens | reverse complement strand
GCAAGCCGGTAAAGGCTCTCACCCAGGGCCTCAGCTCCAAGGGTGGCCGCAACAACCAGGGCCGGATCACCGTCCGGTTCCAGGGTGGCGGTCACAAGCGGACCTATCGTCTGGTGGATTTCAAGCGTCGCAAGTTCGACGTTGAAGGCACCGTTGAGCGTCTGGAATACGACCCCAACCGCACCGCGTTCATCGCGCTGGTTACGTATACCGACGGCGAACAGGCTTACATTCTCGCGCCACAGCGTCTCGCTGCCGGTGACAAGGTGATCGCCTCCGACAAGGCAGTGGACGTGAAGCCCGGCAATACCATGCCGCTTCAGTACATTCCGGTCGGTTCGATCATCCACAACGTCGAGATGAAGCCGGGCAAGGGCGGTCAGATCGCCCGCTCCGCCGGTACGTATGTCCAGCTCGTCGGCCGCGATGCCGGTATGGCCATCCTGCGTCTCAACTCGGGCGAACAGCGTCTGGTGCATGGCTCGTGCCTTGCATCGATCGGCGCTGTTTCGAACTCGGATCACGGCAACATCAACGACGGCAAGGCTGGTCGTTCCCGTTGGCGTGGCAAGCGTCCGCACGTTCGCGGCGTCGTCATGAACCCGGTCGACCACCCGCACGGTGGTGGTGAAGGTCGCACGTCGGGTGGTCGCCACCCGGTTACTCCGTGGGGCAAGCCCACGAAGGGCAAGCGCACCCGTTCGAACAAGTCGACCGACAAGTTCATCATGCGCTCGCGCCATCAGCGTAAGAAGTAAGAGAGGTAGTCACTAATGGCTCGTTCAGTATGGAAAGGTCCGTTTGTTGACGGCTATCTTCTCACCAAGGCTGAGAAGGTGCGCGAGAGCGGACGTAACGAAGTAATCAAGATCTGGAGCCGTCGCTCCACGATCCTGCCGCAGTTCGTTGGTCTGACCTTCGGCGTTTATAACGGTAGCAAGCATGTGCCCGTCTCCGTCAACGAAGACATGGTCGGACACAAGTTCGGTGAATTCTCTCCGACCCGTACCTATTACGGTCACGGCGCGGACAAGAAGGCAAAGAGGAAGTAATCATGGCGAAGGCTAAGACCGAACGCCGGCTGAAGGACAATGAGGCTCAGGCCATTGCCCGTACGCTCCGCGTCAGCCCCCAGAAACTGAACCTGGTTGCCGCTCTTATCCGTGGCAAGAAGGTTGATCGCGCTCTCGCCGAGCTCGAATTCTCCCGCAAGCGCATCGCAGGCACCGTCAAGAAGACGCTCGAATCTGCGATTGCCAATGCGGAAAACAACCATGACCTCGACGTCGACGCTCTCGTCGTCGCCGAGGCCTATGTTGGCAAGTCCATCACCATGAAGCGTTTCCACGCCCGTGGCCGTGGTCGTGCATCCCGCATTGAAAAGCCGTTCTCTCACCTCACGATCGTTGTTCGTGAAGTTGAGGAAAAAGGGGAGGCCGCATAATGGGTCAGAAAATCAATCCGATCGGCTTCCGCCTCGGCATCAACCGTACCTGGGATAGCCGCTGGTACGCTGACACTGCCGAATACGGCAAGCTTCTGCATGAAGACCTGAAGATCCGGGCTTACCTGATCAAGGAACTCAAGCAGGCCGGTATCGCCAAGGTGGTCATCGAGCGTCCGCACAAGAAGTGCCGCGTCACGATCCACTCGGCTCGTCCGGGTCTGATCATCGGCAAGAAGGGCGCGGACATCGAGAAGCTTCGCAAGAAGCTTTCCGAGATGACCGACTCCGAAACGCACCTCAACATCGTTGAAGTGCGCAAGCCGGAAATCGACGCGACGCTGGTTGCCCAGTCGATCGCTCAGCAGCTCGAGCGCCGCGTGGCTTTCCGCCGTGCGATGAAGCGTGCTGTTCAGTCCGCAATGCGTCTTGGCGCCGAAGGCATCAAGATCACCTGCGGCGGCCGTCTCGGCGGTGCTGAAATCGCTCGTACCGAATGGTACCGCGAAGGCCGCGTTCCGCTGCACACGCTGCGTGCGGACATCGATTACGGCACGGCAGAAGCTGAAACCGCATTCGGCATCTGCGGCATCAAGGTCTGGATCTTCAAGGGCGAAATCCTTGAGCACGATCCGATGGCTTCTGAGCGTCGCGGTCTCGAAGGCGACGCACAGGGCCCTGCAAGCCGTGAGCGTGGCGATCGTCCCGATCGTCGTCGCGAAAACGCTTGATTGACGCTGGCGAAAGATAAGCTCGGAGAAGTAAGAAAATGTTGCAGCCAAAGCGTACTAAGTACCGTAAGCAGTTCAAGGGACGCATCAAGGGCGTCGCCAAGGGCGGCTTTGACCTGGCATTCGGTGAATTCGGCTTGAAGTCGCAGGAACCGAACCGCGTGAACGCACGCGAGATCGAAGCGGCCCGCCGCGCGATCACGCGTTACATGAAGCGCGCAGGTCGTGTGTGGATCCGCGTATTCCCTGACGTTCCGGTTACGGCAAAGCCGACCGAAGTTCGTATGGGTAAGGGCAAGGGTTCGGTCGATTACTGGGCATGCAAGGTCAAGCCCGGTCGTATGATGTTCGAGATCGACGGTGTGTCCGAGGAGATCGCCCGTGAGGCGCTTCGTCTCGGCGCTGCCAAGCTCTCGGTCAAGACGCGCTTCGTACAGCGCATCGCAGAGTAAGGAGCAAGGCACATGAAAGCCGATGAAGTTCGCGGCCTCAGCGCCGATCAGCTCAAGGACAAGCTCGCCGATCTGAAGAAGGAGCAGTTCAACCTGCGCTTCCAGAAGGCAACTGGTCAGCTGGAGAAGTCCTCGCGCATCAACGAAGTCCGCAAGGACATCGCCCGCGTTAAAACCATTGCCCGCCAGAAGGCGGCAGAAGCCAAGGCCTAAGGAAAAATAATATGCCGAAACGCATTCTGCAGGGCGTCGTAGTGTCCGACAAGAACGAGAAGACTGTCGTTGTCCGCGTTGAGCGTCGATTCGCTCACCCGCTGCTTCAGAAGACCGTTCGCCGTTCGAAGAAGTACAAGGCGCACGACGAAAACAATCAGTATAAGGTCGGCGATGTCGTTTCCATCGAGGAATGCGCACCGATCTCCAAGGACAAGCGCTGGACGGTTGTATCCGCCCAGGCTTAATTTCATCAGAATCGCGCCAGGTCTCTTGTACTTGGCGCGAAATCCTGTATGAAGCACCGCAAGGACGCTCGTGAATCGAGCGTCTTTTGCTTTGATGCGCACGGAAGGTCCCTTGGGAAACCACCCTGTCACGACATTTCCGCGCAAAAAAAGAGATATTCATAAGCTGGGGCAGGGGGCTCGCTCGGGAGAGTTTGCCCAACCGTTCCGGTAACAACAAGAAGGCGACCTGACATGATTCAGATGCAAACAAACCTCGACGTGGCGGATAATTCCGGCGCACGTCGTGTCATGTGCATCAAGGTGCTGGGCGGCTCGAAGCGCAAATATGCTTCTGTTGGCGACATCATTGTCGTTTCCATCAAGGAAGCTATTCCGCGCGGCCGCGTCAAGAAGGGCGACGTGATGAAGGCGGTTGTCGTTCGCACCGCCAAGGACATCCGCCGCGCTGACGGCAGCGTCATCCGTTTCGATAACAACGCAGCCGTTCTTATCGACAACAAGAAAGAGCCCATCGGCACCCGTATCTTCGGACCGGTTCCGCGCGAACTTCGCGCCAAGAACCACATGAAGATCATCTCGCTGGCTCCGGAAGTACTGTAAGGAGCAATGGCGATGCAGAAAATTCGTAAAGGCGACAAGGTTGTCGTATTGACCGGTAAGGACAAGGGCCGTACCGGCGAAGTAATCCAGGTGATGCCGAAGGAAGACCGTGCCGTTGTGCGTGGCGTAAACATGGTGAAGCGTCACCAGCGCCAGACCCAGGCCCAGGAAGCCGGCATCATCAACAAGGAAGCATCCTTGCACATCTCCAACATCGCCATCGTCGACAAGGATGGCAAGCCGACCCGCGTTGGCTTCTCGGTTGTGGATGGCAAGAAGGTCCGCGTGGCCAAGCGTTCGGGAGAAGTGATCGATGGCTGATAAGTACGAGCCGCGTCTCAAGACGGAATACGTTTCCCGTATCCGTGGCGCCATGCAGGAGAAGTTCTCCTACGCCAACGTGATGATGATCCCGAAGCTTGAAAAGATCGTGATCAACATGGGTGTTGGCGAAGCGACTGCCGATTCCAAGAAGCCCACCATTGCTGCCGGCGATCTGGCTGCAATTGCTGGCCAGAAGCCGGTCGTTACCCGCGCTCGCAACTCGATCGCAGGTTTCAAGGTACGTGAAGGCATGCCGATCGGTGCGAAGGTTACCCTTCGTGGCGCCCGCATGTACGAATTCCTTGATCGTCTGGTCAACATCGCGCTGCCGCGCGTTCGCGACTTCCGGGGTCTGAACCCCAAGAGCTTTGACGGCCGTGGCAACTTCGCCATGGGCATCAAGGAACACATTGTGTTCCCTGAGATCAACTACGATAAGGTTGATCAGATGTGGGGCATGGACATCATCGTTTGCACGACGGCGACGTCGGACGACGAAGCTCGGGCTCTGCTTACAGAGTTCAACTTCCCGTTCCGTCACTAACCGTAACGACGAGCGTAGAAAAGGAACTCCGATATGGCGAAAACAAGCGCAGTTGAAAAGAACAAGCGCCGCCGCAAGTCGGTCGCCCAGCAGGCCACCAAGCGCGCTGCACTGAAGGCGATCGTGATGAACCAGTCCCTTCCGATCGAAGACCGGTTCAAGGCCACTCTGAAGCTCGCTTCGCTGCCGCGTGACGGCTCGAAGACGCGTATCCGCAACCGCTGCGAAGTAACGGGCCGTCCGCGCGCGTTCTATCGCAAGCTCAAGATGTCGCGTATCGCGCTTCGTGAGCTGGGCAATTCCGGCAAGGTGCCGGGCATTGTCAAGTCGAGCTGGTAAGGAGACGGGCACATGACCATGACTGATCCTTTGGGTGATATGCTCACCCGCATCCGCAATGGTGCTGCTCGCCGCAAGTCGTCGGTAAGCACGCCCGCTTCCAGCCTGCGCGCACGCGTTCTCGACGTGCTGCAGTCTGAGGGCTACATTCGCGGTTATTCCAAGGTCGATTTCGAAAACGGCAAGTCCGAATTCACCATCGAGCTGAAGTACTACGAAGGCGCATCCGTGATCCGTGAGATCGGCCGCGTTTCCAAGCCGGGCCGCCGGGTTTATGTCTCGGTAAAGTCCATTCCGCAGGTCGCGAACGGCCTCGGCATCACCATCCTTTCGACTCCGAAGGGCGTGATGGCCGATCACCAGGCTCGCGAACAGAACGTTGGTGGCGAGGTTCTTTGCTCGGTCTTCTAAGGCCGGGTAGAGATCTCCATAACGAACAGACAGGATTGAATAATGTCTCGTATCGGTAAAAAGCCCGTTCCGGTTCCCGCAGGTGTGACGGCCAATGTCGACGGCCAGAAGGTCACTGCGAAGGGCCCGAAGGGTGAACTGTTTTTCGTCGCAAACGATGAAATCCAGCTGAAGCTCGAAGATAACGGCGTTTCCGTAACGCCCGCTAACGGCACCAAGGAAGCTCGCTCGAAGTGGGGCATGTCCCGCACGATGATCGAGAACATCTTCAAGGGTGTTAAGGACGGCTATGAGCGCAAGCTCGAAATCAACGGCGTTGGTTACCGTGCCGCCATGCAGGGCAAGAACCTGCAGCTGGCTCTCGGCTTCTCCCACGACGTTGTTTACGAGCCTCCGGTCGGCATCACCATTGCCGTTCCGAAGCCGACGGAAATCATCGTTTCCGGCATCAACAAGCAGCAGGTTGGCCAGGTTGCCGCGGAAATCCGCGAATACCGTGGTCCCGAGCCCTACAAGGGCAAGGGCGTGAAGTACGCTGAAGAGCGTATCGTCCGCAAAGAAGGCAAGAAGAAGTAAGGATCACGCGAAATGGCTAGCAGGAAAGAAGCACTTGCACGTCGCGCGAGCCGTGTGCGCCGCCAGATCAAGGCGGTTGCCAATGGCCGCCCGCGCCTGTCGGTTCATCGCTCGTCGAAGAACATCTACGCCCAGATCATCGATGATGTTGCTGGCAAGACGCTTGCGTCTGCCTCCACGCTCGAAGCAGATCTGCGCGGCTCGCTCAAGACCGGCGCCGACGTTGCAGCAGCAGCTGTCGTAGGCAAGCTCGTCGCCGAGCGCGCCGTCAAGGCTGGCGTCAAGGATGTCGTATTCGACCGTGGCGCGTTCATCTATCATGGCCGCATCAAGGCCGTGGCTGAAGCTGCCCGCGAAGGCGGTCTGAACTTCTGATTTTTTTCCGCCCGGACAACGATCCGGGCGGAATTTCACCGGGCCATGCGGGTCTCCTCAAAGAGGCCGGTGGTCTTTTCGTTTGCCGTTCCACCCGTAAAAGAAAAAGGACAAGGACAATGGCACAGGATAAAAGAGGTTCTCGCGAAGATCGCCAGAACCGCGAAGAGCGCGATAGCGAATTCGTCGACAAGCTAGTCGCGATCAACCGCGTTGCAAAGGTTGTTAAGGGTGGCCGTCGCTTCGGCTTCGCCGCTCTCGTCGTCGTTGGCGACCAGAAGGGCCGCGTTGGCTTCGGTCACGGCAAGGCTCGCGAAGTTCCGGAAGCCATCCGTAAGGCTACCGAGAGCGCCAAGCGCGATCTGATCTTCGTTCCGCTGCGCGATGGCCGCACGCTGCATCACGACGTCAATGGCCGTCACGGCGCAGGCAAGGTTCTGCTGCGTTCGGCCAAGGCCGGTACCGGTATCATCGCCGGTGGTCCGATGCGCGCCGTTTTCGAAACCCTGGGTGTTCACGACGTTGTTGCCAAGTCGACCGGTTCTTCGAACCCGTACAACATGGTTCGCGCAACGTTCGACGCTCTGAAGCATCAGGTTCATCCGAAGGACATCGCTGCACAGCGCGGTCTCAAGTATGCAACGCTTCAGGCTCGCCGTGCCGCCTCCGGCAACGCTTCTGAAGAATAAGGAGCTGGATCATGGCCAAGAAGACTACTGAAGCCAAGAAGACTGTTACGGTCGAACAGATCGGCAGCCCTATTCGCCGCCCGGCAATCCAGCGTCAGACGCTGGTCGGTCTGGGTCTCAACAAGATGCATCGTCAGCGCACCCTGGAAGATACTCCTGCGGTTCGCGGCATGATCCGTGCGGTCCAGCATCTCGTTCGCGTCGTTGACGAGAAGTGAGACGGAGTAACCTATCATGAAACTCAATGAAATCAGAGACAACGAAGGCGCCTCCAAGGACCGTATCCGCGTAGGTCGCGGTATCGGTTCCGGCAAGGGCAAGACCGGTGGTCGCGGTGTGAAGGGTCAGAAAGCTCGTTCGGGCGTCGCCATCAACGGTTTTGAAGGCGGTCAGATGCCAATCTACCGTCGTCTGCCGAAGCGCGGTTTCAACAACATCTTCGCTTCCGAATATGTTGTCGTATCGCTCGGCCGCATTCAGACCGCCATCGACGCCAAGAAGCTCGACGCTTCCGCAACGATCGATGCTGCCGCTCTCAAGGCTGCCGGCGTTATCCGTCGCGCCAAGGACGGCGTTCGCATTCTCGCGGACGGCGAACTGAAGGCCAAGGTCGCTTTCGAAGTTGCCGGTGCTTCCAAGCCCGCAATCGAAAAGATCGAAAAGGCTGGCGGCTCGATCAAGCTTCTCGCAGTTGCAGCAGAAGCCTCCGAGTAATATATAGACTTCAGACGCCCGGAGCATCGTCGCTCCGGGCGTTTGCGCTCCCTGGCCACTGGTGCTTTCGATCTAAATCGATTTATACAGGCATCAAGGCAAACTCTTCGCGGTTCGGCTTTCAAGCGGTCCGCATGCGGCATAAAGTGCTGCAGGGAGAGCCTCACAGTTCTTGAACTTCCATAGGGGAGGGGATAGGACATAAAAAAACAGGGTGAGGCATGATGGCGGCGCAAAGCCGTGTTCGTCCGAAGCCCGGTTTTTGAACCGGTATCTTTTAGACCTTTCCGCATTGGCCGGTTTCCTGGCCGGCAAGGGTCGTTCGGAGAAATTTATGGCTTCAGCAGCGGAACAACTGGCTTCGAACCTGAATTTTTCGACCTTCGCTAAGGCGGAGGATCTGAAAAAACGTCTCTGGTTTACTCTTGCCGCACTTCTCGTCTACCGTCTCGGCACCCATATTCCGCTTCCGGGTCTGAACCCCGAAGCCTATGCGCAGGCCTTCCGTGGCCAGGCCAACGGTATTCTCGGTCTTTTCAACATGTTTGCGGGTGGCGCCGTCGAGCGCATGGCGATTTTCGCCCTCGGCATCATGCCTTACATCTCCGCTTCGATCATCGTGCAGCTCATGACCTCGGTCGTGCCCTCGCTCGAAGCGTTGAAGAAGGAAGGCGAAGCCGGCCGTAAGATCATCAACCAGTACACGCGCTACGGCACGGTGCTGCTCGGCACGCTGCAGGCCTATGGCATCGCGGTCGGCCTTGAGAGCGGTGCTGGCCTTGTGGTCGATCCGGGCTGGTTCTTCCGCGTCTCCACCGTCATCACGCTGCTTGGCGGCACGATGTTCCTGATGTGGCTGGGTGAACAGATCACCTCGCGCGGTATCGGCAACGGTATCTCGCTGATCATCTTTGCTGGCATTGCCGCAGGTCTGCCCAAGGCGCTTGCCGGCACGCTGGAACTTGGCCGTACCGGCGCGCTGTCCACCACGCTCATCCTCATGGTCGTCGTTGTGGCCATCGGCGTCATCGCGCTCATTGTTTTCGTGGAGCGCGCCCAGCGTCGCCTGCTGATACAATATCCGAAGCGACAGGTCGGCAACCGCATGTTCCAGGGCGATACGTCGCATCTGCCGCTGAAGCTCAACACGGCTGGCGTCATTCCCGCGATCTTCGCATCCTCGCTGCTGCTTCTGCCGGCGACGGCTGCCGGTTTCGCTGGAAACACCAACCTGCCGTCCTGGGCAACGTCCATCATCGCGTCGCTGCAGCATGGCCAACCGCTGTTCATGGCGCTGTATGGCCTGCTGATCGCGTTCTTCGCGTTTTTCTACACGGCTATCGTCTTCAATCCGAAGGACACGGCCGATAACCTCAAGAAGCACGGCGGCTTCATTCCGGGGATTCGTCCGGGTGAGCGCACCGCGGAGTACATTGATTACGTCCTGACCCGTATCACGGTGGTCGGCGCGATTTATCTGGTCTTCGTGTGTATCCTTCCTGAGACACTTATCGCACGTACGGGCATTCCGTTAGCCCTTGGTGGTACTTCGCTTTTGATCGTTGTCAGTGTAACTCTTGATACCGTTGCGCAGATCCAGGGTCACCTGATTGCGCAGCAGTATGAAGGCCTGATCAAGAAGTCGAAGTTGCGTGGAGGAAAGAGGGGACGATGAGACTGATATTTTTGGGTCCGCCGGGTGCGGGCAAGGGAACCCAGGCCAAGCGCCTGACTGACAAGTACGGGATCCCGCAGCTTTCCACCGGTGACATGCTTCGCGCTGCGGTCAGCGCGGGCACCGAAATCGGCAAACGCGCCAAGGCCGTCATGGATGCCGGCGGGCTTGTTTCCGACGATATCGTCAATCAGATCGTTTCCGAACGCATCGAAGCGCCTGACTGTGCCAAGGGCTTTATTCTCGACGGCTATCCGCGCACCGTTCCGCAGGCCAAGGCGCTTGCCGACAACATGCGCAAGAAGAATCTTGCCCTTGATGCCGTTATTGAACTGAAGGTGGACGAAGAGGCGCTGATTCGCCGAATCGAAAACCGCGTCGCGGAAACCGTCGCCGCCGGCGGCACGGTTCGCTCCGACGACAACCCGGAAGCCTTCCGCAAGCGGCTGACGGAATATCGCGAAAAGACCGCACCGCTGTCGAACTATTACAGCGAACAGGGCGAGCTTGTGACGCTCGACGGCATGGCTGACGTCGATGCCGTTACTGAAGCCATCGAACGTGTTCTGGAGAAGGCCTCGGCCTGATGACCGGTGCGGGTGGTTAAGCCTTATTGGTTTTGTCCGATATCCCGCTCTTCTGGTTGAGCAGATCCTTTGGATCGCAAAAGAATCTTGGCGGAGCCGGTTGCTTTTTTGCGCTGATTCCGTTAAACACCGCGCCAACTCGCGACATCCCAAGCGACTGGCGCGGATTTCCCTTAGGGAAGGGAGATCCGGGTTCGGTCGTTTTGACTTGTCACGGACATCAATTTTGAACTGGCGGTCGTGTCGGCCGCTCGAATGGAATCACCACTTGCCGGATGGCAACTGGAACCAAGGAGAAGAGACGTGGCACGTATCGCTGGCGTCAACATCCCGACCGCGAAGCGCGTTGTTATTGCGCTGACCTACATTCACGGGATCGGTCCGAAATTCGCGCAGGAAATCATGGAGAAGGTCGGTCTTCCGGCTGACAAGCGCGTTCATCAGCTGACGGATGCTGAAGTTCTTCAGATCCGCGAAGCAATCGACCGCGATTATCAGGTTGAAGGCGATCTTCGCCGCGAGACCTCGATGAACATCAAGCGTCTGATGGACCTCGGCTGCTACCGCGGCCTGCGTCACCGTCGTGGCCTTCCGGTCCGCGGTCAGCGCACGCACACCAACGCCCGCACCCGCAAGGGTCCGGCGAAGGCTATCGCTGGTAAGAAGAAGTAATTTTCCGGTTCTCCGGAAAGGGGAGGCTGGTGCAGTCCGCGCCAGCCTTTCTGAGTTTGGCGTGAAGCTCCAGTGGGGGTGATCGCCGGTGTAGCCGCTGGTGTTACGGCGGTGAAGAGATCAATGAAAGGTATAAAATGGCCAAGGAAGCCGCACGTATTCGCCGTCGCGAACGTAAAAACATCACGTCGGGCGTTGCGCACGTCAACTCGACCTTCAACAACACGATGATCACCATCACCGACGCACAGGGCAATGCCATTGCCTGGTCGTCCGCTGGTGCCAAGGGCTTCAAGGGTTCGCGTAAGTCGACCCCGTTTGCTGCCCAGATCGCTGCTGAAGATTGCGCGAAGAAGGCTCAGGAACACGGCATGAAGTCGCTTGAAGTTGAAGTTTGCGGTCCGGGTTCCGGCCGTGAATCGGCACTTCGCGCTCTCCAGGCTGCCGGTTTCATGATCACTTCCATTCGCGACGTGACGCCGATCCCGCACAATGGTTGCCGTCCGCGCAAGAAGCGCCGCGTCTGACGCGACCGTGGTTCGGAAATTCCGCCTTGTCCTTCGGTCAGGCGGAATTTTCGCGTATCTGGCGTGTGCGCGTCGATTTCAATCGACGGACTTGCGCTCAAGAACCCACTGATGAACCACTGAATTAGGTTCCTCTCGGTGTTTTCATGCTCGGTCCGTCACGATTGGATGGTGGCGGCGAACGGAAGGTTTAAAGATGATTCAGAAGAACTGGCAGGAACTTATCAAGCCGAACAAGGTCGAGTTCACCTCGTCCAGCCGCACCAAGGCAACGCTCGTTGCCGAGCCGCTGGAGCGTGGTTTCGGTCTTACCCTCGGCAACGCGCTGCGTCGCGTTCTGTTGTCTTCTCTGCGTGGCGCCGCTGTAACGGCCGTGCAGATCGACGGTGTCCTGCACGAATTCTCCTCCATCCCCGGCGTTCGGGAAGATGTGACGGATATCGTGCTCAACATCAAGGAAATCGCCATCAAGATGGATGGTGACGATTCCAAGCGCATGGTCGTGCGCAAGCAGGGTCCGGGTGCCGTAACCGCTGGTGACATCCAGACGGTTGGCGACATCGAGATCCTGAACCCCGACCACGTGATCTGCACGCTTGATGATGGCGCTGAAATCCGCATGGAATTCACCGTCAACAACGGCAAGGGTTACGTACCGGCTGAGCGCAACCGCGCGGAAGATGCCCCGATCGGCCTCATTCCGGTGGACAGCCTCTATTCTCCGGTCAAGAAAGTGTCCTACAAGGTGGAAAACACCCGCGAAGGCCAGGTTCTCGACTATGACAAGCTGATCATGACGATCGAGACCAACGGTTCGGTTTCCGGCGAAGACGCCGTTGCCTTCGCCGCTCGCATTCTTCAGGACCAGCTCGGCGTCTTCGTCAACTTCGACGAGCCGCAGAAGGAAGCAGAAGAAGAATCGGTTACCGAACTTGCGTTCAACCCGGCGCTTCTCAAGAAGGTGGACGAGCTCGAGCTGTCCGTTCGTTCGGCAAACTGCCTGAAGAACGACAACATCGTTTATATCGGCGACCTGATCCAGAAGACCGAAGCCGAAATGCTTCGCACGCCGAACTTCGGTCGCAAGTCGCTGAACGAAATCAAGGAAGTTCTCGCTTCCATGGGTCTGCACCTCGGTATGGAAGTACCGGCATGGCCGCCAGAGAACATCGAAGATCTCGCCAAGCGTTACGAAGACCAGTACTAACAATCAAAAAGGCAGACCCTTTAAAGACTGCCTTTCCCCGTCAAACAGCAGATAAGTCATCTGCATGTGCCAGGAAACGGCAGGCCTTAGAGAAGGAACCTGCGAAGAAGGAGAATAGCAATGCGCCACGGAAATTCAGGCCGCAAGCTCAATAGAACCGCCAGCCACCGCAAGGCAATGTTTGCCAACATGGCTGCTTCGCTCATCACCCATGAGCAGATCGTCACCACGCTTCCGAAGGCGAAGGAAATTCGCCCGATCGTTGAGCGCCTCGTCACCCTCGGCAAGCGCGGCGACCTGCACGCTCGCCGTCAGGCGATCTCGCAGATCAAGGATCAGGACGCTGTTCGCAAGCTGTTCGACGCGATCGCTTCGCGTTACGCAACCCGCAATGGCGGCTACCTGCGTATCATGAAGGCCGGCTACCGCCAGGGCGACAACGCGGCTCTCGCCGTCGTTGAATTCGTCGAGCGCGACGTTGATGCCAAGGGTGCAGCCGACAAGGCTCGTGTTGCCGCTGAAGCTGCTGCTGCCGAAGCCGCATAAGGTCTGACGCCGTTCAGGCGTCGTGAGTTAAAAAGGCCGGGCGAGAGATCGCCCGGCTTTTTGCGTTCAGATCTTAACCGACACAATGATTAAGGTTTTGCCGTCGCGGCGAAAGGTTGGGGAGGGTATCGTTAAATCCATATCCCAGGGGTGCTATTACTCGTATCCACCAACCATCATTAAACCCTCATCAGGCGCGATTAGGGTTATCGAGTTTGTTCGCTGGACTTGAAAATAGCCACTGCTGGCTGATGCTCGCGCAAAGAGCGTCTGCAGCTTCTGGTCTTGTATGCAATCCAAACTACTTGCAAAATCAGCGATCCATCGATCCATGGCGTAGGGCGCCCCCAGCACCGGCGCCTCAGCCCAGGGCGCGGATGTTGCTTTGTTTAGAGAAAGCAATCCGTTCCGACGGACCTCATCCATGAAAACGGAGTCGAGCTTGTAAATGGCGACAGCGCATTCAAACCATCTGGTATTGTAGTAGATCGTCTCACCAGCGGGGATGCCGTCCGGGATATCGCTGCGCAAACGATCAGGTGAATCTACACCACAACCGGCCAAAGCGATTATTAGGAATGCGAATATAGGGCCGCCAGTTTTCTTGTTGGATTTCAGGCCTACGCGCTTAGTTGTGAAACTTGCGAGACTTGAAGATGCCTTGGAGTCATTCATCTTTCTCAGTCCGGAATGTGAATGCGGGCCTTGATGTGCTTGAGATGTGCGACGATCGTAAAAGTCATGATGACCAGCAGCGACCATGAACTCCACTTGCCGATGTGGACGACGGACCAGGCGCCGATCTGATCGGGGTATTTCCAGATCCCGAAGAAGGTGGAGATGTTTTCTGCCAGCCAGACGAAAAAGCCGATCAGGATGAAGGCGAGGAGCAACGGCATCTTTCGGTCGCTGTCATAGGGACGAAAGATCACCGTTGCGCGGGAATAGAGGCCGATGGCGCAGGCGGCGATGTACCAGCGGTAATCGCCGATGAAGTGATGGGTGAAGAAGTTGGCGTAGATGGCGATGCCGATCAGGGTCGCCATCCAGTAGGTGGGATAGTGACGAATGCGCACATCCAGCAGCCGCCACGCCTGAATGATGTAACTGCCGACGGCGGCATACATGAAACCGGAAAACAGCGGCACGCCGAGGACTTTGCTATAGGCGAAATCCGGATAGGACCATGACTGGACGGCGCTCGATGTCTTGAACACTTCCAGTGCGAAGCCGACGATATGGAACAGCAGGATGGCCTTGGCCTCGTCAAGCGTTTCGAGCCTGCTCCAGATCATGAAGAACTGGATGGCGAGCGCAATGATCAGCAGCACGTCATAGCGGGGAATGCCGAGCACGCCGCCATGCGGTACCACGAAGATGGAGACGAAGAACAAGCCCGCAAACATGCAGGCCCGGGCTTCCTTGATGCCGAAATACAGAAACTCGACGATAAAACGCCTGATGCCCTTGAGTTCGCCCCAGGGATAGGTATCGCAGAGCAGATTGTCCAGGACGGAGAGGCGGCTTGCGGCCGGGCTTGTTGATGTGCTCATTTCCGTCCCCGATCTCACTTCGTCACCTTTCATACGAAAACCCGAAGGAAGCCGTATGGGCCTGCCGCGCGTATCCCCATCTTATTTCGCCCGCATCCGGCTTCTGGCGGCGGCGTTGGCGGTGATCGTCTGCGGCCTTTGCCTGCGCAGGTTCGGTTACGACGTGGGACTGCCGTTCGTGGCGGTGAAATATGGCGGATCCGTGCTCTGGGGAGCGATGATCTATCTGCTGCTGGCAGCCTTCTTCCCATCCCGCTGGCATGGTTATGAGGTTCACATCGCCATTCTTGCCGTCGTTCTCGTGGAGCTCATCCGGCTTGTTCATTTCCCGGCGCTGGATGCGTTTCGTGCTACGACGGCCGGCGCTTTGCTGCTCGGCCGTGTTTTTTCGCTGTGGAATATAGTCTGTTATATCGCGGGGATCGGGGCCGCCGCCATCATGGCCGGGCGGGTCTTGCGCGTTTGGCCCTCTTCATCGACATGATCGAGGGCCGTACCAGCCGATAACCGAGCAGGATCACCATGGTGCTGATATAAAACACCGGCTCCAGCGTGATCGACTTCCGCGCCAGCACGAAATGCAGCACGCCCACGATGAGGACGAGATAGGCGAGTTTATGCAGCGTGTTCCAGCGGCTGCCCAGCGTGCGGATCGACCAGCGGTTGGAGGTGAGCGCCAGCGGAATGAGCATGAGAAGCCCGGCCATGCCGAGCATGATATAGGGCCGCTTCAGAATATCGCCGGCTATGGAGCCGAGGATCAGGCCGCGATCCAGCACCAGATAGACGGTGAAATGCGCCAGCACGTAATAAAAGGCGATCAGCCCCAGCGCCCGGCGATAGGCGATGAGGTTGATGTTGAAGAGATCGCGCAGCGGCGTCACCAGAAGCCCGAGGCACAGGAAGCGCAGCGCCCAGATGCCGAGCAGGTGCTCGAAATCCTTGACCGGATTAAAGCCGAGGCCGCCGGTTGCGGCGAGATAGAAATACCACACGGCCGGACAGAGACCGATCACATAAAGCGACCAGATGGCCGCCGGCTGGTAACGCTTCGGCAGCGACGGAAGGGGCAGGGCGAAAGCCATGGTCAGTAATTCGCTTTCAGATCCATGCCGGTATAAAGGCTCGCGACCTCGTCATAACCGTTGAACATCAGGGTAGGGCGGTTCTGGGTGCCGAAAAAGCCGCCTTCGCCGATGCGCTGCTCCGTTGCCTGGCTCCAGCGCGGATGGTCGACATTCGGATTGACGTTGGAATAGAATCCATATTCGCGGGCATTGGAATTTTTCCAGGTCGTTTCCGGCTGTTGTTCGACGAGCGAAATGCGGACGATGGATTTGATGCCCTTGAAGCCGTATTTCCACGGCACGACGAGGCGGATCGGCGCGCCGTTCTGGTTCGGCAGCGTCTCGCCGTAGAGGCCGAGGGCGAGGATGGTGAGCGGATGGCGCGCTTCATCGAGGCGAAGCCCCTCGACATAGGGCCAGGAGAGAGGCTGGAACAGGCCGCTTTGACCCGGCATTTCGTCTGGCCGCACCACGGTTTCGAAAGCGACATATTTCGCGCTGCCAAGCGGCTCCACCTTGTCGAGAAGGGTGGCGAGCGGGAAGCCGATCCACGGAATGACCATCGACCAGCCCTCGACGCAGCGCATGCGGTAAGTGCGCTCTTCGAGAGGATATTTCATTAGCTCTTCAATGCCGAATTCCTGTGGTTTGGAGACGAGGCCATCCACCTTCACCGTCCAGGGGGTGGGCTTGAACTTGCCGGAATTTTCCTTCGGGTCGGATTTTCCGACACCGAATTCGTAGAAATTATTGTAGCTGGTGACGGCATCAAGCGGGGTGAGCTTCTCATCCAGCTTGTAGGCGCCTGGGGTCGCCGCAAGCGGTGCGGCGATCGCCTCAGGGCCAGCCAGTCCGATTGCCGCGAGCCCGGCCGCTGTTCCAAGGAAACCGCGTCTGGAGAGATAGATGTTCTTTGGCGTGATTTCTGTTGCCGCGATGACGGGCGGACGATAGGCGGGCATTGCAACCTCCACAAAAGCCGGGTGTATCGGCAATAAATCGACTATGATAGCCAATACGACCGCTGCACAGATATGTTTCAGCGCCGTGCGGAAAAACAACGGCCGCACGGTAAAAATCGCGCATTTGTGATGAGATGTCGCCCGAATGGCCATGTGGAGAAAGAGCGTACCGTACCGAACCGTACTGTTTTGCCCGAAGGTGACAGTGACAGGGCTTGCGGTTTGCGCTAGAAAAACCGCAAAATAGGGCAGGAGCTGTTTTGACCGCGCTGCGGCAATGCGCTCGTCGCCAAGAGATCGAGGAAAACACCATGCCAGCCTATCGCTCCAGAACGACAACCCACGGCCGCAACATGGCGGGCGCGCGCGGCCTTTGGCGCGCCACCGGCATGAAGGACAGCGACTTCGGCAAGCCGATCATCGCGGTGGTCAATTCCTTCACGCAATTCGTGCCGGGCCACGTGCATCTGAAGGATCTCGGCCAGCTGGTTGCCCGTGAAATCGAGGCGGCCGGCGGTGTTGCCAAGGAATTCAACACCATCGCGGTGGATGACGGTATCGCCATGGGCCATGATGGCATGCTCTATTCGCTGCCGTCGCGCGAGATCATCGCGGATTCGGTGGAATATATGGTCAATGCCCATTGCGCCGATGCGATGGTGTGCATTTCCAACTGCGACAAGATCACGCCCGGCATGCTGAATGCGGCGATGCGCCTCAACATTCCCGCCGTCTTCGTCTCTGGTGGTCCGATGGAAGCAGGCAAGGTCGTCCTGCACGGCAAGACTGTGGCGCTCGATCTGGTCGATGCCATGGTGGCTGCCGCCGATGACAAGATTTCCGATGAGGACGTCAAGATCATCGAGCGTTCCGCCTGCCCGACCTGCGGTTCCTGTTCCGGCATGTTCACGGCCAATTCCATGAACTGTCTGACCGAGGCGCTGGGCCTGTCCTTGCCCGGTAACGGCTCGACGCTCGCCACCCATTCGGATCGCAAGCGTCTTTTCGTCGAGGCCGGCCATCTGATCGTTGATCTGGCGCGCCGTTATTATGAGCAGGAGGACGAAACCGTCCTGCCGCGCACCATCGCCAACAAGGCGGCATTCGAAAACGCCATGTCGCTGGATATCGCCATGGGCGGCTCCACCAACACGGTTCTGCATATTCTGGCGGCGGCGCATGAGGGCGGCGTCGATTTCGGCATGGAAGACATCGACCGTCTTTCCCGCAAGGTTCCCTGCCTTTCCAAGGTCGCGCCTGCCAAGCAGGACGTGCATATGGAAGACGTTCACCGCGCCGGCGGCATCATGCGTATTCTGGGTGAACTGGAACGCGGTGGGCTCATCAATCGTGATACCTATACCGTTCATGAGGCGACGCTGGGCGATGCCATCGACCGCTGGGACATCACCCGCACCAACAGCGAGACGGTGCGGCAGTTCTTCAAGGCGGCGCCGGGCGGCGTGCCGACGCAGGTGGCCTTCAGCCAGTCCTCGCGCTGGGACGATCTGGACACGGATAGCGACAACGGCGTCATTCGTTCGGTTGAGAAGCCTTTCTCCAAGGATGGCGGTCTGGCCGTGCTTTACGGCAATATCGCGCTTGACGGCTGCATCGTGAAAACGGCGGGCGTCGACGAATCCATCCTGAAATTCACCGGCCCGGCAGTGGTTTACGAAAGCCAGGACGCAGCCGTGAAGGGCATTCTCGGCAACGAGGTCAAGGCGGGCGACGTCGTCGTCATCCGTTACGAAGGGCCGAAGGGCGGGCCGGGCATGCAGGAAATGCTCTATCCGACCAGCTACCTCAAGTCCAAGGGCCTCGGCAAAGCCTGCGCGCTGATCACCGATGGTCGTTTCTCCGGCGGTACTTCGGGCCTCTCCATCGGTCACGCCTCGCCGGAAGCGGCGCAGGGCGGCGCCATCGGCCTCGTGCGCCAAGGCGACCTGATCGAGATCGACATTCCGAACCGCACCATAAACCTGAAGGTCACCGATGCGGAGCTGGCTTCGCGCCGCGCGGAACAGGAAGAGCTTGGCTGGAAGCCGGAAGCGCCACGCAAGCGCAACGTCACGACGGCGCTGAAGGCCTATGCGGCCTTTGCCTCGAGCGCTGACAAGGGCGCAGTGCGGATTTTGCCGGAGTAATTTCCGGATTTGCGAGATGATAAAGCCGCCGTTGATAAACGGCGGCTTTTTTGTGCCGATCACTCTCTATTGAGCCGATAAGGTCGAAGCGGCACGATTTTTCCCCTTTGCCTGCAAAAGGCATTTGCACGGCCGGTTGCAACAAAGCCCAGCTTGTCCATCAGACGGTGCGACGCCCTGTTGTCAAACAGGGGATTGGCATGCAGGGTTCTGATGCCCATGTGCTGAAAGGCATAATCGATGACGAGGCGTCCGGCTTCTTCTCCATAGCCCTTTCCCCAGACACGGCGATCAAGCCAAAGGCCGAATTCGCCCGAAAGGCCGATGAGACCGACCAGCCTGCCATCATCCACCGCCCATACCGGCAGCCGACGCTCAGCAATGCGCCTGATCAGACGCCGTGCGTCATCGGTTTCGAAAGGGTAGGCCGTGCGCAGCAGATTGCGCAAAATGAGCGGATCATTCGTCAACCGGGCGAGTGGCGATGAGTCCGTCATTTTAAAAGGCCGCAGGGCAAGGCGTGATGATTTCAGTTGTGACATCGTTTCCCGTCTTTTGCATTTGCGGCAGGGCAATAGTCCTCAAGATCACAAACTGATTCAAGCGCTTCGCATCTCGATTCCGGAATTCATGCCAACACCCTGTTTTCATGGAGATTCCGCGAGGCCATCAAATTGGTGTGTGGAAATTCGGTGATTTAAGTAGGGTCACATTGGAGTGATTGGCGGCGTTTCCTCTTTTCATCGCCGTATGGCTTCCTAGTTCAGTGACATGAAAAGACGAACCGCACTTGCCCTTATCGCGTCCCTGCCTATAGCCCCGCTTGCCCGCGCGCAAAGCAGTGGCAATGGCATTCGTTTCGACCCGTTGCTGCGGGAGGCGGATGCGCTTTCCAGCCTCAAGGCCGTCATCGTCAGCATCGATGGCGGGGAGGTCGCGAGCCGCGCCTATCATGGTTCCAGCCTGAATGGTTCAACCAACATCAAGTCGGCATCGAAATCGGTTATTTCGGCGTTGGTCGGCATGGCGATCGATCGCAAGATACTGTCTGGCGCCGATCAGCCAATCGCAACCCTTCTACGCAGCGATTTTCCGCAGAACCCAGACCCACGGCTGGAACGGGTTACTATCGGCAACCTGCTGTCCATGCAATCCGGCCTGGAACGCATGTCGGGCCCGAACTATGGCCGCTGGGTCGCCAGCCGCAACTGGGTGAGAATGGCGCTGGGTTCCGGTTTTGCCGGAGAACCGGGTGGCGGCATGCTTTATTCCACCGGTTCCACCCATCTGCTCTCGGCTATCCTGACAAAAGCTTCCGGCCGTTCGACGCTGTCGCTCGCGCGCGACTGGTTCCGGCCGCTGGAAGGTTTCTCCATCGGAGGCTGGGAGCGGGACCCGCAGGGCATCTATCTCGGTGGCAACCAGATGGCCATGACGGCGCGGTCGCTCCTGGCCTTTGGCGAGCTTTACCGAATGGGCGGGATGACGCCCGGCGGCGAGCGGCTGATTTCGCAGTGCTGGATCGACCAATCCTGGCAGCAGCGTACCAATTCCGTCTTTAACGGCGATGGTTATGGCTATTGCTGGTTCATCAAGGAAATGGCGGGGTCGACAGTCTATTATGCCTGGGGTTATGGCGGGCAGATGCTTTACATCGTACCGGCCAAACGGCTTTCCGTGGTGATGACCTCACGCGAGGATGCGCCGTCGGCCAGAACCGGTTATCGCGACCAGCTGCATGGGCTGATGGAGAGCATCATCCGGGCGGCATGATCGGTCACATCCAATGCCGGATCATAGCGGCCGGTTGATGCTCTGGAAGGCTTCGCTCAGACGTTTCATGCGTTCCTCATAGGTGCCGGTAAGGCAGGCAATGTCCGCTGCGCATTCCTGGCGTTTCTTCAGCCATTTGCTCTGCTCCTCGCGCAGCGTGTCACGGGCGCCCATGGCCATCAACTGGGTTAGGATGTCGAAGGTGGTGGCCATCTTCACATCCTGGTCGTTGAGGGCAAGGTTGTCGCAGATCGCCTTTTCGTCCGCCGCGAGATCGGGCTTCGTGCAATCGAAGCTCGCCGCGCTGGCCAGCGAAATGAAGGAGGGGGCGAGGAGGATGCCGCAGGCAAGGAGGGTCGGTTTCAGATGCATGGATCGTCTCTTTTTTGAGGACAGTCTGGTGCCGGTGAAACCGAAAAGGGGTGTTGTTGGTTCCAATGGCGTCAACCGATCCATGCCTGGAAAAGACTGGTCATCATCTTGCCGCTCTTTGCTTTACAGGCTTTGGCGTTATAACTCCATCATACTGATGACGATGAGGAATCACATGCGAAGCGTGTTGAAGTATCTGTCCACCGGCCTTCTCGCCGCGCTCATTCTCCTGCCAGTCGGCGTGCGGGCGCAGGACAAGGCCGTGCCGTCGAGCCAGACGGAAATGCAGCTTTCCTTTGCGCCGCTGGTCAAGCGTACCGCGGGCGCCGTGGTGAACGTCTATGCGGAGCGTGTCGTGCAGCGGCGTCTGTCGCCCTTTGCCGGCGATCCTTTCTTCGAGCAGTTCTTCGGACAGCAGATGCCGAACCGCACGGAAAAACAGTCATCGCTCGGATCGGGCGTGATCGTGACCGCCGGCGGCCTCGTGGTCACCAACAATCACGTCATCGACGGTGCTGACGACATCAAGGTGGCGCTGGCGGATGGGCGCGAATTTTCCTCCAAGGTTCTGCTGAAGGATGACCGGGTCGATCTCGCCATTCTGCAGATCGATGCCAAGGAGCAGTTTCCGGTGCTGTCGCTCGGCAACTCTGACGCCATCGAGGTCGGCGATCTCGTTCTTGCCATCGGCAACCCCTTCGGTGTCGGCCAGACGGTGACGAGCGGCATCGTTTCGGGTCTGGCGCGCAATCAGGTAACGCAGGGCGATTTCGGCTTCTTCATCCAGACGGATGCCTCCATCAACCCGGGCAATTCCGGCGGTGCGCTGACGAACATGGCGGGTGAGCTGATCGGCATCAATACCGCCATCTTTTCCAAAGGCGGTGGTTCGAACGGCATCGGTTTTGCCATTCCCGCCAATCTGGTCCGGGTTTTCGTGGCTGCCGCCGAGCGTGGGGATGCGAGTTTCCAGCGACCTTACATTGGCGCCACCTTCGATCCTGTCACCTCCGATGTTGCCGAAGCGCTCGGCCTGCATCGCGCCCGCGGGGCGCTCGTCGTCAGCGTCGTCAAGGACGGCCCGGCGGAAAAGGCTGGCATCGAACCGGGTCAGGTCGTCACCGCCGTCAACGGCTTTGAGGTGGAACATCCGGATGCGCTGGGTTATCGCCTGACGACCGCCGGCATCGGCAAATCCGCCGAATTGACTGTGATGGACAAGGGCAAAGAAAAGAAGGTGACAATCGCGCTCGATACCGCGCCGGAAACCGCCCCGCGTGACGAGCGGCTGATCGAGGGCCGTAATCCCTTCGCCGGGGCGACGGTCGCCAATCTTTCGCCGAAGCTTGCCGATGAATTGCGCATGCCTTCGCAGGTGACCGGCGTTGTCATCACCGATGTGAAGCGCGGCTCGCCGGCCTATCGCGTCGGCTTCCAGCCGAAGGACGTCATCCTGTCGCTGAACGGCGCGGATATCGCCTCCACGGCTGCGGTCGAGAAGGCGCTGGACGATAATCCCGGCTTCTGGCGGGTGGAAATCCTGCGCGACGGGCAGCGCATCCGGCAGTTCCTGCGATGAGTGACGACCTCTTCGCCCCGCAAGTGCCCGTCGAGGTCGCCAACCGGCGGCCTCTTGCCGATCGTCTGCGTCCGAAAACGCTGGCGGAGGTGAGCGGGCAGCCGCATCTGACGGGTGAGGAGGGCGTTCTGCGCCGCATGATCGACAGCGGTTCGCTGGGGTCGATGATCTTCTGGGGGCCGCCCGGAACCGGCAAGACGACGGTTGCCCGCCTGCTTTCCGGCGAGGCTGGTCTGGCTTTCGAGCAGATATCGGCGATCTTTTCCGGTGTCGCCGATCTCAAGAAGGTTTTCGAAGCGGCTCGCACGCGGCGGATGAATGGGCGGCAAACGCTGCTTTTCGTCGACGAGATTCATCGCTTCAACCGCGCCCAGCAGGACAGCTTTCTGCCGGTCATGGAGGATGGCACCATCATTCTGGTGGGCGCCACCACCGAGAACCCGTCCTTTGAACTCAATGCCGCTCTTTTGTCGCGTGCGCGGGTGCTGACCTTCGGCTCGCACGACGAGGATAGTCTCAGCGAACTTCTGAAGCGCGCCGAGGAGGCGGAGGGCAAGCCCCTGCCGCTAACGGAGGAGGCACGTGCGAGCCTGATCCGCATGGCCGATGGCGACGGCCGCGCCGTGCTGACGCTTGCCGAAGAGGTTTGGCGTGCCGCGCGCAAGGATGAGACTTTCGATACCGAAGGGCTGACGCGCATCGTGCAGCGCCGTGCCCCTGTTTACGACAAGAGCCAGGACGGCCACTACAATCTCATTTCGGCGCTGCATAAATCGGTGCGTGGTTCGGACCCTGACGCGGCACTTTATTATCTGGCCCGCATGTTCGATGCTGGCGAAGACCCGCTTTATCTCGGGCGACGGCTGGTGCGCATGGCGGTTGAGGATATCGGCCTTGCCGATCCGCAGGCGCTTGCCGTCTGCAATGCCGCCAAGGACGCTTATGATTATCTCGGCTCACCGGAAGGCGAGCTGGCGCTGGCGCAGGCCTGCGTATATCTGGCCACCGCGCCGAAATCGAACGCCGTTTATACCGCCTTCAAATCGGCGATGCGGGCGGCCAAGGAAAACGGTTCGCTGGTGCCGCCGAAGCATATATTGAACGCGCCGACCAAGCTGATGAAGGGTGAGGGCTACGGCGACGGTTACCGTTACGACCATGACGAGCCGGACGCTTTTTCAGGGCAGGACTATTTCCCGGAGAAAATGGGCCGAACGACGTTTTACGATCCGCCGGACAGGGGTTTCGAGCGGGAAATCCGCAAGCGCCTCGACTGGTGGGCGAAGCTGCGCCGCGAGCGCGGATCGCGTTAGTGCTTTTCCGGAGTTTCGGACGGAGGCCGCCACGCATTTTCCAGAACTGTTTGATGCGCCTCTCTTCATAAAAAGAATCAGGTGCTTGGCAAAGTGAGTCGCAAAGCTGCACCATCCATTTGTTTTTAAATGGAAATCATGAAGCTTTGCGGTGTTGCACGGTCTGCGCCGGCGCTGGCAGCATCTTGACCGAGGATTCCGCCAGGCCGCTATGCCCTTCCGCATCGATTATCAGATGCCAGTGCATTGTCTCGGGAATGCTGATGCGGATCGGCGATTTTTTCGCGACGCCACCGAGATATTTGAAGTCGAGTAATTCGGTAAAACGCTGGAAATTCGCGCCCGTCATCAGCCGCACATTGTTGACGGCCGACAGGGATATTTCAATGGTCGTCCCAGCCCGCAATTCCTTCAGGTCGTAATGCGTAAAGCGGAAATTCGGCCGTGCCATCGCGCGCCTCCCAATACCGTATATTTTGGCAGACAAGGATAGGACGCCAGGGTTAACGAGCCCTTTAAAGCCACAGGGCTGTTGTCGGATTTCGGGTTGCCGTGCCGATCTTGACCGCCTGCGAAGAGTATTCGGTGGGGCTCAGGAAGCGGTTATGGAATAATACTAACGTATAATATGCGTATTTAATGATAATAAATTTTTCAACCTTAACATCGGCTGGTCGAAGTGCCGTCAGCGGCGTTGGGGGGAATATGAAAAACGTTACGATATCTATGCGCCTTTATGCGCTCGTTGCATTGTTTCTGGCAATATTGACCGCGGCGCTGACGTTCAGCCTCTTCGAAACCTTCCGTGAAATGGAGCGCGAGCGCAAAGCCGGTCTCGCCTCCATGAACGAAACGGCCGTTGCCATTCTCGAACAATATTATCGTCTGGAACAGAGCGGCACCCTGACCCGGGAGGCAGCGCAGCAGCAGGCCAAGACCACGATCGCGGCGATGCGTTATGGCAATGGCAGCGGCTACTTCTGGATCAACGACATGCATCCCAAAATGGTGATGCATCCGATCAAGCCGGAGATGAATGGCACCGATCTCACCGCCAACAAGGATCCGAACGGCAAGGCGCTATTCGTCGAATTCGTGAATACGGTGAAGGCGGGCGGTCAGGGTTTTGTTGATTATTACTGGCCGAAGCCCGGCGCGCCGGATCCCGTCGAGAAGTTCTCCCATGTCGCCGGTTTCGCGCCCTGGGGATGGATCGTCGGTACCGGGGTTTATGTCGATGATCTCGAGGCGGTTTTCTGGAACGATGCCTATTTCAACATCGGGCTGTGTGTTTTGTCAGGCCTGCTGGTGATTGGCGTGGCCGCCGCCGTCGTGCGCAGCGTGACGCGGCCGATCGATCTCATCCGCCAGAGCATGAAGCGTATCGCTGACGGGGACGGTGCGGCTGAAATCCAGTTCGCAGACCGTCGCAACGAAATCGGCGCGATTGCGAAAACACTGCTGGTGCTGCGAGACAGCGTCAATGAACGCAGCGCCCTGCAGGCCCGCGAGGCGGATCAGCAGCGGGCGCTGGAAGAGGCGCGGCACGGCAATGAGATGGTCCTGCGTTCCGCATCCGAACGTCAGGCCCATGCCATGAATGCGCTCGGCAACTCGCTGGAAGCGCTCGCCAATGGTGATCTGACCGTCGAGCTTGCCGATATCGGCGCCGAATATGAAAAACTGCGCACGGACTTCAACCGCGCCGTCGGCGCGCTGCACGGCGCCATCGAGGCGATTGCCAGAACCGGCGATGTCGTGAATGACAGCGCTGCCGATATCAGCGGGGCAACCGGCAATCTTTCGCGCCGGACAGAACAGCAGGCGGCGGCGCTGGAGGAGACGGCGGCGGCTCTCGACGAGATCACGGCCACGGTGCGCACCGCTTCCGAGCGCGCCAATGAGGCGCGGCAAATGGTGCAGGACACGAAAAGCAGCGCCGGGCGCTCCGGCGAGATCGTGCGCAACGCTGTCGATGCCATGGGCCGTATCGAGGACTCGTCCAAACGTATCGGGCAGATCATTTCCGTCATCGACGAAATCGCTTTCCAGACCAATCTTCTGGCGCTGAATGCCGGCGTGGAGGCTGCTCGCGCTGGCGAAGCGGGGCGCGGTTTCGCCGTGGTGGCGCAGGAGGTGCGCGAACTTGCGCAACGTTCCGCCAATGCCGCCAAGGAGATCAAGACCCTTATCAACCGCTCTGCGGAAGAGGTCGGCGGCGGTGTCGCGCTCGTGCGCTCCACGGGCGATGCGCTGGACGAGATCGTGGAACTGGTCAACCGCGTCGAAGGCCACGTCAACTCCATCGCCACGGCGGCGCGGGAACAGGCGACGGGCCTGCAGGAGATCAATACCTCCGTCAATCACATGGATCAGATGACGCAGCAGAATGCCGCCATGGTGGAAGAAACGACGGCAGCCAGCCAGACGCTTGCCGAGGAGAGCCACCAGCTGCGCTCACTGTTGTCACGCTTCGAACTCGGAAACGGGGCAGGGCGCGGGGTCTCGCTGGCGGCGTGATTTTGTCTGTTTCGGGCAAACTGGAGGGCGTGGTTTTGGCTGCGCCCTTGGGTGACTGACAAGCTCTCTTCACACTCGACGTCATCCTCGGGCTCGACCCGAGGATCTACAACCGGGCGTGACCATGGATCCTCGGGTCAAGCCCGAGGATGACGGAGGAGAGGTTTGCGCGCCGGGTGACGGAAGGAGAGGTTTCGGTGCTGGATGCTGGAGGAGAGGCTTCAGCATTTCTGTCATCGCCTTCGACCCAATTTCGATCGCGCCTCCTTCATGTGCAGCGTCATGCAACAGCCAGGTTCGTTATTTCCCGCAACCAATAAGGTTTCGTTTACCTCATTTCTTTAAAATTTATCCTGTATTGCCGCGAATAGCGGCCGCTGAAGGTACAGGTTCTCGTATGGCGTATGTTTCCCTTCCGCGTCGTCTTGTGACGTTGCTGATGATTTCCACGGTTATGGTGTCGTGTTCGGCGGAGGGCCTCGTGCCGCCGGCCGAGGTTGATGGCACCACGCGTGTCAGCGCCATCCGGTCATCGCGGCAGCAGGGCTACAGCGCACCATCAGGCGCGGTCTATCAGGCCGAGCGGGTCGGGCAGTCCACCGATTATCCAGCGGCCGTGTCGCAGCCGATGCCGGAGCCTTACGCTTCGCAGGACCCCCTGCTGCAATCGCCGCAGGGCGGGCAGGGTTACTCAACGCTTGATACCCAGCATCAGGCGCGCATGGCGGCAAGCGGCCACAGCGTGCCGACCCAGACCATGCAAAGCCAGACCATGCAAAATCAGGCCATGCAAGGCCAGGCCATGCCCAACCAGCAGGTCGCCTCCAGCCAGATCGCCGAAGGCGAGGGTGGGGTGAACATGGATTCCATGCTGGGCGTGGAGCCGGTGCGTGGGCTCGCGGAAGAGCAGGATGCCGATATTGCCGAGGGCGTTTCGGAGCAGCCGGTGGTGGATGGTATCGGCACCGACAATCCGGTCGCCGTCGCTCCGCCGCGCCGGCAGCAGAGCGCCGGGCAATCGCGGCTGATACCGCCGCCGCCCGTTGGCGCGTCTTCCCGCCGCCAGCCGGTGGAGGAGGTGGCCATGTTGATGCCAAACGACCCCATGGCGCGGGGTGGGCCGCAAAGCGACCGCTCGATGCCACCCGGCGTCATGCCGTCCTCTGAAGTCGCCTGCCGCTCCGAACTACGCCGCCTCGGTGTCGCTTTCCGCGACGTCGCCCGCATTGCCGACGGTCCGACCTGCGGTATCGATTATCCGATTGAACTCAGTGGTCTGGCAAGCGGCGTCGCGATCCGCCCGGCGGTGAAGCTCAATTGCCAGGTCACGCTTGCCTTCGCCAAATGGGTGAAGTTCGAACTCGTACCATCCTCGCGCTTCCGTTATCTCTCGGGCGTCGGCCGCATCACGCCGATGGGTGGTTATTCCTGCCGCAAGATGAATTCGCGCTCCAGCAATCCCTGGTCTGAACATGCGCGCGGCAACGCCATCGATATCGGCACCATCACGCTGAAGAACGGCAAGGAGATCGATGTTCGCAGCAAGAGCTTCTTCGCCTTCCGCGAGAAAGCGCTGCTGAAGGCGGTGCGGTCCGATAGCTGCAAATATTTCTCGACCGTTCTCGGGCCGGGCAGCGATCCCAATCACTGGAACCATTTTCACTTTGACCTGCGCACCCGCAAGTCAGGTTACAGGCATTGCGATTAAATCGAACTGCCGGGGCAGATTTGAAGGTTGTCGAGGTTTGTGACAAAGTTTGAAATCTCTCCTGCGTCATGCTCGGGCTTGTCCCGAGCATCTGCGACCGATTGATTTTATTCGACGTGATTAGATCCTCGGCGCAGGGCCGAGGATGACGCCGAGAGAATGGTGACCCTTCCCCTCCGTCGCCGATTTCAAAGGGAATGCGGGTTGCCCGGAATTTAAACCAGACAGCAAGTAGTGGACTTGTCCTGAGCATGGTGGCGCAAAAAAAGACCGGCCCGAAGGCCGGTGAAGAAGACTGCCTTATCGGGGGGATATCGGCGTCTTTGCAAGGGCATGCAATGGGACAAGGTCCCAAGAAGCGGTCCATCCGGCGCGGGATAGGCGGCAAAAGACATCGCGCCGTACTGACCTGCGGCCAACATGGCTTGCCGCCCGTCTCTGATACGCTATGAGGGTCACATGTTTGTGACAACAGACCCTTGGAGCCCGCCTTCATGCCCCCTGTTTCAGAGATAATGGTCTTTGCCGCGGCGCTTGCAGCGGCGGGCGTGATCGCCGGTCTTCTGGCGGGGCTGTTCGGCATCGGCGGCGGCGCGGTGCTGGTGCCCGTCTTCTACCAGGTCTTCGGGCTGCTGGATGTGCCGGAGGCGGTGCGCATGCATCTTTCGCTCGGCACGTCGCTTGCCATCATCGTGCCGACCTCCATCCGTTCGTTTCTGACGCATCGCCAGAAGGGCGCCGTCGATATCGATCTGCTGAAGGGCTGGATCGTCGCCGTGCCGCTCGGCACCATCCTCGCATCTGTCGTGGCCGCCCATGCCTCCAGCGTCGCGCTCCGGCTGATCTTCGCCTTCATCGCGCTCGCGCTCGCCTTCCGGATGATCTTCAACCGCGCGAGCTGGCATCTTGGTTCAGACCTGCCGAATAATCCGGGTCGTTTTCTGGTGGGCACGGGCATCGGGCTTTTTTCCGGCCTGATGGGCGTTGGCGGCGGGGTGATGAACAATACCTTCATGACGCTCTACGGACGCACCATCCATCAGGCGGTTGCCACGTCTTCCGGTGTCGGTGTGCTGATTTCGCTGCCGGGTCTTTTGGGTTACATCTGGGCCGGCTGGGGCGATGCGGGTCTGCCGCCATTTTCCACCGGCTTCATCAACTGGATCGCCGTGGTGCTCTTGATCCCCATCACGCTTGTCGTTGCGCCCTATGGCGCGCGGCTGGCGCATGCGCTCAGCAAGAAGCAGCTGGAACGGGCCTTCGGGGTGTTTCTGGTCTTCGTTGCAGCGCAGTTTTTCTATAGTGTCTACGGCTGATTTTCCTTCCCCGTGGAACGCAGTGTTCAGGCTCTCGGGCTGGCATTTGCACGTTTCACGGCCTATATGGCGTGCATCTTACTCGGTTTTTCGAAAGATTCGCGATGAATGCCATTGTTTCGATACGGAATCTGACCAAATCCTACGCAAATGGCTTTCAGGCGCTGAAAGGTGTCAGCCTCGATATCAGAGAGGGTGAAATCCTTGCCCTTCTCGGGCCGAACGGTGCCGGCAAGACCACGCTGATCTCGATTGTCTGTGGTCTCGTCAATCCGGGCGAGGGTTCGGTGTTTGTCGGCGGGCATGACGTGGTGAAGGATTTTCGCCAGACCCGTGCCCTGATCGGCCTCGTGCCGCAGGAGTTGACGACCGACCAGTTCGAGACGGTGTGGAACACCGTCAGCTTCTCGCGCGGCCTGCATGGGCAGAAGAAGAACCCTGAGCTGATCGAGAGCGTTCTGAAGTCCCTGTCGCTCTGGAGCAAGAAGGATAATATGCTGCGGGAGCTTTCCGGTGGCATGAAGCGGCGCGTGCTGATCGCCAAGGCGCTGGCGCATGAGCCCAAGGTTCTGTTTCTCGACGAACCGACAGCCGGCGTCGATGTGGCCTTGCGCCGCGACATGTGGAATGTCGTTTCCGATCTGCGCGCCAAGGGCGTCACCATCATCCTGACCACGCATTATATCGAGGAGGCGGAAGAGATCGCCGACCGTGTGGGCGTGATCAATGGCGGCGAATTGCTGCTGGTTGAAGAAAAGACGGCGCTGATGAAGAAGCTCGGCCGCAAGCAGCTTTTCCTCGAACTTGCCCAACCCGTGGAGAAACTGCCCGATAGTCTTGCGCCTTTCGGCCTGACGCTTTCGGACGACCGTTGCACAGTCACCTATGAAATCGAGGATAATGGCGAGCAGGGACGTATCGCCGATCTTCTCGGCGCTCTTTCCGCCGCCAACATCCATTTCAAGGATATTTCAACGCGGCAGAGTTCGCTTGAGGATATCTTCGTTTCGCTGGTGGGAGGCCAGAAATGAATTTCGAAGCCATCAAGGCCATCTACCTGTTCGAAATGGCGCGCACCCGCCGCACCCTGTTGCAGAGCGTGGTATCGCCGGTCATTTCCACATCGCTTTATTTCATCGTCTTCGGAACCGCGATCGGGTCGCGGATTCAGGAGGTTGGAGGCGTTTCCTACGGCGCGTTCATAACGCCCGGCCTCATCATGCTGACGCTTTTGACGCAATGTATCGCCAACGGCTCCTTCGGCATCTATTTTCCGAAATTCACCGGCACGGTCTACGAAATCCTCTCGGCACCCGTGTCGATGACGGAAATTGTTGCCGGTTATGTCGGGGCGGCGGCGACCAAGGGCCTGATGATTGGCACGATCATCCTGATAACGGCATCCTTTTTCGTGGATATCACCATTGCCCATCCGTTCATGATGATCCTGTTCTTTGTGCTGACAGCGGTAAGTTTCAGCCTGTTCGGTTTCATCATCGGCATCTGGGCGACGAATTTCGAACAGCTGAACCTCATCCCCATGCTGGTGGTGCCGCCTTTGACCTTCCTCGGTGGCAGCTTCTATTCCATCGACATGCTGCCGCCCTTCTGGCAGACGGTCAGTCATTTCAATCCGGTGCTGTATCTCATCAGCGGTTTCCGCTGGAGCTTCTACGAGATCGCCGACGTCAATCCCGTCATCAGCCTTGCGATGATCACGCTGTTCCTCGCAATCTGCCTTGGCGTCGTCAGCTGGATGTTCAAGACCGGTTACCGGCTGCGGAACTGAGGTTTCAGCGCTTCAGTTACCCATTTCACGCCCGGCTCGCGCCGGGCGTTTTCGTATTTACAAGCAGGCGCAGATCAGGCGACCTGCTTCTGTGCCACGTCCTCGACAACCTCGCCCTTGAGGTAAGCAACGAGGTCCTTGATCGTCACGACGAGCAGGCCGTGGCGTTCGGCGAAGACTTCGAGCTGGGGCAGGCGAGCCATGGTGCCGTCGTCATTGGCGATTTCGCAAATGGTGCCGGACGGAAATTTCCCGGCAAGGCGGCAGAGGTCCACGGCGGCTTCCGTGTGGCCGGTGCGGCCGAGAACGCCTTGCGGATTGGCGCGCAGCGGGAAGATGTGGCCGGGACGGGCGAAGTCTTCCGGGCGCGAACCCTCCGACACCAGCGCATGCACTGTCTCTGCCCGGTCGGCGGCGGAAATACCTGTCGTGGTGCCCGGAATATAGTCCACCGAGACGGTGAAGGCGGTCTTGAGGGATTCGGTGTTGCGCGACACCATCAGCGGAATGTCGAGCGCATCCAGACGTTCGCCCGGCATGGCGACGCAGATCAGTCCGCGCGCATGGTTCATCATGAAGGCGATCTGCTGGGGTGTGATGCTGTCGGAGGCGGCGATGATATCGCCTTCGTTTTCGCGGTCTTCATCGTCAACCACAATCACCATCTCGCCACGGGATATGGCCTCGATGGCGTCTTCAATTCTAGCAATGGTCATTTTCTTTCTGGCCTTTCAAGGGTTATGCCGTTTTGCGGCATTTTCGCGCTTCGAGAAGCGCCAAATATCCCTTGGGCGAACAATGCAATGCGAAGCCCGCAGCGCGCGGGTGTCCTATGCCTTGTCCTCTTCCATCCGGACTATACCGTCGGCTCCGGCCTCTCACCGGATCTGCTGACCTTCCGGCTTTGGAGACCGGAAGCGCTCGCGGGCTCCGGGAAAATCCCGATACCGCCGGTGGGGAATTGCGCCCCGCCCTGAGAACATTGCCAACATAAATTATCAATCGAGAGGGAATCAAGGGGCAAGGCTGCGCCATGTGATGACACGGGCGAAAAGAATATCCCGATTTTCTTCCATCAAGGGAATTTTCGTTCAGGACGTGTGGCTGTGTCGGCGCAATGCGAATATTCGTCGAACGACCGCGTTTTACCGATCCCTCAATCTCAGCTCATCGGTCTGCATTTGCAGCGAACCGAGCGTCGACAGGAAGCTCATGCCGAGCAGGCTTTGGCCCAATTGCCCATCCTGCGCCACGAGGGCCGGAATGTTGCGCCGCACGATGGGGCCGATGCCGATTTCCGACAGGGTGACGGGAGCCGCCGCCGTGCGGCCGTTCGCCGTCATGACCGGCACGGTGTAACGCAGGCTCGCCGTATCGATGCCGATTTCGGCCGCATCCGCATTTGCAAGCACCACGGAGCTTGCGCCGGTATCGACGAGCATGTGGATGGTCTTGCCGTCGACGCTCACATTCGCTTCGAAATGGCCGCTCATCGATTTGTGCAGCACAATTTCCTGTTCGCCGCCGGATGTCGTTACCACAACGGCGCGGCCCGGCATCAGGCCACCCAGCAGCCGGTCGCCGAAGGATTGCAGGTCGTAGCGGTAAAGATAGACCGAGACGAGGCCGAGGATGATGACGAGCCACACGGCAAGCTGCCGCATGACGGTGCCGAAGCTGCCGCGTCTTCCCGCCAGAATGCCGACGGACAGGAGCCCGGCAATCGGCAGGAAATAGATCATCTGTCCGAATTTGTCGTTGTCGATGCCGAAGGTGCGGCCGCTGTCGTGATTGACGAGAAGCAGGCCGAGACCGACGGCCAGCAGGAGGAGAACGATGGTCAACCTGTTCATGCGGTGCGCGTCTCCTTGGCGGCGTCCTTGCCTGCTTTTGCCAGTCTTTCCGGAAGCACCTGCATGATCTTGCGGCGTTTCTCGTCGCTATAGCTCGCCCAGCCGCCGATCTCCTCCAGCGTGCGGCCGCAGCCGATACAGAGGCTGTTGGTCGCATCAAGGGAGCAGATGTGAATGCAGGGTGTTTCCATGGTGATCTATATCAGGCCGTCACGCCGCAAGGGCAAGGGCGATGAGAATCACGATCTCCGTGATCTGCTGGCAGGCGCCGATGGTATCACCGGTGTGGCCATCGATCTTGCTGACGCAGAGCCTGCCGAAAAGAGCCGCCGCCAGGCAGGCTGCGGCGACCACGATCACGATCGACACAAAGGGCAGGGCGTGCAGCGTGAAGAGCACGAACAGCAGGAGGCCGGTCGTCAGCGCGATGTTGCGCTCGCTTGTCCCGGGCTGCCCTGCGGCAGCGGCGATGCCCGAGGATTTTGCAGCGGGCAGCGCCTGCCAGTGCCACACCATGAGGGCACGGCTCATCACCAGGGCGGCAATCAGGCAACCGGCGGCGGTTTTGGCGGGCAGGGTCTCGATCAATGATGCGAGTGCCGTTGCGCGCAGCGCAAAGGACAGGATCATGGCGATCGTGCCATAGCTGCCGATGCGGCTGTCCTTCATGATGTCAAGCGTTCGCGCCTTTTCCTTGCCGCTGCCGAAACCGTCGGCCATGTCGGCCAGCCCGTCTTCGTGCAGCGCGCCGGTGATGAGCGCGATAAGGGCGATGGCGAGCCAGCCCGTGAGCTGAGGCGAGGCGTCGAAGGTGGCGAGAAGGATGAGGAGGAAAGCGGCGGGCAGGGCAATCAGCAGGCCGGCGGCGGGAAAAGCGCGGGCGGTGCGGCGCATGGAGATATCGTCAGCATTATTAAAGAAGCGCGAGGGGACCGGCAGGCGGCTGAGAAAGGCAAGGGAATGCATGACATCTGTTATAAAATCTCCGGCCTTCATGCTCTCTCCGCTGCAGTCCTTGCATTTCCGGTTGTTCCGCGGCGCATCCGCGATTATGAGAGGCGCAACAAAGACCGATTTGCCGGAAAACACAAGTTTCCGGACGCATGAGCCGATGCGAAAGCCAACCCGGCTACGAAAGAGACTGATATCATGAGCATGAGCGGATTGCCCTTCGATGATTTCCGCGCGCTGCTGCGCGAGCTTCCCGGCCCGGACACGCATGCGCTTGTGGCGGCCAAGGAGCGCAATGCGCAATTGACCAAACCAGCGGGCTCGCTCGGCCGTCTGGAAGAAATCGCCATGTGGCTTGCCGCATGGTCCGGCCGTTCGCCCGCCGTCACCCGTCCGCTGGTAGCGATCTTCGCCGGCAATCATGGCGTTACGCGTCACGGGGTCACACCCTATCCGACTTCTGTAACGCAGCAGATGGTGGAGAATTTCGCGGCAGGCGGTGCGGCGATCAACCAGATCTGCGTCTCCAACGATCTCGGTCTCAAGATATTCGACCTGGCGCTTGACTACCCGACCGGCGATATCACCTGCGAACCGGCCCTTTCGGAGCGCGATTGCGCCGCGACCATGGCGTTTGGCATGGAGGCGATTGCCGGCGGTACCGATCTTCTCTGCGTCGGCGAAATGGGCATCGGCAACACCACTATCGCGGCGGCGATCAATCTGGCGCTTTACGGCGGTACGGCGGAAGAGTGGACCGGTCCCGGCACCGGCTCGGAAGGCGATGTCATGGCACGCAAGATCGCGGCGGTAAAGGCTGCCGTGGAGTTCCACAAGGATCATCTCTCTGATCCGCTGGAAATCATGCGCCGCCTTGGCGGACGCGAGATCGCGGCGATCGCGGGGGCCATCCTTGCCGCCCGCGTGCAGCGTATTCCCGTGCTGATCGACGGCTATGTGGCGACGGCCGCCGCCGCGCTCCTGAAGGCGGCCAATTCTTCGGCGCTCGACCATTGCCTGATCGGCCATGTGTCCGGCGAGCCCGGCCATCTGGCTGCCGTTGAAAAGCTTGGCAAGACGCCGCTTCTGGCGCTTGGCATGCGGCTTGGCGAAGGCACGGGCGCCGCTCTGGCCGCCGGCATCGTCAAGGCTGCCGCCGCCTGCCATTCCGGCATGGCGACCTTTGAAGCGGCGGGTGTGGACACCCGCATCAGCCATTGAGGTCAAAGATGGACGCGACGCCGCAGGAAAAGCAGTCCGAGCCCGCCTTCCGCAAGGAAAAGGGCTGGCGGCATCTTTTTGCCGCCGCGCGCTACTCCGTGCAGGGGCTGGGGCGGCTGTGGCAGGAAGCGGCTTTTCGGCATGAAGTTCTCGCCTTCGGCATCGGGCTGGCTCTCCTCCTGCTCGTCGGCGCGCCCTTTGCGCATCTTCTCGTCTTTACGGTGCTGATGCTGCTTCTGTTTGCGGTTGAGGCGCTGAATACCGCAATTGAAGAGCTGGTGGATCGTATCTCGCCGGAAATCTCCTCGGTCGGACGGCATGCCAAGGATCTCGGCTCCTTCGCCGTCTTCTGCCTTTTGACGGCAAACGGATTTTTTGTGCTTTATTCGCTGGTGACGACGCTGTTCTTCTAAGGCGCCTCAGGCGAAGGATCGCCGGCGCGGCTGGACCGCGTGGGTCTCTTCCACGGCCGGCAGGCTTTGCAGCACGCGTTTTGCCGGCAGGATGGCGATGCCTTCGGTGCCTTCGCGCAATTTCGACTTCAATATGAACTGGCCGTCATGCTTGGCGAGGATGGCCTGAACGATGGGCAGGCCAAGCCCGGTTCCCTGTTCGGCGCTCTTGATCGCAATCGATCCCTGGCCGAAGGCCGACAGGACGATGGGGATTTCGTCCTCGGGAATGCCGGGGCCGTTATCCCTGATCGAGACATATTGCCCGCCACCCGCCGTCCAGCCGGCTTTGACGAAAATCTCACCACCCTGGGGTGTGAATTTAACGGCGTTGGACAGAAGGTTCAGGATCACCTGGCGGATCGATTTTTCATCGGCCCAGACCTGCGGCAGGCTGCTTTCGAACTGCTGCGAGATTCTGATGTTCTTGGCGCGGGCGCGAAGCTGGATCATGCCGATGCAATCCTCGGCGATTTCCAGCATCGAGATGGATTCCTCGTTGAGGTCGTAACGCCCGGCCTCGATGCGCGACAGGTCGAGGATTTCGTTGATCAAATCCAGAAGATGCTGGCCGGAGCGGTGAATGTCGCCGGAATATTCCTTGTAGAGTGGATTGTTGAGGGGGCCGAGCACCTCCGAGGCCATGACTTCGGAGAAGCCGAGAATGGCGTTGAGCGGCGTCCTGAGCTCGTGCGACATGGAGGCGAGAAAGCGCGATTTTGCCAGATTTGCCTCTTCCGCACGCCGCCGGGCCTCGTCCGAGACAGAGTTGGCGACTTCGAGTTCGGCGATCAGGTCGTCCTTTTCGGTCTGCGACGAAAGCAGCTTGACGCTGGTCTGATATAGCCGGCTGGTGATGCGGTGACAGAAAAGGATCGCCATGCCGAACATCAGGGCAAGGCCGACATCGAAGGGATCGCGCGATATGGCCGATGTGACGCAGAGAGCGGCCAACACCGGCAAGAAGGTCATGAATGTCGCCCGCCGTAGCATGAAATTGGCCATGGCTGTCAGCGAAAGAGCGATCAGCAGCGTCGCGCCCTTAAAGAAGAGGACGAGCGTTGGATCGTTGCGTGCCGGTTCGGCGAGCGCGAACATGGCCCAGGCGCAGCCGATGAGGATTTGCATGCCGAGGAAGAGATTGCGCCAATGCTGGAGATTTTCCGCCGTGATCCCCTGTTTTGCCGCCCTTTTGGCCAGCAGCAGGGATATGGCATGAACACTCAGCGCGATGAGCGACCAGACGATCAGACCTATATCAAGGGTGATGTACAAACCGATGATGGAGGCGAGCACGATGAAAAGCGGCATGATCATCGCGCCCTGAAGGGCTTCGGCGATGTGCATGGTCAGCATTTCACGTTCATAAGCGTCACTTCCGCCAGCGCCCTGTTGCAGGCGTTCGCGTGTCGTCTTTACCGTGTCGAAAACAGCCTTGTTGCGGTGTTTTTTCGACCGGTCGACGATGATCTTGTCCGTGGACGTGCTGACGCTTTTACTCATTGTTACAACGTGGGGTGACATGAACCCTTGCAGGCTACGCGCAAAATCTTAAGAAGATGCTGCCGTGAAAGGATTTGTTTGCCATTTCTGACAAGGGTTTGTTGTTACATGGGACGAAACGGAGGCAGGCGCCGGGGTTTTTCAGCGTTCCGCGACGGCGGGCTTTTTCTTGCCACGGTTTTTCTTGGCATTCTGATTGCCGCCAAGCTCGATCAGATCAACAGCGAAACCCATAGCGGCCGCTTCTTCGTGATCGATGGCGATACGCTCGCAAAGGGCGGAGAAAGGTTCCGGCTGCTTGGCATCGATGCGCCGGAGCTCTCGCAAACATGTGAGCGCGGCGGCGAAAGCTGGCCATGCGGCGAGGAGGCGCGCCGCATTCTGCAAGGGCTGAGCGCGGGTGCGGATTTTTCCTGTTCCGGCAGTTCTAAGGACCGTTATGGGCGGCTTCTGGTTTATTGCTCCGCTGGCGGCAAGGATGTGTCTGCGGCGATGGTCGCGGCGGGCTTCGCGGTTGCTTCCGGTTATTTCCAGTTCTCCGGCGAGCAGGCGGCCGCACGCCGCGAGGCGCGTGGCATCTGGGCGGGTGAATTCGAAAAACCCTCGCAATGGCGGCGGGAACACCGGGCGGCGGATATCGAGACGCCCGCTGCCGGCTTTCTGACCATCATCCGTCATCTTCTGGGGTGGAGAAATGGCTGAGACAGGTCGGTCTGCACCCATGGGCGACGACGGGCTTAACGGGTTGCGCGACGGGATCGCCCGCTGTCGCATCTGTCGCGATACGCCGCTTAAAGGTGCGGCCGATCGCTTGCCGCACGAACCCCGGCCGGTGGTGGTTATATCGAGGAAAGCGCGGATCCTGATAGCCGGGCAGGCGCCGGGGCTGCGCGTGCATGAAACGGGTCTGCCCTTCAACGATGCTTCCGGCGACAGGCTTCGCCAATGGCTAGATGTGGACCGGGAGACATTTTATGACCGGGACCGTTTTGCCATCGTGCCGATGGGCTTCTGTTTTCCCGGTTACGACGACAGGGGCAGCGATCTGCCGCCACGGCGAGAATGTGCGCCGCAATGGCGCGAGCGGGTAATGGCGGCAATGCCGCAGGTGGAGCTGATCCTTGCCATCGGTCAATATGCGCAGGCCTTCCACCTTGGTGACAGACGGCGAAAAACCATGACCGAGACGGTGCGCGACTGGCGCAGCTATTTTCACTCAAATTCAGGCCCGGCCATCTTCGCCCTGCCGCATCCGAGCTGGCGCAATACCGGCTGGCTGAAAAAGAACCCGTGGTTCACACAGGAGCTGTTGCCGGTTCTTCGCCAACATGTGGAAATGCGGCTTTAGTGAAACAATTTTCTGTTTTTCTCTAAAAATTAGTGTATTGAAAGGAAATTAATTCAGGAGGGTAGACGCATTGGATCGCCTAGACCGTAAGATTTTGCGCATTCTGCAAGAGGATTCCACGCTGGCCGTTGCCGATCTGGCGAAAAAGGTCGGCCTTTCTACGACGCCCTGTTGGCGGCGTATCCAGAAGATGGAGGAGGACGGTGTCATTCGTCGGCGCGTGGCGCTGCTCGATCCGGTCAAGGTCAATACCAAGGTCACCGTTTTTGTCTCCATCCGCACGGCCTCCCATTCCATCGAATGGCTGAAGCGTTTTTCGGAGGTGGTTTCCGAGTTTCCCGAAGTTGTCGAGTTCTACCGCATGAGCGGTGACGTCGATTATCTGCTGCGCGTCGTTGTGCCTGACATTGCGGCCTATGACGCCTTCTACAAGCGGATGATCGCCAAGATCGAAATTCGCGACGTATCCTCCGCCTTCGCGATGGAGCAGATCAAATATACGACGGAACTGCCGCTCGACTATATGCTTCTCGACAATCCGAAGTCGGGCGAGGAATGATCCCAGGCTGATCAGGCTTGATCAATGCCCTTTCCGGCGGCCGGGAAGGGCATTTTTCGTTCTGCGATTTGGCTTGCCCGGACGCCTGGGCGAGTTATCCGACCGCCGCCCAAACGGGGGCATGGCCTAGGGCGCTTCTATGCGGTGCGACAATCTTATTTCGCCTGTACCGGCAAATTCGCACATTCAATTCTCTCCGCGCCGTCTCCGCGCAAAGCGGGATTTTGATAAAATCGCTCGAATATCTACGCTTTTACTGTCGAAGGATGGAATAGCGAGGGATATCCATATGCTTACACGACGCGGAACATTGGGACTGATTGCAGGTGCGACCGGGGCGGCCTTTCTGCCGCATATCCGGCGGGCGAGTGCCGCCACCACCACATTGCGGATCGGCTGGCAGAAAAATGGCGTGATCGCGCTGGCGAAAAGCCAGGGCGCGCTGGAGGCGCTGCTGAAGGATCGCGGTATCGAGGTCAAATGGTCGGAATTCTCCTCCGGTCCGCCGCTTCTCGAAGCGCTGGGCGCAGGTGCGCTGGATATTGGCCCGACGGGCGATGTGCCGCCGCTCTTTGCGCAGGCAGCCGGTGGCAATCTTCGCTATGTGGGCACCTACAAGGCGGCGGCCGGCGGATCGGCAATCCTTGTGCAGAAGGATTCGCCGCTGAAGACGCTGGAGGACCTCAAGGGGAAGAAAGTCGCCTTCAAGCGTGGCTCCAGCGCCCATAATGTCATTGTGAAAGCATTGCGGAAGGCGGGGTTGACGCTGAATGACATTACGCCAGTCGATCTTGCCCCGCCGGATGCGGCGGCAGCCTTCCGCAGCGGCAGCATTGATGCCTGGTCGATCTGGGACCCTTATTTCGCCGTGGCGGAAAAGGAACCGACAACACGGGTTCTTGCGACCGCCGACGGTATTGTCGATCCGTGGAGCTACTTTTTGGCCAATGGCGACTTCGTGGAGGCCAATCCCGATCTCGTGCCGCTGATCCTCAAGGAGCTGGCGAATGTGGGTACGAAGGCGCAGGCGAATATCGACGAGACGGCAAAATCGCTGGCGGCTATCACAGGCGTTCCCTTTGATGTCACCAAGGTCTCGCTGACGCGTCCCGGGGCCAATCTCGGGCGGGTTTCGCTGGTTCCGGATGAGGCCATTGCCTATCAGCAGGCGCTTGCGGATGAGTTCTACGATCTGAAGATCGTGCCGAAGAAGCTCAAGGTGACGGATATCGTCTGGCGACCGAAGGCGAGCTGAGCGGGTCGGAAAAGGTGAGTCTCTTCAATCCGCTGGCGGATGTTGCTGAGAGGTTGATTCAGGGAGGATCCGCGTTCGTCCTCGATAGGACGAGCGGGTGCGACTTGCTTCTTCTCCCGGGGGGGAGAAGGTCGCGGCAGCGGGATGAGGGGGCAAGCTCTCGGCATATCGCTAACGTTGCCCCCTCATCCGACCCTTCGGGCCACCTTCTCCCCGGCGGGGGAATAAGCCTCTTATGCCGTATCAGCCCTTGAGCTTCGAGATCACCAGATGGCCCGGCGTGGGGTTGCCATCCTGCATGCGCACATTGATGTCGGTCACTTCGAGAATTTCAAAGCCGGTCGCGGCCAGTCTTTCGCGCACATAGGTTTCCGCATGGGCGAAGCGCTGGTGCGGGCCGACGATATAGGGGCGTCCGGCCATGGTCGCTTCAGGCAAGGTTTCCGACGAGAAGATCAGCAGGCCGCCGGGATTGAGGTTTTCGGCGGCTCCGAAAAACAGCGGCTCCAGCGCGCCGAGATAGGGCAGCACATCGGTGGCGGTGATGATGTCGAAGGCCTCGTCGTCATTGTCCTCGAGAAAATCCTCGGCTTCGGCGACATAAAGCGTCTCGTAGAGGTCCTTTTCATGGGCGATCTCGACCATGTTTTCGGAAATATCGATGCCGGTGATATCGTCGGCCATGTCGCGCAGTGCTTCGCCGGTCAGGCCGGTGCCGCAGCCGAGATCGAGCAGGCGCTTGAAGGGACCGAGGTTCAACGCCTGCAGCCGCTGGCGCACCATCATCGGCACGGCGTAACCCAGTTGCTCGACAAGAATATCCTCGAAAGCTTCGGCGTGCTGGTCGAACAGGGTCTCGACATAGGCGTCGGGCGCTTTCGGTGGCGTTTCACCCCGGCCCATGGCGGCGATGCGAACGGCCGCGCCGCCGTGATCGTCGGGGTCGATGGCCAGAACTTCCTCATAGGCCTTTACCGCCGCGTCCACATCGCCGGCTTTTTCAAGCGCAAGCGCGCGGTTATAGGCTTCGGCAAGCGCCTCTTCGTCAATTTTCTGGTTCTTCGTCATCGCGCGGTATCCATAACGTCTCTGGTTGACGTTTGCTGTAAGCCGCAACGGGGACGGGCGCAATGTTTATGTGGCGCGACAGCTCAGTGAAGGATGAACTCTCCTTTCAGCGCCCGCCATTCCTGCGCCGAGATCACCTGCCGATGCACGTAGCGGACGGAGTGTAACGGCCCGTCGAGCTTTTCCTGCCAGAATTTGAGGAAACCGTGCATTTCGGGGAAGTCCGGGGCGAGATCGTAGTCCTGCCAGACATAGGTCTGGAGAACCAGCGGATGGTCCGGCATGCGGTAAAAAATCTGGGCGGTGGTGAGGCCGTAGCCCCTCAGCATCATTTCCATGTCCTTGTTCATGACGGCGGTTCCGATTTTCATGATTGCCGATAACAGCATTGCCGCTGTATCGAATATGGGAACACGACATGGTTAATCCAAGCTTGCCAGAAGCATGGATTGTCACAAAATAGTTATATTTTTCAAAATGTTGGCAGCCTCCATTGATGAGTGCTGCCAACTTGGCCCTTAGCGTTTCAGATGGCGCGTCAGGCGGGCTTCCAGCCATGCCCAGACATGCCGGAGCGTCTCGACGATCGTCAGGTAGAAGATCGCGGCCCAGAGATAGGCCTGATAATCGAAGGTGCGGGAAAAGGCGTAACGGGTCTGTCCCATCAGGTCGAAGACCGTGACGATGGAGACCACCGCAGAGCCCTTGATCATCAGGATGATCTCATTGCCATAGGGGCGCAGCGCCACGATCAGCGCCTGCGGCAGGATGATCTTACGGAAGGTGATGAATTTTGAAATACCCAGGGAGGCGGCGCCCTCATGCTGGCCGCGCGGCACGCTGCGGATCGCGCCGCGCAGGATTTCGGCCTGATAGGCGGCGGTGTTGAGGGTGAGCGACAGGAGGCCGCAATACCAGGCCTCACGGAAGAACCACCAGAGACCGACGGCCTCCAGTTGCGGGCGAAAACTGCCAAGGCCGTAATAGATCAGGAAGAGCTGCGCCAGAAGCGGCGTGCTGCGGAAGACATAGACATAGGCATAGGCCAGTGCGCCAATGACGCGGTTTTCCGACATGCGGGCAAAGGCGATCGGCACCGAGAGAATGGCGCCAAGGATGATGGAACTGCCAACCAGAGTGATGGTAGTGATGAGACCGTCGATATAACGCGGCCCGTAACGTTCGAATTTCGCCCAGTCCCAACCTTCGATCATTGCGAAGATCAGCCCGGCGGCGAGCAGCAGCCAGAGTGTGATGACGCCGATGCCGACGATGCGCGAAATATTGAGCGGCTTGTCGACGGCGGGCGGTGCGGCGCGCGGCGGAATGAGTTCCTGGACGTGGCTCATCGGCTTGCCTCCGACTTGCGCGACCAGCGATCGATGAAACCGATGCCGACGGAGGAAAGAAGTGCAAGAATGAGATAGAGCAGGCAGGCGATGCCGTAAAAGAAGAAGGCTTCCTTGCTGACACGGGCCGCGATGCCGGTCTGGCGGACGATATCCGCAAGGCCGATGATCGAGACATAGGACGTATCTTTCAGCAGGATGACCCAGAGGTTGGTCATGCCGGGCAGGGCGATCCTGACCAGCTGCGGAATGATGACGAGCAGCATGGTGCGGCTGCGTGAAAGCCCCAGCGCCGCGCCCGCCTCATATTGTCCCTTGGGTATGGCCTTGAAGGCGGAGAGCAGCACTTCGGAGGCGTAGGACGAAAACACCACCGAAAGTGCGACCATGCCTGCCACGAAGGCATTGATTTCAACGGGACCGGTGATGCCGACATAACCGGCGAGCGATTGCAGCAGCATCTGGATGCCGTAATAGACGATGAACAGCGTCAGCAGTTCCGGCAGGCCGCGGAAGATGGTGGTGTAAATGCCAGCGGCGAGCCGCAGCGATTTCTCTTCCGATTGCGCGGCAAGCGCGATGAGGAAACCGATCAACAGCCCGACGGGCAGCGTGGCGAGCGCCAGCGAGATGGTGACCTTGACGCCGAAGGCGATTTCGTCGCCCCAACCCGCATCGCCACAGGCGACGAGTGTGCCGTTTCCGAAAAGCGAGAAGAGACCGACCGGCCCGCAGAAGGGGTCGAGAAGTGTCGAGACATAGGTCCAGAACGCACCTATGGCGGAAAATGCTCCGCTCATGCCAGTTTTCCCCCGCGGTCTTAAGCCGCCGTGATTGTTATGGTTACGTTTTCAAACAAAAATGGCGGAAGGGCAAGCCTTCCGCCACGAGATTTCAACAAGCACTGGGCCTGTTACTGGCCGTAAACGTCGAAATCGAAGTATTTTTTGTTGATTTCCTGATATTTTCCGTTGGCGCGGATACCGGCGATGGCGGCGGTAAACTTGTCGGCAAGCGCCGTATCACCCTTGCGAACGGCAACGCCCGCGCCATTGCCGTTGATCTCGACATCGACCGGAAGCGGCGTCAGGATCTTGCAGCACTTGCCCGCATCCGTCTTCAGCCATTCAGACAGGACAACGATATCGTCGATAACGGCATCGATACGGCCATTGGCGATATCGAGCTTATATTCATCGGCGGTCGGGTACATCTTCACGTCGGAACCCGGGAAATGCTTTTCGGCATAGTTGGAGTGGGTGGTGGAGCCCTGTGCGCCGAGCGACTTGCCCTTGAGATCATCGACGGACTTGATCGGCGAATCCTTCGGCACGGCGATGGCCGGCGGCGTGTTGTAATATTTCTTGGAGAAGTCGACCTTCTCGAGACGCTCGGGCGTGATCGACATGGATGCAATGATGGCATCGAATTTCTTGGCCTGCAGGGCCGGAATGATGCCGTCCCAGTCATTGGTGACGAAGGTGCATTCGGCCTTCATTTCGACGCAGAGCGCCTTGGCGATGTCGATGTCGAAGCCGGTCAGCGTGCCGTCGGCTTCAAGATTGTTGAAGGGCGGGTAGGCGCCTTCGGTGCCGATGACAATCTTGTCCTGCGCGAGGGCGGCGCCGGAAAACAGCGAGATGGCGGCAATCGATACGGCTGCGAGCAGACGGGTGGAAATAGGCATTTCGATCCTCTCTTTTGGTCGTTCATCCGCAGTCTGTTGTTGTTGTCAGTGCGGACGCCTTGAGCGCTGGGCGCGGCAGAACGGATTATACCGGCTGCGGCCTTCAGCGCGGCTCAGATTATTCATCCGGTTGGTCAAAAAATGCAACCGCAATATTAGTGATCGCGATTCCGTCGCCAAGCTATCACGAAAACGCCTTGATCTGTTCATTTCCGGTACAGAAGGGTTTGGTCATCATGGGAACCGAAGCGTGTGCAAGGCGTTGACCAGCGCCTGCACGCGCGGCCGGATTTTACGATGTCGCGGTATAAGCGACGCATAACGATTGGCAGATGAGGAAGCACCGATGCTGAAGAAGAACACATTGCTGACGGGGGTGGTTTTCCCCCTCATGTCGCTGGCGATTGCGGTGGAACCGGCCGCGGCCGGTTTTGCCGGCGCCGCGCGGGCGCAGACGCAGATGCCCCAGTCTCACGCTCTCCAGTCGCAGACCCCGCTGATTCTGGCGCAGGCGCAACCGGAAGGGCAGCCTGCAGAAGAGCAGAATCCGGAAGAGCTTCTGCGCAAGCAGCGCAAGCAGGCCGAGGAGGCGCAGCCCCAGGCCGAGCCGCAGAAGCAGGAGCAAACGCCGGAACCGCCGCGTGAGCGCCCGCCGGAGCCGAAGGCCGAAGCCGAGCCGCAACGCGAACCCCAGCGTGAAGCGCAGCCGGAACCCCAGCGCGAGCCGCAGCAGCGCGAAGCCCGCCCTGAGCCTGCGCCAGCCGAACAGCCGCAGGAGCGCCCGCGCCGGGCGCAGGAGCCGCAGGGTGAGGGCGAACAGCGTCCCGCCCGCCAGAAGGAGGCAGCTCCCGAGGCCGCACCGGCCGAACAGCAGCCGAAGGAGCGTCCGCGCAAACCCGAGCGGGCCGAACAGCCCGCGGGTGAGGGCGAGCAGCGCCCTGAACGTCCGCGCAAGGAACGGGCGAAGGAGCCGGCGGCCGAACAGCCTGCAGCAAGCCCCGAAAATGCCGAGCAGCCGGCCAAGCCCCGCGAACCGGCGCCCGGCAAAAAGCGGCAGGTAGAGGAAAAGGCCCCGGAACAGAAAGCCGAGCCGGCTGAAAAACCCGTTCCGGAGAAAAAACCGGCAGCCCCGGAACCTGCCGCGAAGGAAGCACCGGTTCCGACCGAAGCGCCCACGCCCGCACGTCCGCCGGCACCGGAGGCGCAGCCCAACCCCGCACCGGGCCAGCAGCCCTCCGAAAAGCCGCCGGTAGAAGGCCAGGGCAAGACCGAGCCTGCGGCCCCGCTGCCGGGCACGCCGACGCCACCGCCGCCAAGCGGTGCGACGACCGGGCAGGCGCCTGCCGGCGAACCCGTTCCCAATCAGGTCGCGATCCCGCAGACCGAAGCGCCTGCGATGACGAAGGAGGAGCTGGACAAGGCCAAGGCGATCGCCAAGGATCCGTCCAAGACTGCTGACACCGTTATCCTGCCTGTCGACAAGGGCGCCGCCGTTCTCGACAGCGACAAGGAAGTGGAACGCTCCGGCAACCGCCAGACCCGCGAGGAACGCCGTCGTGAACGCGAACAGGCCGGTGATGTGAAGGTTCCAACCTCCGACGCCGAAGCGCAGCGCGCCGGTGCGGCCGAAGGCAAGGCCCCGCCGCCGCCCGTCAAGATGGAGGCCATCACCTCCCAGCAGGGCGAACGTGTCGATCGTCGCCCGCAATATGAACGGCCGGAAGGCGTGCGCGAATGGCAACCGCGTGAAGGCCGTCCGCGTGACCGGGACCGCGATGCACCGATCATCCTGCAATTTGGCGATCGCGTTGTGGTGCGCGGCGACGACAACCAGCGCTTCATCCGCGATGGCGGCGAGCCCTATTACGAGCGTCTGCCCGGCGGCCGTGTCCGCGAAACGGTCGAGCGCCGGGATGGCACGCAGGTCGTGACGATCCGCAACCGCTATGGCGACGTGATCCAGCGCTCGCGCATCGATGATCGTGGTCGGGAATATGTGCTGTTCTATGCGCCCGATCTGATGGACGATCCCGACCGTGATTATGTCTATCGCGATCCGGGTCTCGACCTGCCGCCGATGCGCCTGCGGATTCCCGTTCGCGACTACATCATCGACACGTCGAGCGATCCCGACCGCGATTATTATCGCTTCCTGGAGCAGCCGCCGGTCGAGCCTGTGGAACGTGTCTACTCGCTGGATGAAGTGCGTTATTCGGCCCGTATCCGCGACAAGGTGCGCCGTATCGACCTCGATACGATCACCTTCGCAACCGGCAGCGCCGAAATTCCGATGGCGCAAGCCCGTTCGCTGCGCAAGGTGGCGGATGCGATCAACAAGGCGCTGGACAAGAACCCCGGTGAAACCTTCCTCATCGAAGGCCATACCGACGCCGTCGGTTCGGATGAAAGCAACCTTGTTCTTTCCGACGAACGCGCCGCTTCCGTCGCCAATGTCCTGACCGATGTTTACGGCATTCCGCCGGAAAACCTCGCGACCCAAGGCTATGGCGAGCGTTACCTGAAGGTTCAGACGCTCGGCCCGGAACAGCAGAACCGCCGCGTCACCATCCGCCGCGTGACGCCGCTGGTGAAGCCGGTCGCCCAGAACTGATCGGGTTCGACAGGAAAAACAAAGGCCCGGAAGCGCAAGCTCTCCGGGCCTTTTTGTTGATGCAAGTTTTCCAAATACGCGACGTCATCCTCGCCCTTGAGGCGAGGATCTAATCACGTTTCCTCCAGTCGAGACGTAGTAGATGCTCGGGACAGGCCCGAGCATGACGGGGGACGTGTTTGTTCCAGCCTCGAAAGCCCCGACAGCGCTCCGTTTGGGGTCCGCTGCCGAACGGCAGGAAGAGGAGATGTGTGTCCTCAGTTCAGCGCCACGGCGATCTCGGCGGCCAGCTGCGCATTGTTGCGCACCAGCGCAATATTGGTCTCGAGGCTGCGGCCATCCGTCAGGCGGAAGATGTCGCCGAGCAGGTAGGGAGTGACTTGCTTGCCGGTGATGTCGTCACGTTCGGCATGGGAGATGGCGCGGTTGATGTAGATTTCCATTTCCTCGCGCGGAATTTCATCCTCTTCCGGCACGGGATTGGCCACCAGCATGCCGCCATCGATGCCGAGTTGTTCGCGGGTCACCTGGAAATTGGCGATGGCCGCCGGGCTGTTGAGCGAGAGCGGGCTCGGCAGGCCGGAGGAGCGCGACCAGAAAGCCGGGAATTCTTCCGAGCCGAAAGTGACAACAGGCACGCCATTGGTTTCGAGAACCTCGAGCGTCTTCGGAATATCGAGGATCGCCTTGGCACCGGCGCAGACGACAATCACGCCGGTTTTCGCAAGCTCGGTCAGATCGGCGGAGATGTCGAAGGTCTCTTCCGCGCCCTTGTGCACGCCGCCAATGCCGCCGGTGGCGAAAACGCGGATACCGGCGCGGGCGGCGGCGATCATGGTGGCGGCCACCGTGGTGGCGCCGGTGCGGCGCTCGGCGATCGCGAAGGCGATGTCGGCGCGCGAGACCTTCATGGCGTCGGTGGTCTTTGCCAGCGCTTCCAGCTGGTTCTTCTCAAGGCCGATATGCAGGGTGCCGTGAATGACGGCGATGGTTGCCGGAACAGCACCCTGATCGCGGATGATCTGCTCGACGCTTTCGGCCATCTCGATATTGCCGGGATAGGGCATGCCATGGGTGATGATGGTCGATTCGAGCGCCACGATCGGTGCGCCGCGCTGCTTGGCGGCGGCGACTTCTTGCGAATAAACGATGGGCAGGAGCGGGGAGATGGGGCGGGTCATTCTGTCTGTTCCAGGTTCTTAAAACGGGTTCATGCCAGCATTTCGGCTTCGGGGACAAGCCCCAACATGGCCTCGACACTGTCTTTTGATAGGTCTTGGGCGGTCGCGAAGGGCGATTGCACGGTGATGGCCGCCGCTGCGGCTCCCAGCCGCAATGCTTCTGCGATCGTTTTGCCGCCGGCGATCGCCGCGAGATAACCGGAGGCCATGGCGTCGCCGGCGCCGGTTACGTCCTTGACCTCGCGGATCAGGGGCGGGTGGAGGATCGCCGTTTCCGTCCCTTTGAAGGCGACGACTTCGCTGGCGCCACGGGTGACGATGCCGCCGGCAAGTCCGGCCTTGCGCAGGATTTCTGGCCAGTCGCGGACATTGGCGGCCGTTTGCCCCGTCAGGGCGCGGGCCTCGGCCTCATTCATGAAAAGCATATGGATATCGGCGAGCGCGCCTTTCAGCTTCACCGCCTTGGCGGGCGAAATGGCGATGGCCGCAAGCGGCTTTTCGCAGGCGCGGGCAACGAGGCCGAGCGCCGTCAGCGTATCCTCCGGCAGATTGGCGTCGCAGAGCAGAAAGTCGCTCGCGGTGATCGCCTCGCGCACGGCACGCACCTTCAGGCGGCGCGGGGTGAAGAGCTTGTAGAGGTCCATATCGGCAAGCGCGATGACCAGATTGCCGTCACGCTCCAGAATGGCGGTATAGCTCGGCGTGCGGCGGTCGAGGAAGGTGAAGGGCGTGTCTTCCACACCCGCCTGCCTTGCGGCCTCCGCCACGGCTTCGCCGGTGACGTCGCCACCGCGCGGGGCAATGATGCGGACCTGAAAACCGAGCCGGGAGAGATTGCGGGCCGCATTGAAACCGCCGCCCCCGGCCTCTTCCATCCACGAGCCGGGATTGCTGGCGCCGGGCGTCGTTTCCGCCTCGATCATGCCGCGCCTGTCGATATGCGCGCCGCCCAGAACGAGTATTTTCTTCACGCTTGCGTTTCCCTCTCTGGCGGATGGAAAGACCGGACGATTCGGCCTAAAATGGTGTCTTCCTGACCTCGCATCCGGTTTGCGGCGATGGGCCGCGCACGGAAAAACGAAAGCAGAACAAACGACTTATCCCTATTTGTTTTCAATGTGCTGGCTCAGCCTTGCGGAATGAGAACAAATAGAGTACATACCATTTCCATACTGCTTCATTGCCTGTGCGGCTTCAATAACCTAAAGGTGGTTCGGATGGCACAAAATTCTTTGCGTCTCGTAGAGGATAAATCGGTGGATAAAAGCAAGGCACTGGAAGCGGCGCTCTCCCAGATCGAACGGTCGTTCGGCAAGGGATCGATCATGAAGCTCGGTTCCAATGAAAACGTGGTTGAGGTGGAGACCGTTTCGACGGGTTCGCTCAGCCTGGATATTGCGCTCGGTATCGGCGGCCTGCCGAAGGGGCGTATCGTTGAGATTTACGGTCCGGAAAGCTCCGGTAAAACCACGCTGGCATTGCAGACGATTGCGGAAGCCCAGAAGAAGGGCGGTATCTGCGCCTTCGTGGATGCCGAGCATGCGCTCGACCCGGTCTATGCCCGCAAGCTCGGTGTGGATTTGCAGGGCCTTTTGATCTCGCAGCCGGATACGGGCGAGCAGGCTCTGGAAATCACCGATACGCTGGTGCGCTCCGGCGCCGTTGACGTGCTGGTCGTGGACTCGGTTGCGGCGCTGACCCCGCGGGCCGAAATCGAAGGCGAGATGGGCGATAGCCTGCCGGGTCTTCAAGCGCGTTTGATGAGCCAGGCGCTGCGTAAGTTGACAGCCTCGATCTCCAAGTCCAAGTGCATGGTGATCTTCATCAACCAGATCCGCATGAAGATCGGCGTCATGTTCGGTTCGCCGGAAACGACGACGGGCGGCAATGCGCTGAAATTCTACGCTTCGGTTCGTCTCGATATCCGCCGCATCGGCGCCGTCAAGGAACGCGAAGAGGTTGTCGGCAACCAGACCCGCGTGAAGGTCGTCAAGAACAAGATGGCGCCGCCCTTCAAGCAGGTGGAATTCGACATCATGTATGGCGAGGGTGTTTCCAAGACCGGCGAGCTTGTCGATCTCGGCGTCAAGGCCGGCATCGTCGAAAAATCCGGTGCCTGGTTCTCCTATAACAGCCAGCGTCTGGGGCAGGGGCGTGAAAACGCCAAGACCTTCCTGCGTGACAATCCGGAAACGGCAAATGAGATCGAACTGGCGCTGCGCCAGAATGCCGGTCTGATCGCCGACCGCTTCCTGCAGAATGGCGGCCCGGACGCCGGCGAAGGCGACGACGGCAACGACGAAGGCTGATGCCTTTCCGTGAAGTCTCGGGCATCGCCGCCCGCAGACTTCCCTGAACTTGTATAGATCAAAAAGGGCCGTGCGATTTTTCTTCGCGGGGCCCTTTTTATTTGCCTATATGTCTTGCTTCGCCTCCATGGCTGGACAGGGCAGGGTGCGAACGATAAAAGCCAGTGATTTTGCAATAAAGCCATCGTTTCCGATGGTAATGATGGACTCCAGCTGTGAGCGGTGTGTGGGCATGAGCGGTGTGAATGAAATTCGGTCGACCTTTCTCGACTACTTCAAGAAGAACGGACACGAGGTCGTGCCCTCCAGCCCGCTGGTGCCGCGCAACGATCCGACACTGATGTTTACCAATGCGGGCATGGTGCAGTTCAAGAACGTCTTCACCGGTCTCGAAAGCCGTCCCTATTCCACGGCCGCCTCGGCGCAGAAATGCGTGCGCGCCGGCGGCAAGCATAATGATCTGGACAATGTCGGTTATACGGCACGCCACCATACCTTCTTCGAAATGCTCGGCAATTTCTCTTTCGGCGATTATTTCAAGGAAGAGGCGATCACCCATGCCTGGAACCTGATCACCAAGGAATTCGGCATCGACCGCAACCGTCTGCTGGTCACCGTCTATCACACCGACGATGAGGCCTTTAACCTCTGGAAGAAGATTGCCGGTTTCTCCGACGACCGCATTATCCGCATTCCGACCAGCGACAATTTCTGGGCGATGGGCGATACCGGTCCCTGTGGTCCCTGTTCGGAAATCTTCTACGACCATGGCGATCATATCTGGGGCGGCCCGCCCGGCTCGCCGGAAGAGGATGGCGACCGGTTCATCGAAATCTGGAACCTCGTCTTCATGCAATATGAGCAGCTGACGAAGGAAGAGCGCATCGACCTGCCGCGTCCGTCCATCGACACCGGCATGGGTCTTGAGCGTATTTCCGCGCTGTTGCAGGGCAAACACGACAATTACGACACCGATCTGTTCCGGGCGCTGATTTCGGCCTCCGTTGAAGCGACCGGCGTTCCGGCGGAAGGCGAAAAGCGCGCCAGCCACCGGGTCATCGCCGACCATCTGCGCTCTTCGGCGTTCCTGATCGCCGATGGCGTTCTGCCGTCGAACGAAGGCCGTGGTTATGTTCTGCGCCGCATCATGCGCCGCGCCATGCGCCATGCCGAGCTTCTCGGCGCGCGCGAGCCGCTGATCTACAAGCTTTTGCCGGCATTGGTGCAGCAGATGGGCCGCGCCTATCCGGAGCTGGTGCGCGCCGAGGCGCTGATTTCCGAGACGCTGAAGCTCGAGGAAACCCGTTTCCGCAAGACGCTGGAGCGTGGCCTTTCGCTTCTGTCCGACGCGACCTCGACCCTGCACAAGGGCGACATGCTGGACGGCGAGACCGCCTTCAAGCTTTATGACACCTATGGCTTCCCGCTCGATCTGACGCAGGACGCGCTGCGCGCCCGCGAAATCGGTGTCGATATTTCCGGTTTCACCGATGCCATGGAGCGCCAGAAGGCGGAAGCTCGCTCGCATTGGGCCGGCTCCGGCGACAAGGCGACCGAAACCGTCTGGTTCGAGCTGAAGGAAAAATTCGGCGCGAGTGAGTTCCTGGGATATGACACGGAAACCGCCGAAGGCGTCATCCAGGCGATCGTCAAGGATGGCAAGTCGGTTGACAGCGCCGCCGATGGCGAGACGGTGCAGATCGTCGTCAACCAGACGCCGTTTTATGGCGAGTCGGGTGGCCAGATGGGTGATACCGGCGTGATCTCGTCCGACAATGGCACCTTTGCCGTTTCCGATACGCAGAAGAAGGGTGAAGGTCTCTTCGTGCATACGGGCGTCGTTTCCAAGGGTGGCTTCAAGCTTGGCGAGGCCGTGCAGCTGACGGTGGATCATGAGCGTCGCTCCCGTCTGCGCGCCAACCACTCCGCCACGCATCTGCTGCATGAGGCGTTGCGCGAGGTGCTGGGCACGCATGTGGCCCAGAAGGGTTCGCTGGTTGCGCCCGAGCGCCTGCGTTTCGACGTTTCGCATCCAAAGCCGATGTCGGCCGAGGAGCTGAAGGTCGTCGAGGAAATGGCAAACGAGATCGTGCTGCAGAATTCGCCGGTTGTCACACGCCTGATGAGCGTTGACGACGCCATTGCCGAGGGCGCGATGGCTCTGTTCGGCGAAAAATACGGCGATGAGGTTCGCGTCGTGTCCATGGGTACCGGCGTGCAGGGGGCGAAGGCCAACCGACCCTATTCCGTTGAGCTTTGCGGCGGCACCCATGTTGCGGCCACCGGCCAGATCGGCCTCATACGCATTCTCGGCGAAAGCGCCGTCGGTGCGGGCGTGCGCCGTCTTGAAGCCGTCACGGGGCAGGGTGCGCTTGCCTATCTTGCCGAGCAGGATGAGCGGGTGAAGGCGCTGGCCTCGTCGCTTAAGGTGCAGCCGGGCGATGTGCTGTCGCGTGTCGAGGGCCTTCTAGACGAACGCAAGAAGCTGGAGCGCGAGCTTGCGGATGCCCGCAGGAAACTTGCCATGGGTGGCGGTTCTTCGGATGCCGGTGCAAATGATGTCCAGCAGGTTGCGGGCGTCAATTTCCTCGCAAAATCCCTGTCCGGCATCGACGCCAAGGACCTCAAGGGTCTTGCCGATGAAGCCAAGGCCAATCTCGGTTCCGGCGTCGTGCTGCTGATTGCCGTTTCCGATGATGGCAAGGCAAGCGCTGTCGCTGCCGTGACCGAAGATCTGACGGCCCGTTTCAGCGCCGTTGACATTGTCCGCACCGCTTCCGCAGCCCTTGGCGGCAAGGGCGGCGGTGGACGCCCCGATATGGCGCAGGCCGGCGGCCCTGATGGCGCTAAGGCGCAGGAGGCCATCGAAGCGGTGGCCGCGGCGCTGGCGGCATGATCTGGAAGAATTAAAGAGGCGGGGTTTTACCCCGCCTTTTTTGTTTAAGCCCTCAAGGACTGGGAGCAGAGGGCTCGGAATGTTGAGCGCCGGGGACATGGTGGAGGGAATGCAATGCGTTTTGTAAATCCCATTCCTTTCGTGCGTGATATCAGCCGCTCCAAAGAGTTTTATCGTGACAGGATCGGCCTGGCGGTATTGCAGGATTTCGGGAACTTCGTTCTCTTTGAAAGCGGCTTTGCGATCCATGAGGGGCGGTCGCTTGAGGAGACGGTCTGGCGGACATCGCAGGCTACGGAGGAACCCTATGGCAGACGAAACATGCTGCTTTATTTCGAACATGCGGATGTTGATGCGGCTTTTCGAAATATCGCACCGCATGTGAAGCTTATCCACCCTCTCGAGCGGCAGGCCTGGGGACAGAGGGTGTTTCGCTTTTACGATCCGGATGGGCATGCGATAGAGGTCGGAGAGCCGCTTAGCCAATCCGGGGCGTGATCCGTTGCCAGGACCGGTCCGACAAGCGAGGTCCGGACCGGTTATGGTTCAGTCGTTGCAACAGGGGCGGGTGGTTTATCCCGTTGCCTGTAAATCCTTCGCGGCTTCTTCATCCAGCTGGGCTGCCCGCTTGAAGGCCGGGCGATCGGTCAGATGCGACATGTAGTCGATAAAGGCCGGGCGTTTCTCGATCGTGCCGAAGTGCAGGCCCCAGCCGACATGGGCACCGACATAGACATCCGCCGCCGTGAAGAGGTCGCCGGCGATGAAACGGTTTTCGCTGACGGCGCGTTCCAGCGTGTTCATTACGTCCGCATAGCTGCCGCAGCCGGCCATGCGCAGCTTTTCCTTTGGCACTTCGAAACCCATTGCCTTCATGCTGGCCGCCATTTCCAGCGGGCCAGCGGCGAAGAACATCCAGCGATAATAGAGCCCGCGTGCCTTCGGCGTCGGTGCGAGGTTGGCGCCGGGAAAGGCATCGGCAAGATAAGCGCAGATTGCCGCCGCCTCGGTGACGATGGTATCGCCGTGTTTGATGGCGGGCACCTTGGCCATCGGATTTATCAGCCGATAGGCGGGCGACTTCATCGAGGTTTCGAAGCCCAGTATTTCCGTTTTGTACGGAACGCCGACTTCCTCGAGCATCCAGCGCGCGATGCGACCGCGCGACATGGGATTGGTGTAGAAGATCAATTCACTCATGGCTTTGCCTCCCCAAGCAAAATCGCCGAAGCATCATGAGAAACCGGTGCGGATTTCTTGCTGTCACGGTGCATTTTTATAGTCCGCAGCGTCATTTGCGCGTCTTTTAAGATTGCGTCGACGCTCCGATGAAATTCTGACTGTGCCGGGCAAGTTATACGTGAGTAAATGCTGTTTCAGCTTTGTCTTATTGTTATGCTGGCCGCGGCACTGTGCGGAATCGAAGTTTGCGCCTAGTGCAACGTCTAATCAAGATACTGTGAACAAAAAAAGAAACCCGACGTTGCGGCCGGGTTTTTGTTGTCTGGCATTTCGCACCGCCTGCTGGCGCGCTTTTCAGCAATGCGCCGCGAAGTGCCGGGTTTGTGGTGGGTCAATCAGCCGTACGTCTTTCGCCATGTCTCGTGGCGGCAAGCAGTGCGAGAAGAAAGGCGATGCCCGTGAGTACGATGCGGATGAGGTTGGAAAGTGCCCACCGGTCACGCAGCTCCTGCCAGTCGCTCGGTATTTCGGCCGAAACCGTCTTGAAAAACTCGTTGATGGGAACATTGACCAAGCGGGTCTGGATCACGACGATTGTGTAGATGATCAAGGCCGACACCCACAGCAGCCGGCTGTCGCGGTCGACAAGTGACGCACCAAGAAGGGCGGCGAGCGGAACAAAGAAGGCCGCAAAGAAGATGCCGTTGCGGACGCTGACGTTGATGCCATTAAACGCCTGGGTGAAAATATCCGCTTCCAGTTGCTGGAACGCCATCATGACGGGATTGCTGAAGGCGAAGAAGAAGCCGGCCATTATGCCAAGGGTCATGGGCGCAAAGAGGCGCAGTGCGAAACATGCCGCTTCTCTTGCCGGCCCCAGCGCGGGAAAGTGCTTTATTGTTATGGCATGCAGAAATGAGCTGGACATGAAAATCTCCATAGAATAACCGTACATATGCGTACGGTTATTCCGTACGCATATGTACGGTTTTTGTCAAGGAGCGCGAATGCGAAGCGAGAGCAGGGAAGTACGCCGGCGTGAAATTATCGAGCATGCCTTCACCATGCTTGCCGAGGACGGTTATGCCGCGTTTTCCATGCAGGCGCTGGCAAAGGTGAGCAGGTCTTCCAAGGAGACGCTGTATGGCTGGTTCGGCGGCAAGGCCGGGCTTTATGAAGCCATGGTCGAAGAAAATGCGGCAAGGCTGATATTGCCATCGGCGGAGGCGGCGGATGGCGTGGCGGAACTCTCCCGCTTCGGAGCGGATCTCCTGTTGATGCTGCTGGGAGAACGGGCCGTGCTGCTCAATCGTGTTGCGGCGGCGGAAGCGGGCGTTGATGCCGCGCTTGGCGCGTTTCTGGCGGAGAAAGGGCGTGACCGTGTCATGCCGAAACTCGCCGCTTATTTTCAAGCGTTGGAAAAACAGGGTGTCAAATGCACCGACGCTTCGGAAGAGCCTGCGGAAATCTGGCTGTCGCTTCTGGTGGGGGATTTGCAGATCAGGCGCGCCACCGGCGCTATCGGCCTTCCGGCGGAAGCGGAGATAAGGGTTCGATCGGCACGCGCAGCGACGATGATTTTCCAGCTCTGCGGCGCGCATGAAAAAACCCGGCGCTGAGGCCGGGTTTTAAAACTGCCGAGTGAGGAGGCTTAAGCCGCCATCGCCTTCTTGAGGTTTTCATCGATCTTGTCGAGGAAGGCGGTGGTGGAGAGCCAGGGCTGGTCCGGCCCGATGAGGAGCGCCAGATCCTTGGTCATGAAGCCGCTTTCGACGGTGTCGACGCAGACGGTTTCAAGCGTTGCCGCGAACTTCGCCAGCTCGGCATTGTCGTCCAGCTTGGCGCGGTGGGCGAGGCCACGGGTCCAGGCGAAGATCGATGCGATCGAATTGGTCGAGGTTTCCTGGCCCTTCTGGTGCTGGCGGTAGTGGCGCGTCACCGTGCCGTGTGCGGCTTCGGCTTCGACCGTGCGGCCATCGGGAGACAGAAGAACGGAGGTCATCAGGCCGAGCGAGCCGAAGCCCTGCGCAACCGTATCGGACTGCACGTCGCCGTCGTAGTTCTTGCAGGCCCAGATGTAGCCGCCGGACCACTTCAGCGCGGAAGCGACCATGTCGTCGATCAGGCGGTGTTCATAGATGATGCCGATTTCGTCGAACTGCTTCTTGAACTCGTTCTGGTAAACTTCTTCGAAGATATCCTTGAAGCGGCCGTCATAGGCCTTGAGGATGGTGTTCTTCGTGGAGAGGTAAACCGGCCACTTGCGCATCAGGCCATAGTTCATGGAGGCGCGGGCGAATTCGCGGATCGATTCATCGAGGTTGTACATGGCAAGTGCCACGCCGGCGCTCGGAGCGTCGAAGACGTCCTTTTCGATGACCTGGCCGTCTTCACCGACGAACTTGATGGTCAGCTTGCCCTTGCCGGGGAACTTGAAATCGGTTGCCTTGTACTGGTCGCCGAAAGCGTGACGGCCGACGACGATCGGCTTGGTCCAGCCGGGAACGAGGCGCGGAACGTTCTTGCAGATGATCGGCTCGCGGAAGATGACGCCGCCCAGAATGTTGCGGATCGTGCCGTTCGGGCTCTTCCACATCTGCTTCAGGCCGAATTCCTCGACGCGGGCTTCATCCGGGGTGATGGTGGCGCATTTGATGCCGACGCCATGCTTCTTGATGGCGTGCGCAGCATCAACGGTAACCTGGTCGTTGGTGGCGTCGCGGTTTTCAACCGAGAGGTCGTAATATTCGATATCGAGATCGAGGTAAGGCAGGATCAGCTTGTCCTTGATGAGCTGCCAGATGATACGGGTCATTTCGTCGCCGTCGAGATCGACGACCGGATTGGCTACCTTGATCTTTGCCATGAATTCCTCACCTTCGAAGCTGTGGCGCCTGTTGACGCCAATAGTCGGAAAAATATCCGGTGCGGCTATAGCATCGCACGCGCCTGAGGCAAAGCCATGGGGGGCGCTTTTTTGGCGCAGCGCAATAACGCTTTGCGCATTGCCAAACCATAATGCCGGAATACAGTCAGGCGAATCGCTTCGCCCGCCTTTTTGGCTAATCCCGGGATCACATCATGCGGAATTTTCTGCTTCTGACTGCCGCCGTCCTCTTTTCCCACAGCGCCCTTGCGGCAGGCCCTGCCGATCCCGTCCAGAAGGTGATGGATATCACCGTGAAGAACTGGTCCGGCGATGCCGAGAACTGGAAATACATCTTCGATGAGGACATGTTGACCAGCCTGTTCAGCAAGGATTTCGTCGCGCAATATCGCGAAGCCTCCAAGAAGCCCGCCTATGAGGCCGAGAGTGGCGAGAAGGGCGATCCCTTCGGTTACGATGTTGTGACGAACTCGCAGGATGGTTGCCCGCTCGAGGATGTGTCGGTGACGCCGGGCGCGGTCAAGGACGGTGTGACCGACGTGACCGCAAAGTTCAAACTCTGGGCCTGCATGGACGAGGCCGAGATGAAGGCGACGGTTGACGAAGTGCATTTCGATGTCGTCGAGGAAGATGGCCGGTCGGTCATCAGCGATATTCATCGCGTTGGCGATGAGGGCAGGGATTCGCTGCGCGAAGAGATGGCAACGATTATCAAGGGGGAGTGAGGGGTGCTTGCATCCCTCCGCCTTTGATTTTAGCGCCGATCTGTGCCAGTGAAGCGCGCTTTAGCGCATCGGCTCGAAAACCGATGCGACGCTTCAACACACGGACAAACGACGATGGCAGGCACAAACAGCGAGCTTGAACTTGTGGCGGAAGGCCCGGCGATCATTCTGGTCGAACCGCAGCTCGGCGAAAATATCGGCATGGTGGCGCGGGCGATGGCCAATTTCGGGCTCGCCGAATTGCGCCTGGTCAACCCGCGCGATGGCTGGCCGAGCGAGAAGGCCCGCGCCGCCGCTTCCAAGGCGGATCATGTCATTGATGGCACGAAGGTGTTTGAGACGCTGGAAGAGGCGATCAAGGACCTGAACTTCGTCTATGCGACGACCGCGCGTGAGCGTTACGGGTTCAAGCCGGTCCGTGCTCCGGTCACCGCCGCCGAGACGCTGCGTGCAAAGTTCAAGACGGGGGAGAGAACCGGCATCCTGTTCGGGCGCGAGCGCTGGGGTCTTACCAATGAGGAAGTGGCGCTGGCCGACGAGATCGTGACATTTCCGGTCAATCCCGCTTTCGCCTCGCTTAACATCGCGCAGGCCGTGCTTTTGATGTCCTATGAATGGATGAAATCCGGCATGGACGATCTGGGCGAAACGCTTTTCCAGTCTGTCGAGCAGCGGCCTTCGACCAAGGAACAGGTCTTTGGCCTGTTCGAGCATATCGAGGAGGCGCTCGATGCGCGCGGTTATTTCCATCCGCCCGAAAAAAAGCCGAAAATGGTCGACAACCTGCGCGCGGTGCTGTCGAGACGCGGTTTTTCCGAGCAGGAAATCAGTGTTGTCCGTGGCGTGATCAATTCGCTCGACCGTTTTCCCCGGCAATGGCCAAAGCAGGCAGGCCGGGCGGGAACGGCAGAGGGAACATTGCCGAAAGGAACCGGGGAGAATGCTGAAGACGAGTGAGGCCGCAGCCGATGTGCTGAAACCGGTGCTGGTGTTTGATTCCGGCATTGGCGGGCTGACCGTGCTGCGCGAGGCGCGGGTGCTGATGCCCGAGCGCGGTTTCATCTATGTGGCCGATGATGCGGGTTTTCCCTATGGCGGCTGGGAAGAGGAGGCGTTGAAGGCGCGCATCCTTTCGCTCTTCGAAAAGCTGCTTGAAGACTATAGTCCCGAAGTCTGCGTCATCGCCTGCAACACCGCCTTCACGCTGGCCGGGGCCGACCTTCGCGCCCGCTTTCCGCAGATGACCTTCGTTGGCACTGTGCCCGCCATCAAGCCCGCCGCCGAGCGCACCCGTTCCGGCCTTGTTTCCGTGCTGGCGACGCCGGGCACCGTCAAGCGTGCTTATACGCGTGATCTTATCCAGTCCTTCGCCACCCAGTGCCATGTCCGTCTCGTCGGCTCGGAAAATCTGGCGCGCATGGCCGAAAGCTGGATCAGGGGTGAGCCTGTATCCGACGAAGCCGTGCTTGCCGAAATCGAACCCTGCTTCATCGACAGCGATGGCAAGCGCACCGACATCGTCGTTCTTGCTTGCACCCATTATCCCTTCATGGCGAATGTGTTTCGCAGGCTGGCCCCCTGGCCGGTGGACTGGCTCGACCCCGCCGAGGCGATTGCCCGGCGCGCGCGCCATCTGGTGCCGCTGCCACAGGATGCGGAACATCCCGATGGTTTTGACTTTGCCGTCTTCACCTCAGGCAAGCCCGACTTCGCCACGCGGCGATTGATGCAGGGTTTTGGCCTCAGTGTTTCGTCGGTCTGAAAGCCTGTTGTATTTTTGCATCTAATTTATCCGTCTTTTGCAATTCGAGATTGCGACCACTTGTCGCGCCGTAGTTCTTGTGTAAGATGCTCCTCGTCTGTAACCGCTATAAATGGAGGCGTGGAATGACTGATCATATGAATATACGCCTTAACGGCATGTCAGGCCTTTCCGGCATGATGTCCTGCGGTTACGTCACCCGAGGCATCTCCCTCCGATAAGGCTTAAAGCCTGATTTCCTTGCCGTTTGGCATTTTCACTTTGTTCGACATGTGATCGTGCGTCCGCGTGGCCCCTGCTGCTGCGTCCGCGCTTCCGGCATGTCGTTTTCCATCGATAAAGGACCTGGCCGCTTTGCCGCGCCGGGATGGATTCCCCATGCAGAAAAATCAACCATTGGTAGCATATGCGCTGCCGGATGCGGTCGATCGCTTGTTCGTCACATTCGGCGTCTGGAAAACCCTGAAGGCGGTTCTCGTTGCCGCACTGGTGCCGCGTGCGCCGCCGACTGATCCTGCCGATCTGCCGGAGCGCCTTCTGGTCGATATCGGCCTTGACCCCTCGCGCGTAAAGCGACGGCGGGATTGGGAGGTTCCACACTGGGCACCCCGGTTTTGATGTGACGGCCTCTCCCGCGCAGACATGCGGGAGGGGCCGTATCCAACTTTGCCCGCCGGCGGCGGCGAAGATACTACAGGGACGTTTTTCGGGTTGTTACAAGCGCGCTGCACGGTTTGTAAAATCCGGCTTGAAGCGAAACATTTTCCGTGGCTTGCTCAAGACTCGGGATAGAGGAGACCCATCATGCCATTGGAAAACTGGCTGGCCTTCGTGGCCGCATCCGCCATCATGCTTGCCATTCCGGGACCGACGATCCTGCTGGTGATTTCCTACGCGCTCGGCCATGGCCGCAAGGCGAGCACGGCGACGGTGACGGGCGTGGCGCTTGGTGATTTTACCGCCATGACGGCCTCGATGCTGGGGTTAGGCGCGCTGCTTGCCACATCGGCGGCGCTTTTCACCGGGCTGAAATGGATCGGTGCGGCTTACCTCATCTATCTCGGCATCAAGCTGTGGCGTTCACCGGTCAGCGGCGAGGGCGCGGAAGGGACGGGCGTGACCGGTCGCGAAAGGCCGCTCAAGATTTTCCTGCATGCCTATATCGTCACCGCGCTGAACCCGAAGAGCATCGTGTTCTTTGTGGCCTTCCTGCCGCAGTTTCTGGTGCCGACATTGCCCTTCTGGCCGCAGGTGCTGATTTTCGAGGTGACGTTCCTGGTGCTTGCCACTGTCAATGCGGCGCTTTATGGACTTCTGGCAAGTGCTGCCCGCAATACGATCCGCAAGCCGAAGGTTCAGCGCATCGTCAACCGCACGGGCGGCGGTCTCCTGATCGGCGCCGGTCTCATAGCCTTTGGCTGGAAGAGGGCGGTTTCGGCGTAAAGCGCTTCGATCACCTGAAATTCGGACATAACAAAATGGCATTGCCGCATATACTTCTCGCCCTGATCACCGTGTTTTTGTGGGGCTTCAACTTCGTCGTCATCAAGGTTGGCGTCGCCGATATGCCGCCATTGTTTCTGACGGGGGTGCGTTATCTCTTTGCGGCCGTGCCCCTGGTGTTCTTCCTGCCGAAACCCAACGTGCCGTGGCGGCATATGATCGTTTACGGCATGGCGATGGGTTTCGTGCAGTTCGGCCTGCTTTACCCGGCCATCAAACTCGGCCTGCCGGCGGGGCTCGCTTCGCTCGTCATGCAGTCGCAGGCCTTTTTCACGCTGGCGCTCGCCGTGGTGTTTCTTGGCGAGCGGCCGTTGCCCTCGCAGATCGTCGGCGCAATCATTGCTTTCGGCGGGCTGGCGGTCATTGGCGTGGAGCGGATGACGGCGGCAGCGCTGATACCGCTGCTGATGGGGGTCGGCTCGGCCATTGCCTGGGCCTGCGGCAACATCGTCAACCGCCGCATCGGCCAGGTGAATGCGGTTTCCTTTGTTGCATGGACGAGCCTTGTGCCGGTTCTGCCGTTGATCCTGCTTTCGCTGGTGGTGGAGGGACCTGATGCGATTGCGGAAGGGCTGTTCAACGCGACGCCGACGATGGCTTTGGTGGTGATCTACATGGCCTATGGCGCGACCATCGTTGGCGCGGGCATCTGGAGTTACCTGCTTCTGCGTTATCCGGCCGGAACGGTGGCACCGTTTTCATTGCTGGTGCCGATTGTCGGTTTTGTCAGCGCCTATCTCGCTTTTGCGGAGCATATTACCGTCTTCGAAGTGGTCGGTGCTGCATTGGTCATCGTCGGGCTGATGCTGAATGTGTTCGGCAGGCGGCTTTCATTTTTGCGGGTCTCATCCGGAGCCGCATAGATGCGGTGCAATTGCCTGTGCATTACCGGCATGGGGCAGACGCAACCGGCGATTTTTTGGTAAAGAGCATGTTCGGCCGCCGACACGGGAATCGGCCGGATGGCATGCAGCACGAGGAACGGAACATTGCAGGTCGGCATCGACATGGGAACTCTATCGGGCGGGCAGCAGGCCAAGCTCGATATCGAGGAATTGCTTGCGACACGTTTGCTGGTGCAGGGCAATTCCGGTTCCGGCAAGTCGCATCTTTTGCGCCGGCTGCTGGAGCAATCGGCGCAATGGGTGCAGCAGGTCATCATCGATCCCGAGGGTGATTTCGTCACGCTTTCCGACAAGTTCGGCCATGTGGTGGTGGATGGTGAGCGTACCGAGGCGGAGCTTGCCGGTATTGCCAACCGCATTCGCCAGCACCGCGTTTCCTGCGTGCTGACGCTGGAAGGCCTCGATATCGAGCAGCAGATGCGGGCCGCCGCCGCCTTCCTCAACGGCATGTTCGATGCGGATCGTGAATTCTGGTATCCGGTACTTGTCGTGGTGGATGAGGCGCAGATGTTTGCGCCCTCCGTCGGCGGCGAGGTGACCGAGGATGCCCGCAAGGCGTCGCTCGGCGCCATGACCAATCTGATGTGCCGTGGGCGTAAACGCGGGCTTGCCGGCGTCATCGCGACGCAGCGTCTGGCGAAGCTCGCCAAGAACGTCGCGGCGGAAGCCTCGAACTTCCTGATGGGCCGCACCTTCCTCGATATCGACATGGCGCGCGCGGCTGACCTTCTTGGCATGGACCGGCGACAGGCGGAAATGTTCCGCGATCTGCAGCGCGGCAATTTCGTGGCGCTCGGCCCGGCGCTGTCGCGCCGCCCGTTGCCGATTGTCATCGGGGCGGTGGAAACCTCGGCGCGCTCCTCGTCACCGAAGCTGATGCCGCTGCCGGATGCGCCCCAGGATGTAGAAGACCTGATCTTCACGCCAGATCCGGAAGAATTCACGCGCGCCGCCGTGCGCCGCACGCCGCCCGCGCCGCGCCCGACCACCGATATTCTCGCCGAACTCTCCCGTTCCACGCCCGCCGCCGTCGGTCCTTCACCGGAGCAATCGCCGCGTGCAGGCCAGCCGGAACTGACGCCGGAGGAGCGTGAGGAAAAGATCGGTGCGGTTCTCGTTGAAATTCTCGACGATCCGCAATCGGCCTATCGCACGGATGCCGTGCTTTATCAGGATTTTCTGGTGCGCGCCCGTATGCGCCGCATTCCCGGCACGCCGATGACACTGGCGGAATTCCGCCGACAGGTGGCGATTGCCCGCTCCGGTGTGGATGCGGCGATGGCGGCGAGCGAAGGCTGGGAAAAGGCGCTGGAACTGTCCATGTCGGTTTCCGATGACCTGCAGGGGGTTTTCCTGCTGCTCGTCAAGGCGGCGCTGGGTGAAGAGCCTTGCCCGTCGGATGCCCGCATTGCCCGGGCCTATGGCACCCATTCCGCCCGCCGCGCGCGGCGGCTGCTCGGTTACTTCGAAGAGAAGGAGCTTGTGGTGGTGCATGCCGACTTCTCCGGCAAGCGCATCGTGGCTTTCCCCGATCTCGATGCAAAAACCGCACCCGGCGATGCGGATGCGGCTGAGGATGATGCGAGATTGGCGGCGGAGTGAGGTAGGCAGGCTGCTTGTTTGACATACCTTCCGTCATGCCGGACTTGATCCGGCATCCAGCCACGGTGCGTCTGCGCCGTGAGACGAGTCTGTTGCGATCAAGGACTTGATCGCGCTGGACCCCGGATCAGGTCCGGGGTGACGGCGTGTGAGGAGGCGTTACCGCCTCCTCATCTTGCTCATCCTTACTCGATGGCCTTTGCTTCCTTGCGCGTCGCGATCAGCGAACCGATGATGCCGGTTGCGAGGATGGCGACGGTGACGCCGAGCGAGACGGCGGGCGGGATCTTGGCGATGCCCAGCATATCGGCGACGAAAATCTTCGAACCGACGAAGACCAGAACCGCAGCCAGCGCGTATTTCAGGTAGGCGAAGCGGTGGATGAGGGCGGCGAGCGCAAAATAGAGGGCGCGCAGGCCGAGGATCGCGAAGATGTTTGACGTGTAGACGATAAACGGATCGGTGGTGATCGCGAAGATCGCCGGGATCGAATCGACTGCGAAGATCAGGTCGGCGATTTCAACCATGATGAGCGCCAGGAAGAGCGGCGTCACGAAGGTCTTCAGCTTGCCGGTGGCTGCATCCGTTTCCTTGACGAAGAATTTTTCGCCATGCAGCTTCTCCGTCACCGGCAGGCGGCTGCGCAGGAATTTCAGGATGCGGTTGTTGCCGATGTCCGATTCGTCATGGTCGGACGAGAACAGCATCTTGAGGCCCGTGAAGACGAGGAAGGCCGCGAAGAGATAAAGCACCCAGTGGAAGTTTTCGACGATGGCCGCGCCGCCGGCGATCATGATGCCGCGCAGGATGATGACGCCGAGGATACCCCAGAGCAGCACACGATGCTGGTACTGACGGGGAATGGCGAAATAAGAGAAGATCATGGCGATGATGAAGATATTGTCCATCGCCAGGCTTTTTTCGACCACGAAGCCGGTGACATATTCCATCGCCGACTGCTGGCCGGACTGGTACCAGATCCAGCCGCCAAAGGCCAAGCCGATGGCGATATAAAAGCCCGACATCAGCAGGCTTTCACGAATGCCGATTTCCTTGGAATTCTTGTGCAGCACGCCGAGATCGAGCGCGAGCAGGCCAAGGACGAGAGAAATGAAGACCGCCCACATCCATGTGGGGGTACCGAGAAAATCGTTGAGGAGGAACTCCATCAGTCAACCTTTAGCCGGACGAGGTTGGCTTTGCGGATGGGGAACGTGTGTCAAGAATATACGTGGGCCCCAACCTAAAGAAACTCGACATCACGTGTTGTCCGGTAACACGTCAGAGGGGCCCGAGTTCTGATCACGGTGAACAGATAGGGGAGCCTTCAGGCTTTTCAAGGGCCGGCTCTAGAAAAAAAACGGCAGGCGTTGTTTGACAATTTTGTAAAACGTGTTTAGAAGCCGCCCCAACGCCGGGCAGTGATGTCCGGTGTGTTTTGTTGACTGCCTTGCAGTGTAATAGCTGACGTTCGGCGGTCAATATCACCGACATGTCCCGTGGTTTCTCCATTTGCATGTGAGAAGCCTGTCAGAGGCCCTGAAACGGGCTTCAGAGGAGGGCGTGTTTCCTTGAACCGGTTTGGCAACAGACCGGCATAACCTTTTGAGAAGGAAATACGATGAGCAAGCGCGAATCGGCTAAGTATAAAATTGACCGCCGCATGGGCGAAAATATCTGGGGTCGTCCGAAGTCCCCGGTTAACCGTCGCGAATACGGCCCGGGCCAGCACGGCCAGCGCCGCAAGGGCAAGATGAGCGACTTCGGCACGCAGCTGCGCGCCAAGCAGAAGCTCAAGGGCTACTACGGCGAACTGCGCGAAAAGCAGTTCCGCGCCACTTTCGACGAAGCAAACCGTCGCAAGGGTGATACTTCCGAAAACCTGATCGGCCTGCTCGAGTCGCGTCTGGACGCCATCGTCTACCGCGCCAAGTTCGTTCCGACCGTTTTCGCTTCGCGCCAGTTCATCAACCATGGCCACGTCACGGTTAACGGCGTTCGCGTCAACATCGGTTCTTACCGCTGCAAGCCGGGCGACGTTATCGAAGTTCGCCAGAAGTCCAAGCAGCTCGTAACCGTTCTGGAAGCCGTTCAGCTCGCTGAGCGTGACGTTCCGGACTACATCGAAGTTGACCACAACAAGATGGTTGCGACCTACGCCCGCGTTCCGGCTCTCTCCGACGTTCCGTACCCGGTCGTCATGGAACCGCATCTGGTCGTCGAATTCTACTCGCGTTAATCGACGCGTTTCAGTATTCAGGAAGCCGCCCTTCGGGGCGGCTTTTTTGTTTGCGGGGAAGGCTTTGCATGCAGGACATTCAGGCGATCGTCGATTCCATTTACGACAGCATGGCGCCGAGGCTCGGCGAGGGGAAGGTTGCGGATTACATTCCCGAACTTGCCAAGGTCGATCCCAACCAGTTCGGCATTGCCATCACCACCGTCGATGGAACCACCTATACGGCCGGCAATGCGCTCACGCCGTTTTCGATCCAGAGCATCTCCAAGGTCTTCATGCTGACGCTGGCGCTCGGCAAGGCGGGGGAAACGGTGTGGAACCGGGTGGGACGCGAGCCATCAGGCTCTTCCTTCAACTCCATCGTCCAGCTGGAGCATGAGCACGGTATTCCGCGCAATCCCTTCGTCAATGCAGGCGCCATCGTGGTCACCGATATCGTTCTTTCCGGCCACCAGCCGCGCGAGGCGATTGGCGAGCTTTTGCGCTTCGTTCGTTATCTAGCGGACGATGACACGATCAGCATTGATGACACGGTTGCGAAATCCGAGCAGGCGACGGGGTTCCGCAATTTCGCGCTTGCCAATTTCATGCGCTCCTTCGGCAATCTGCACCATCCCGTGGAATATACGCTCGGCGTTTATTTCCATCAGTGCGCGCTTTCCATGACCTGCGCTCAGCTTTCCCGCGCCGGCCTCTTCCTCGCCAATCGCGGCCGTAACCCGCTGACGGGGCATACGGTCGTGTCGGACCGTCGGGCGCGACGCATCAATGCGCTGATGCTGACCTGCGGCCATTATGACGGATCGGGCGATTTCGCCTATCATGTCGGTCTGCCGGGCAAGAGCGGCGTCGGCGGCGGCATCATGGCGGTGGCGCCGGGTAATGCGTCCATCGCCGTCTGGTCACCGGGCCTCAACAAGGTCGGCAATTCGGCGCTTGGGTCACATGCGCTGGAAATGCTGGCGACGAAAACCGGCTGGTCGGTATTCGGGGCTTGATATTGCCGGCGGATGGGGGCATTGCCTGCATTAAGAACGGCAGTCGTGCCGGAGCGAGCGGATGATGAATATTCTCACCAAGATCGATGATTTTGTAGATCAGGCCGGGGCCGACCAGATTGGGGCGGATCAGGACGCATCCGAAGAAAACGGCAGCTCGCACCCCCTGTTCGACAATGCACCGCGTTCGGTGTCGTTCAACAAGCTGCGCAAACGGCTGCTGCGCAACGTTCGCCAGGCCTTTACCGATTTCGGCATGCTGAATGGCCAGAAGCGCTGGCTGGTCGGCCTTTCCGGCGGCAAGGACAGCTATGGGCTGCTGGCGCTGCTGCTCGATCTGAAATGGCGTGGCCTTTTGCCGGTCGAACTTGTTGCCTGCAATCTGGATCAGGGCCAGCCGAATTTTCCCAAGCACGTGTTGCCGGAGTATCTGGCGAAGATCGGCGTGCCCCATCGCATCGAATATCGCGACACCTATTCCGTGGTGAAGGAAAAGGTGCCGTCCGGCGGCACTTACTGTTCGCTCTGTTCGCGGCTCCGGCGCGGTAATCTCTACCGTATTGCGCGGGAGGAGGGTTGCGACGCACTGCTGCTCGGCCATCACCGCGAGGATATTCTCGAGACCTTTTTCATGAACTTCTTCCATGGCGGCCGGCTGGCCGGAATGCCGGCGAAGCTTTTGAATGATGAGGGTGACCTGATGGTCATGCGTCCGCTTGCCTATTGCGCTGAGGAAGATATGGCGAAATTCGCGGCGGCGATGGAATTCCCGATCATTCCCTGCGATCTCTGTGGCTCGCAGGACGGGCTTCAGCGCAATGCGATGAAGGAGATGCTGGCCGACATAGAAAGGCGTATGCCTGGCCGCAAGGATGTGATGCTGAGGGCGCTTGCCCATGTCAATCCGTCGCATCTGCTCGATCCGAAGCTTTTTGATTTTTCCGCGCTCGCTGTCACCGGCGCGTCACCTGAAGAGCGTACGGAGGCCCGCCCTCCCTTATGAAGAAGTGCCCCGCGCGATGACCCTTTCCGACAAAGATATCGACTTCCTCGTTTCCACCGTTGCTGCTGCTGGTGTGGATGAAATTTTGCCCCGCTTCCGAAACCTGAGCGCCGGTGCAATCTCCGAAAAGACCTCTGCCGTCGATCTCGTTACCGAGGCCGATGTTCTGGCGGAAAAGGCGATCACCGCCGCGCTGCTTCAGCGATTTCCAAAGGCCCATATCGTCGGCGAAGAGGCCTATGACGCGGATCAGTCCGTCATTCCCGCACTTGCCGATGCGCCGCTTGCCTTCGTGATCGATCCCATTGACGGCACCTTCAATTATGCTGCCGGCTTTCCCGCTTTCGGCACGCTGCTCGCGGTCACCGTCAACGGTGAGACGGTGGCGGGCATTATCCACGATCCTGTCATGGGCGATACCATCGTCGCTCTCAAGGGCGAGGGGGCCTATCTCAACCGCAAGAACGGTTCGCAGGCGAAGCTCAAGGTCGCGGATCCCGCGCCACTATCCGAAATGGTCGGCATCTTTTCCTGGGGCCATAGCCACGAGGATCGCCGTCCGGTGATTGCCGCCAATATGGCGAAGATCAAGATGGCGCTCTCGCTGAATTGTTCGGCACATGAATATTGGCTTGCTTCGGCTGGCAAGCTGCATTTCATCGGTCATGAAAAGCTGATGCCGTGGGATCACCTCGCCGGTGTTCTCATCCATCAGGAAGCGGGCGGCTATACGGCCCGTTTCGACAATACGCCCTACCGACCGGGACAGACGACGGGCGGCATCCTGTCGGCCCCCGACAAGGAGAGCTGGAAGATGCTGCGCCGGGAAATCGTGGCTTTATAAGTTTTACGCCTAGACAGAAGGATATCGCCCATGGCTATCGAACTCGACATCGCCTCTCTTGCCAATGCGCTTCAGGAGGCGGCGGCAGTGGAAATCCTGCCGCGGTTCCGCAATTTGGGCGAAGGCGATGTGCGGATCAAGAGCGAGGCGATCGATCTCGTCACCGAGGCTGACGAGGCCGCCGAGCGGCTGATCCGCGCCCGCGTGCAGGAAATCATGCCGGATGCACTGTTCATCGGCGAAGAGGCGGTGGCGGCGGATGCCTCGCTGCTTGGCAAGCTTGCCGACGCCGATCTTGCCGTGGTGGTCGATCCGATTGACGGCACCTATAATTTCGCTTCCGGCCTGCCGCTCTTCGGTGTGATGATGAGTGTCATCTCCAAGGGTGAGACCGTCGCCGGCCTCATCTTCGACCCGATGGGCAATGATTGGGCGATTGCCGAAAAGGGCTCCGGTGCGTGGCTTTGCAGCGCCGATGGCGCGCAGACGCAGATGTCCGTGGTGCCGGCGCCTGAATTGTCGCAGATGGTTGGCATCGCCAATACCGGCTATTTCGATGTGGAGACCCGCCGCAAGATTCTGACGAACCTCGCCGATGTGCGGCTCTTCACCAGCTATCGCTGCGCGGCGCATGAATACCGCCTGTTCTGCGGCGGCCACATGCATTTCCTAATGTATAACAAGCTGATGCCCTGGGACCATCTGGCCGGCACGCTGCTTTCGCAGGAAGCGGGCGCTTATGCAGCCCGTCTCGACGGCTCACCCTATCTGCCGCGCCATGTGGATGGCGGACTGCTGCTTGCGCCGGACCAGGAGACCTGGGAATTGCTGCGCGAGAAGATTTTCACGGTTTGAGTTGCGCGATCACGTTGCGGTTCGATGGAGTTTACCGGTCTCACATCCGTCATCCTCGGGCTTGACCCGAGGATCCACAGGTGGTTGAGGCGATGGATCCTCGGGTCAAGCCCGAGGATGACGCGGAGAACGGATGACGTTGAAAGCGAAGCGCAATTGGCGGACAAATAAAAAAGGGCGCGGAACAAAATTCCGCGCCCTTTTATTTTTCTAACCGCCCTTACCGTGTCGGTTTGTTGTGCGCCTGGAACAGCATGCCCTTTTCGCCGATCAGCACGAAGATCAGGCCGATGATGGAGACGACGAAAAAGCCTGCCACCATTGGCAGCGCCGTGCCATCGAAGGCCTGGCCGATGGCGGCGCCGATCAGCGAGCCGCCGACCGTACCCATGAAGCCGATGACGGAGGAGGCGGTGCCGGCGACATGGCCGAGCGGCTCCATGGCGAGCGAGTTGAAGTTCGACCCGATCCAGCCGAACTGGAACATGGCGAGCGCGAAGAACACGATGAAGATCGCGAAAGGCATCGGTTCCGGTCCCAGCACCTGCACCACCAGCCAGACGAAGGTGATGGCGATGAAACCGAGCAGCGATCCGTGCGACAGCTTGCGCATGCCGAACCTGCCGACCAGCCTTGCATTGATGAAGGACGAGAAGGCCATGAACAGGGCGACGCCGGCGAAGGCCGCGGCAAACCATGCGCCGAGGCCATAGATGCCCTTGTAGACCTGTTCAGCCGAGTTGATGAAGCCGAACAGCGCCCCGAAGATGAAGGTGCTGGAGAGCGTGTAGCAGAGTGCGATACGGTTGGTGAGCACGATCTTGAAGCCGCCAAGCACCGAACGGGCGGTGAAAGGGCGGACATCGTCCGGATGCAGCGTTTCCGGCAGGCGGAAATACATCCAGGCCGTCACCACGGCGGCAATTGCCGCCATGAAGGCGAAGATCAGGTGCCAGTTGCCGAAAAACAGCACGATCTGGCCGGTGCCGGGCGCGATGACCGGAACGACCATGAAGACCATCATGATCAGCGACATGACTTCCGCCATCTGGCGGCCGCCATAGATGTCGCGCACGATCGAGATGGTGATGACGCGTGTTGCCGCCGAACCGATGCCCTGAATGAAACGCAGCAGCAGCAGGCCGGAGAAGGACGGTACAAAGACCACGGCGAGGGCTGAAACGATGTAGATCGCAAGCCCGACAAGCATCGGCTTGCGGCGTCCGAAACGGTCCGAGATCGGCCCGTATAGAAGCTGGGCGACGCCAAAGCCCAGGAGATAGGTGGAGATCACATATTGGCGGTGGTTCTCATTGACCACGCCCAGCGATGCACCGATTTCCTGAAGGCCGGGCAGCATGATGTCGATGGCGAGCGCGTTCAGCGCCATTAGCATAGCGGCCAGCGCAATGAATTCCGTGCGCCCCATCGAGCCTGCGCGCGAAGCGGTGGATTGTGAAAGTTCTGTCACAGGATTGCCCCAAAAAGAACGGCAAAGGCGTTGCATGAAGCAACGCCTGGCATAAATTTCTGACAATCAGGGTGGGCCGGATGAACCGGCCGAAATCAGGCCGCGCCGCGGACGCTGATACCCTGTTCTTGGAAGTGGTTTTGAAGTTCGCCGGACTGGAACATCTCTCTTACGATGTCACAGCCGCCGACGAATTCGCCCTTGACGTAGAGCTGCGGGATGGTCGGCCAGTTGGAGTAGTCCTTGATGCCCTGGCGGATATCTGCATCGGCAAGCACGTTGATGCCCTTGTAGTCGACGCCGAGATAATCGAGGATCTGTACCACCTGGCCGGAAAAACCGCACTGCGGAAATTGCGGGGTGCCCTTCATGAAAAGAACGATATCGTTGCTCTTCACTTCGCTGTCGATCATGTCGTGAATGCCGCTCATAGGCCTATTCCTTTCACATGCGGTTCAAGGCCGCTGCTTTCGTTTGTTCCTAAATAACATGTCGCGGCGCGATTTCCACCCGGAAAGCGTAAAAAATGCGCGGGTGTGGCATCGCTGATTGCGGGTCGAAACTCCGGCTACCAGCGCGTCGTTCTCTTCGGGTAAGAAAAGTCGAGAACTATTTTTCCTATCTGCTTCCACCGTCTGAAGACTGATTGCGTCAATACACCTGTTTCGCCTTCCCGAATATCGAATTCGCGAGTGTTATCGAACGTTATGGCTCGCCTGCCGCTCGGTAACGAGCAATCGTCCTCACAGTCAATCTCCATTTCGCTATAGAAACTGTTCACTTCAATATCGAGAATTAACTTTGGACTTTTATGGTCCACCAGGCGGCAGCTGTTGCCGGTTTTGCAGAAGGCTGTGCCGGATATCCGATCAGCACCATCAAGCTCCACGACGAAGCCGATCTTTATCTCTTTGCTGCTCTTAACCTCTGCGGCACCTTGTAGCGGCCCCGAAATCGCCAGTAGTAAAAAGGCGGGAATTAGGGGGAGGCGATGCATCATCGATATCGTTGCCTGCTGCGGGCAGCGGCTGTGCGCCTTTTGCTCACCTGTTTCCTGGCTGGCTTGGGTTTGACGGCGGCGTTGAGTGCGGCTTCGAGGACGGATCCGACGATGCCGCCGGCGAGCGAGCCGGTACTTTTCGTCCGGCGCGCCCGGCGCGTTTTGCGGATGCCGGTCTTGGTGAGGATTTCAGACAGCGCGCCCTTGACGACGCCGTTGAGCACTTGATCGACGATGCCAGACAAATTTCCCTCGCCAATAAATAAATCACATTTCCGTCGCGTTTTTTACTATACGTGCATCGCCCACTGTATCAAGCGATCCTTTCGGGTGTCTCTAGCCTGAAGGTTTATGCATGCCGACCGTCAAGTCACGACTTGTTCTTTATTTCCCCGGTTTCGATCCGCTCGATGCGGCGGCCCATCATCTGCGTTACCAGCGGGCAGCGGCACTGGCCGGCAAGACATGGGATGTAGATTATAAGGTGGGAGCGCTGGAGACTTCGCCGGCGGGTGAGACATTCACGGTGGAGGCCTCGGCGGGCGAATGGCGGACGCGTTCGGAGATTTTTGTCTATGACCATAACGACGTTATCTCGCAGTTGCGGGATGCGCCGGTCTGGCGCCAGACATGGCTCGGGTTCAAAGCCGGGGCGGGCATTGTCAGTGAGGGCGGTGCTGCGCGCTATTTCCGCCATGCCTGGCGTTTTGGCCTGTTCTTCATCTTCCCGTTTTTGCTGATGCTTGTCGGCGGTGCGCTTGCTGCCGGCATTGCGCTTTCACCATGGCTTTTTGGTTTGCCGCTCTGGCTGTTTGTGATCAGCCTTCCCGCCGCCGCGCTGTTTTTCGTGAAGGCGTTCCTGCCATTTGCGGAGCGGTTTCACACCCTGCATCTTTATGCGGACTGGCGCTTCGCGCTCGCGGTCGGCCGCGATGAGCCGATTGCCCGTGACTGGATAGAGGAGAGGGCAGCACTTGTTCTGACGGCGCTGGAGCAGCCTTCGGATGAGGTTCTGGTGGTTTCCCACAGCATGGGCGCCAGCCTTGCGCTCGCCGTGATCGGCCGTGTGCTGGAACTGAAGCCGGATGCGCTGGATGGCCGGAAACTGTCCTTCGCGACCTTGGGCGGGGCGGCGCTACAATGTGCGTTCCTGACGAGCGCCGATCGGCTTCGCCAAAGCGTCGGCACGATCGCCCGTCACCCGGAGGTGACATGGTTCGATATCCAGTGCCTGACCGATCCTATCCACCTCTACCGGTGCAATACCGTGGGCTTAACGGGCGATAAAGATGCGCCGCAGCCGAAGATCGTGCCGATCCGCTTCAAGCATTCGCTTTCGTCGGAGCGTTATAAGAAGAACAAGCGCAACTTCCTGCGCATGCACCGGCAATATGTTCTGGGGCCGGATCGCAAATCCGGTTACGATTTTACCCTGCTGACGGCGGGGCCTTTGCCCGTCGCCTCCTTTGCCGATCTGGATTCGCAGACGCCGCCAGTCCTGTAAGCGGCGCTGATCCACTCGGCCGGACATGAAAAGGCCCACGTGAGAGTATCACGCGGGCCTTTGATTATTCCGAAGGTTTCACGCTGTCCCCCAGGCGGGACAGAGACGTGCGGTTGCCGGAACCGTTTTCATGGGCGTCATCATTCGGGAGCCGAGGTCTGCAGGGCAAGGGCGTGCAGAACGCCGCCCATATTGCCCTTCAGCGCGTCATAGACCATCTGGTGCTGCTGCACGCGGGTCTTGCCCTTGAACGCTTCCGCAACGACTTCCGCCGCGTAATGATCGCCATCACCGGCCAGATCGCGGATCGTGACCTTTGCCCCGGGAATTCCCGCCTTAATCATGTCTTCAATGTCGCCGGGTTTCATGGGCATGGTGTTTCTCCTTAATTCATTCTGCGGCGAGCAAAGTTTCGCCGTCCATGAATTTAGGGAACCACGATTCATAGGCCAAGTGCAATTCTTTAATCTCGACAGCCCGCGCCGTGCCCAGCTTTACGCTCGCACCGCCGGTAACGCCGATAACCGGGCAGGAAACGCCCGCCGCCTTCGCTGCTGCCAACACCTCGTCGAGATCGGCCTTTTTGACCGTCAGAACGTAACGGCCCTGATCTTCACCGTAGAAGGTGAGTACCGGGTTGTGACCTTCGACCGCGTCGATGGTTGCGCCGATGCCCGACGAAATCGCCATTTCGGCAACCGCAAGCGCGAGACCGCCCGAGGAGCAATCGTGAACGGCGGTGGCAAGACCATCGGTGATGAGCGTACGGACGAAATCGCCGTTGTTCTTTTCGGCGGCGAGATCGACATGCGGCGCCGGGCCATCGATGCGGCCATGAATGTCACGCATGTAAACCGACTGGGCGATATGCGTGCCGAGGCCGGCAGGTGCGCCGACGAGCAGCACCACTTCGCCCTCGGCAGCGAAACGGATGCGCGCCATGCGGCCCCAATCCTTCAGCAGGCCGACGCCGCCGATGGTGGGGGTGGGCAGGATCGCCTGACCATTGGTCTCGTTATAGAGCGAGACGTTGCCGGAAACGATCGGGAACTCCAAGACGCGGCAGGCTTCGCCGATGCCCTTGATGGCATGGACCAGCTGGCTCATGATTTCGGGCTTTTCCGGATTGCCGAAATTGAGGTTGTCGGTGGCCGCCAGGGGCAGAGCGCCGGTTGCGGTGATGTTGCGCCAGCATTCGGCGACGGCCTGCTTGCCGCCTTCGAACGGGTCGGCCTCGACATAACGCGGTGTGACGTCGGAGGAGAAGGCGAGCGCCTTCTTGTCATGGCCTTCGACGCGAACCACGCCGGCATCGCCGCCGGGAAGCTGCAGCGAATTGCCCTGGATCAGTGTGTCATATTGTTCGTAAACCCAGCGGCGCGAGGAATTGTTGGCCGAACCGACCAGCGACACCAGCGCATCGGCGATATCGGCGGCGGGCACGTCGTTTTCCGAAAGCGGTGCCGGCACCTTGGCGGGTGTCCATGGGCGGTCATATTCGGGAGCCTCGTCGCCGAGTTCCTTGATCGGCAGGTTGGCGACTTCCTCGCCATTGTGCAGCACGCGGAAGCGCAGGTCGTCGGTGGTCTTGCCGACAATCGCGAAGTCCAGACCCCATTTGACGAAGATCGCCTTGGCGACTTCTTCCTTGGAGGGCTCGAGAACCATGAGCATGCGCTCCTGGCTTTCCGACAGCATCATTTCGTAAGCCGTCATGCGCTCTTCGCGCACCGGTACGGCGTTGAGATCGAGCTCAATGCCGAGATCGCCCTTGGCGCCCATTTCAACGGCCGAGCAGGTGAGGCCGGCGGCGCCCATGTCCTGAATGGCGATGACCGCGCCGGTCTTCATCAGCTCAAGGCAGGCTTCCAGCAGGCACTTTTCGGTGAAGGGGTCGCCGACCTGAACGGTCGGGCGCTTTTCCTCGATGGATTCGTCGAATTCGGCGGACGCCATGGTCGCACCGCCGACGCCGTCGCGGCCGGTCTTCGCACCGAGATAAACGACCGGCAAGCCGACGCCCTTGGCTTCCGAGAGGAAGATCGCGTTGGACTTGGCAAGACCGGCGGCAAAGGCGTTGACGAGGATGTTGCCGTTATAACGGGGATCGAATTCCACTTCGCCGCCGACAGTCGGCACGCCGAAGGAATTACCGTAACCGCCGACACCGGCGACGACGCCAGCTACGAGATGGCGGGTCTTCGGGTGGTCAGGCGCGCCGAAGCGCAGGGCGTTCATGGCCGCAATCGGGCGTGCGCCCATGGTGAAGACGTCACGCAGGATGCCGCCGACGCCTGTTGCCGCACCCTGATAGGGCTCGATATAGGACGGGTGGTTGTGGCTCTCCATCTTGAAGACGACGCAGTCGCCATCGTCGATATCGACCACGCCGGCGTTTTCGCCGGGGCCCTGAATGACGCGCGGTCCTGTTGTCGGCAGGGTCTTCAGCCACTTCTTGGAAGACTTGTAGGAGCAATGCTCGTTCCACATGGCCGAGAAAATGCCAAGCTCGGTAAAGCTGGGCTCCCGTCCGATCAGGTCGAGGATACGCTGGTATTCGTCGGGCTTCAGCCCGTGGGATGCAACGAGTTCCGGGGTGATCTTGATGGAATTTGAGATAGACATAGGTCTCACGCGGTTCGAGCCGAGGAAAGTTTCCGGTTCTTTAGCGCAAGAGGCTTGATCGTGCGACAGGAAAATGCGCCGTTTTGCCGGCAAAGCGCTGCTTTGTTGGCTTATTCAGAACTTGTAGCCGACCATTAGTCCTACACGCGTCAGCCCGTCATTGGGGCCGTCGCACAGATTGGCATGTGAGGCGTGTTCGATCTGGGTCGAGATATTCCAGTTGCTGTTGAAGCGATATCCGATGGCGGCATATTCATGAAAAAGCACGCGGCAGCCAAATTCCGCGCCGGTTTCGCCCGGACCGTTTCTCAGCCTGCCGTCATGCCACAGGCCGCCGAAGCCGAGATCGACGAAAATCTTCGGATTGAGGTCGAAGGTCCAGTTGACGCCGCCGTAAATGGTATTCGCTTCGCCCTCGGTGCCGATTTCCGCACCCAGATGCAGTCGTGGGCGAGCAAGCTTTTCGCCAAGGGTGACGGCCGAGGCGCTGGCGAAAGGATCGAAATAGGCGGTGAAGGCTGGAAAAACGCCATCTTCGCCGCCGTCATCGCGATTGGCGAGCGAGGTTGTGACCCCGAAGCGCAATTCATCGAACACGGTCCCATCCGCGGCGATGGCCGGCGTCATATCAGTCAACACATATGCTGCGAAAACCATCACAAGAGCGAAGAATGCCCTGGCGGAAGTGGAACCGAATGCTGCCATCGAATCATTCCCCACTGCGAAGTAGGGAAAGGATGGCAGATTCGCCGGTTTGGTAAATGATGAGTTACTGAATTAGAGGTCGTGTTGCAGGAAAGACTCGTTCCCGCTCACGCCTCGCTTTCATAACCGGCCGAACCATTGTCGAGCAGATGCCGCAAGGTGCCGAAGGCATGGGTCAGATCCTCGCGTTTGGGAGGCCCGGAAAAGCTGATGCGGACACGGTGGAAAACCTTCTCCGTGCGCCCCGCCTTGAACTCGTCCTCGTCGTCGATCAGCACGCCCTCCTTCATGGCTGCATTGCGGAACGTGCCAGAAAGCCAGGGTTCGGGCAGCCGCAGCCACAGAAAGGCGATATCCGGCAGCGAGTTGAATTCCAGCCCGGCAAAAACGCGTCTGGCGATCGCCTCACGCTGGTTGATCTCGGCAATGCAATCCTTGCGGATGTCATCGGCGTCGCCGCTATTGACGAGCCGTGCATTCAGTTCGGCCAGCATGAAGGGCAGACCGCCGGTCATCATCGAATGCGAAATGCGTATCCTAGACGAGAACTGCGCCGGGCAGGCGACCCAGCCGCCCCGGACACCGGCGGAAACGGATTTGGACAGGCCGCCGACAACGAAGGTGATATCGGGCGCGAATTCGGCGATCAGCGGGATCGCCTCGCGGGTCATGGCGCCATAGAGATTGTCCTCGACAATCCATACGCCGTATCTGCGGGCGATATCGGCGATCGCACGCCGCCGCTCTTCGGGCAGGGTGGCGCAGGTCGGGTTCTGGCCCGCTGACATCAGGAAGATCATCTTGGGGTGCTGCTGGGCGCAGACGCGTTCGAAATCGTCGGGGACAATGCCCTTCTCATCCGCTTCCACCAGCGTTACCCGCCGTCCGGCCAATGCGGCGCTGCGGCTGATATGGGAATAGGTGAGGGGCTCGAAAACGATCCGGTCGCCCGGCGCCGTCATCGCCGTCACCACGCTCATCACCGCCGCATGGGCGCCGAGCGTCGAAACGATGTTTTCCGGCTTTGGCGACCAGCCGTTCTGGGAAAGCCAGCGAACGCCCGCCATACACCAGCTGTCTGGAAGCGCGCGGGTGTAGTTGGTCACTTCGAAGGGATGGTCCCGGGTGACGGCCTCGATGTGCCGGGTGATCAACGTGCTCTGGCCTACATCGGGTGCAGCAGTGGTGTTCAGCCTGAACTCCGCGCTGGTCTCGATCGGGTGGCGTGTGCCGCCGAATGCGGACGCTGCGGGTTCGATACGTGACGACGGGGCAGGGGTCTTGCTCTCATTGACATAGGTGCCACGCCCGACTTCGCCGCTGACGAGACCACGTTCGTGAATGAGAGCATAGGCCCGGCTGATTGTGCCGATTGTCACGCCAAGATCATAAGCGAGATTGCGTTGCGGCGGCAATTTCGAACCGGCCTTCAGAATGCCATCCGAAATCGCACCTTCGATACTGTCTGCAAGGCGCAGGTAAATGGGCCCATTGCCCTCGGTAATGTCGGGAAGCCAATTTGTCATGGTGACAATTTATGCATTGTATCTATGTGCAAGTCAATTGTATTTATTGGATGCATTAACTGAGGCTGAACGCACGGAGACAATAGGTGCAATATGCGCAAGATGGATCAATACCTTTCGACAACGGATACAATTTATCCTGACGGTTACGAACGGGAACGCGTGTTCCGCGATGCCGGCGACATGGTCGCACCGGCGCCGTATCCGGCTGAGATCGCTCGCACGCTTATTGGTCGCCTGATTACGGGCTTGTTCAATTGGCACGATAAACGACAGGGACGGCTCGCTTTGCGGGAACTGTCGGACGATCTTCTGCAGGATATTGGCGTGACGCGCGACGAGGCCTTGAAAGAGGCCGCAAAGTCGCAGCTTTTCTCGTGGCCAACGCGGCCGCTTTGATTTTCTGCCGGAGAGCGGCGCCATCTTTCCCCGGTGCCTGATAGCCATTCGGCAGGCCCGCCACGCCAGTCCCAACCGGCGCGGCGGGTCTTTTTGTATTGAATCTTCCACCCTCCGTCGTCTTCCGGCTTGACCCGAGAACCCGTTTTCATTCGGCCGTGGATCCTCGGGTCAAGCCCGAGGATGGCGTCACGCGCGGGGTGGCCTTGTCGTCAAATCTCTAACTGAACACGTCAGGGTCGCTAAATCAGCAGCCCTTGCCGCCATTCGCCCAGCGTTTGACGTCAGCCGCGATGCGGCCGGCAACGGCGTCGTTCATCACCGGACCGAAAGCGTCGAGCTTTGCCGGGTTGCCCTCGGCCTGAACCACCAGCATGGGGCGGGATTCCGGGCTGTTGCGCGGCACGAGCAGGATGCGCGGACGGCCGGAGAAGGAATTCAGTTCCGGCGCCAGGCGATAGGCCTTGAAGGCCGGATCGCCCGATTTGAACCAGCAGGCATTCGCGCCGAGTGCGACCCGTTCCATGGTCGGCAATGCCGCTCGCGACACGGATGATACCGGCTGGGGCTTGGGCTGGCACGCGGCAAGCGCTGCTGCGGCGAAAAGCAATCCAGCGGCCTTCGGGGCATGGGATCGGAACAGGCGGTTCATCGCGTCATCCAAATTAAAGGCCAAACTGGAGCCGGAAGTGGCATCGAGAAGAGGGCAGGCACATGCCCGCCCGCTTGTCAGGCGGCGATGACGCCGAGCGCCGAGGCGAAGAGGCCGCGGCCGTCATTACCGCCATGGGCGGCTTCGATCAGGTTTTCGGGATGCGGCATCATGCCGAGAACGTTGCCTTTGGCGTTGATGACGCCGGCAATGTCGTTCAGCGAACCGTTGGGATTGGTGCCGTCAGCATAACGGAAAACGACCTGGCCATTGCCTTCGACGGCCTTCAACTCATCCGCTTCGAGGAAGTAGTTGCCGTCGTGGTGGGCGACGGGGCAACGCAGGACCTGGCCCTTGTCATAGGCGCGGGTGAATTCGGTGTCGTTATTGACGACTTCGAGCTTCACTTCACGGCAGACGAATTTCAGCGAGGCGTTGCGCATCAGCGCGCCCGGCAGCATGCCGGCTTCGACCAATATCTGGAAGCCGTTGCAGACGCCGAGAACCTTGACGCCCTTTTCGGCCTTTTCGCGGATGGCCTGCATGACCGGCATGCGGGCGGCAATGGCGCCGCAACGCAGATAGTCACCGTAGGAGAAGCCGCCGGGAATGACGATCAGGTCAACATCCGGAAGTGTCGTTTCCGTCTGCCAGATGGTGACGGGCGCCGTTCCGGAGATTTTCGTGAGCGCCGCGATCATGTCGCGGTCGCGGTTGAGGCCGGGAAGTTGGACGACAGCGGATTTCATGGTCGGCGGCTCCTGCGGCTTTTAGAGAATGGCGATAGAGTAGTTTTCGATAACCGTATTGGCCAGAAGCTTTTCGCACATCGCCTTCAGGTCGGTCTCGGCCTTGGCCTTGTCGGCGCCTTCCAGCTCCAGGTCGAAGACCTTGCCCTGACGGACATGGCCGACGCCGCCGAAACCGAGGCTGCCGAGCGCGCCTTCGATTGCCTTGCCCTGCGGATCGAGAACGCCGTTCTTCAGCGTAACAGTCACCCGTGCCTTGATCACCTGATCTTCTCCTGATTTTACCCTTGCGGTGTCGATATTACTTCACGAGGCCGATATTACTTCACGAGGACAGGGCCGGTGCCGCGGATCGGTTCGTTTTCATTGATGATGCCGAGACGGCGCGCAACTTCGGAATAGGCTTCGAGAAGCCCGCCCATGTCGCGGCGGAACAGGTCCTTGTCCATCTTCTTCTGGGTCTCGATGTCCCAGAGACGGCAGCTGTCTGGCGAAATCTCGTCGGCGAGGATGATGCGCATCATGTCGCCTTCGAAAAGGCGGCCGCATTCGATCTTGAAATCGACGAGCTGGATGCCGACGCCGAGGAAGAGGCCGGACAGGAAGTCGTTGACGCGGATGGCAAGCGCCATGATGTCGTCAAGCTCGGCGGGGTTGGCCCAGCCGAAGGCCGTGATGTGCTCTTCGGAGACCATCGGGTCTTCCAGCTCATCCGACTTGTAATAGAATTCGATGATGGAGCGCGGCAGGACCACGCCTTCGTCGATACCGAGGCGCTTGGAGAGCGAGCCGGCGGCGACGTTGCGCACGACGATCTCGAGCGGGATCATCTCCACTTCCTTGATCAGCTGCTCGCGCATGTTGAGGCGGCGGATGAAGTGGGTGGGAATGCCGATCTTGTTCAGATGCGTGAAGACATATTCGCAGATACGGTTGTTCAGCACACCCTTGCCGTCGATGACTTCGTGCTTCTTCTTGTTGAAGGCGGTCGCATCGTCCTTGAAGAACTGGATAAGCGTGCCTGGCTCCGGACCTTCGTAGAGGATCTTGGCCTTGCCTTCGTAAATACGGCGGCGACGGTTCATAATGGCAGGTCTCTTGGTTGACGCCGATTCTGGTGGCGTTACGTTTCTGTCTTTGAGCGGTCCCATAAAGGAAAAGAGTGCATTCTACAATGCAGCGCGCATATCTTCCCTTCAATTCTTATGTCGGGCCGACAATGTCCCATGGCTGAAAATCGGCCGGCGCGAGCGGCGAGGGGCGGGACGGGTCTCGCCCTTCGTACCTCTCAGGGCTCGTTTGCCTTCAGGCGGCTCAGGAACTGGGCGAACACCATGCCGCCTTCGGGCCATGGTCCATGGCCGGACTCGGCGTTGATATGACCGGACATGCCGGCATCGATCAGCAGCGAACCCCAGGCGGCGGCAATATCGTCGGCATGTTCATAGGAGCCGAAGGGATCGTTGCGGCTGGCGATGGTGATGGCCGGAAATGGCAACGGATCGCGCGGATAGGGGCCGAAGGTCATCAGATGTTTCGGCCGGATATCCGGATTGGCGACATCCGGCGGTGCGACGAGAAGCGCGCCTGCAACTTTCCTGCCGATTTCCGGAATGGCGTGGATGACGGTCGGTACACCCAGTGAATGGGCGACGAGAACGACCGGCTTGGTCGAGGCGTTGACCTCTTCCACCAGCCGCGCCACCCAATCGTGCCTCACCGGTTTTGTCCACTCGGCCTGCTCGACACGGCGCGCGGTGGAAAGCTTGCGCTCCCAGCGGGTCTGCCAGTGGTCTGGGCCGGAATTGGTGTAACCCGGTACGATGAGGATATCTGCTTCTGAAACTTTCATGCGCCCATATCTGTGTCGTGATGCCGCCGCGATCAAGGCCGCGACGGCATTAACTTCAGGGTGTTTGCTCAGGCGTTGCCGAAGACGCGCTTGAAGATCGTGTCGACATGCTTGGTGTGGTAGCCGAGATCGAACTTCTCGCGGATGGCATCTTCGGGAAGGGCGGCGCGCACTTCCTCATCGCCCAGCAGTTCCTCAAGGAAATCCGCACCCTGTTCCCAGACCTTCATGGCGTTGCGCTGCACCAGGCGGTAGGCGTCCTCACGCGAAACGCCGGCCTGCGTCAGCGCCAAGAGAACGCGCTGCGAATGCACGAGGCCACGGAACTTGTTCATGTTCTTCAACATGTTGTCCGGGTAGATCACCAGCTTTTCGATGACGCCGGCAAGGCGGTTCAGTGCGAAGTCGAGGGTAACGGTGGTGTCAGGGCCGATGGCGCGCTCCACAGAGGAGTGGCTGATATCCCGCTCATGCCAGAGCGCCACGTTTTCCATCGCCGGGACGACCGACATGCGCACCAGACGGGCAAGGCCCGTCAGGTTTTCGGTGAGCACCGGGTTGCGCTTGTGCGGCATGGCGGAGGAACCCTTCTGGCCGGGAGAGAAGAACTCTTCCGCTTCCAGAACCTCGGTGCGCTGCATGTGGCGGATTTCGATGGCGACGTTTTCAATCGAGGAGGCGATGACGCCGAGGACGGCGAAGAACATGGCGTGACGGTCACGCGGGATGACCTGCGTGGAGACCGGCTCGGGAATGAGGCCGAGCTTGGCACAGACATGTTCTTCCACGCGCGGGTCGATATTGGCGAAGGTGCCGACGGCGCCGGAGATCGCGCCAGTGGCGATTTCCGCACGGGCATTGACGAGGCGCTCGCGGTTGCGGTGCATCTCGGCATAAAAGCGGGCAAAGGTCAGGCCCATGGTGGTCGGCTCGGCATGGATGCCGTGACTGCGGCCGATGCGCACCGTGTTCTTGTGTTCGAAGGCGCGGGTCTTCAGTGCGGCGAGCACCCGGTCCATATCGGCGAGCAGCAGATCGGCGGCGCGGACGAGCTGGATGTTGAGCGTGGTGTCCAGCACGTCGGAGGAGGTCATGCCCTGGTGGACGAAACGGCTGTCGGGTCCGACAAATTCGGCAAGGTGCGTCAGGAAAGCGATGACGTCGTGCTTGGTGACGGCCTCGATCTCGTCGATGCGGGCGACGTCGAAAGTGGCGCTGCCGCCCTTTTCCCAGATGGTCTGGGCAGCCGATTTGGGGATGACGCCGAGTTCGGCCAACGCGTCACAGGCATGCGCCTCGATCTCGAACCAGATGCGGAACTTTGTTTCCGGCGACCAGATGGCGACCATTTCCGGCCGGGAGTAACGAGGGATCATGGCAATGACTTTCTTTGTGTGGAATTCTCTGTGGAGGAATTTTGCTGCCCGTTTAGCAAAGTGTTCCGGTAATCTCAATCAGCTATCAGGCCTGCGCATCGGCCCGATGCGCATATTCAAAGTGTCAGGGCGTCCTTTGTGCGTCTGAACGGATGCGCGGCGCTCCATGTGCCCGTCTGCAAAGGATAAGGCCTGCAAGCAGCAGCGGAACGGCGGCAAATGGAAAATAAAGGCGAAGGCCCAGAATGCAGAACTGGTAGATGGCGCCGAGCGAGGTGAAGAGCTGCTGGAAAAACCAGATGCGGGAAAATGCCGGTGCGTGCCACTGCGCATAAAAGATGCGGTACTGAAAAGCGAAAAAAACTGCCGTGACCGCTATGGTGAAGAAGGCGATGGCAAGGCAGCTCGCCGCAAGGCGTAGCGGGACGTTGAGGGATGCGGGGAGGAAGCGCAGGGCGACCATCGCCAAGGGCCAGCCCAGAAGGCCACCGCAGAAGAACAATATTACGATGTCGGCGGCATGGTCGGTTTCGAACCGGTTTCTGAGATAGAGGCCGAGGGCAGCGCTGGCTGCAGAAGAGGCGGCCCAGACGAGCGGGGCAAGGAGCGGGAACAAAGAGGCCGATATTATCTTACGGAAATCCTGCGTTTCGCTGTCCATCAAAGCCCCCACCCAAACGCCTGCAGTCTCGTTTCCGGCGTCTCCGCGTTTGGTGTCGGATCAGGACTGTCCGGCTTCCGCCGTCGTGCGCAGCAGCGAGACCGTTTTACGATAATCCTCGACGCCGTCTCCCTTGAAGATGGCTGAGCCGGCCACGAGTGCATTGGCGCCGGCGGCAACGATCGCGCCGGCGGTCTGCGCCGTCACGCCGCCATCCACTTCAAGTTCGATCGGCCGGTCGCCGATCATCGCTTTTGCCGCGCGGATCTTGTCGAGCATGGCGGGAATGAATTTCTGCCCGCCGAAGCCGGGATTGACGCTCATGATCAGGATGAGATCGACATCATCAAGCACGTTTTCGATGACGGAGAGCGGCGTGGCAGGGTTGAGCGTCACACCGGCCTTCCTGCCGAGCGTGCGAATGGTTTGAAGCGAGCGATGCAGGTGCGGCCCTGCCTCCGCATGCACGGTGATGCCGTCGCAGCCGGCCTTGGCGAAGGCCTCCAGATAGGGATCGACGGGGGCGATCATCAGATGGCAATCAAAAAAGGCATTGCTGTGCGGGCGAAGCGCCTTGATCACATCCGGTCCGAACGAGATGTTGGGCACGAAATGGCCGTCCATGACATCGAGATGGATCCAGTCCGCGCCTGCTTCCGTCACATCGGCGACTTCCTGCCCAAGCTTGGCGAAATTGGCAGCCAGGATGGACGGTGCTATCCGGATGGGAAGGGACATGGGGCAAACTCCTCTCGACGCGTTGCTCAACGCTGCCTTTAGCATCATGTATCCGGGTTTGAAACGGCCTCAGCCGCGACTTGTTGAATTTCCGGTGACGCCGGCTTCGCTTACTGTCGCTCGGCCTTGTCTGCCGGTTCGAAGCGCTGGCCGTTCCATCGTTGCAGGCGATAGGGATTGTCCGCAAGTTCATGCGACGGGTTGAAAACGATATCGCCGATGACGGTTTTGAAGACGGTGCCGCCTGCCAGTATTTCGGGTGCGGGTTTTCCCTGCGATTGCGCCGCTTCGGCGAGCGCTGCGGTCAACTCGGTTGCCGCATAGGCGGGCAGGGTATATCCCTCCGGTTCGATGTTGGCGGCGCGCAATTCACCGGCAACGGCCTGTGCCGAGGGCAGCGTGTCATAAGCGGGGCGGGTGATGGCCAGCACATTGGCGGCAAGCGCAACCGGATTGTTCGCCGCATTCATGGCGTCGCCGCCCATGATGGTAAGGGGAATGTTTTCCGAAGCGGCATCTCTGGCGATGATCGCAATGTCATTGCGCTCGCCGCCGATGAAGACATGGGTAATTCCGGTTCGCGCCAGCCGGCGCACAAGCGCCACCTGCTGTTCCTGGCCGGGGCGTATCGTGTCGGCGAAGGTGGGTTTCAGCCCGTTTTCCTCCAGCGTCGAGCGGATGCGGTCGATCAGGTCGCGGCTGAAGATCGTGCCGTCATCCACAAGACCGATCGAATGCCCTTTCCAGTCACGCAGGATGATTTCCGCCGCCCTGTCCGACTCGGCCCTGTCCGACGGGGTGAGGCGGAAGAGCGGCCAGCCGTATTTAAGGGCGTCTTCCATCAGGATGGGGGCGCGGCTGGAGAGCGTGATCGCCGGAATGGCCGCCGCCTTGAGGGGCGGCAGAACGCCCTGAAGCGTCTCGGTGCACAGGAACCCGATTGCGGCGCTGACTTTGGCGGCCACCAGGCCGTCGGCAATCGCACCGCCGCTGCCGTCTTCGCAGCTCTCATGGATTTCGACGACGTCCAGCCCGAGCTTGGCGGCCGCTGCCTTCGCACCCTGCCGTAGCTGCTGTCCCAAAAGCTCGTAGGGACCATTCTGTGGAGCAACGATGCCGATCGATGCCGCACTTGCTGAGCCCGCAAGGGCAAAACCGGCGATAATCGTTAGCAGGCGAAGTGAAAGCATGACGTGATCGAAATCCTGTTGTCCCGGCTTGATGTTTATCGGCAACAATCGGTTTTCCAAAGGAAAAATCACTGACACCCTCGCAGAATCGCACATCGACCGCCCTTCGCGATGGTTGTGGTGGAACTTATCCGATTCGAAAGGCGGGAGGACGACGACACGTCCTGGTTGTTGGTGTTTGGCGCAATTATGGGCGATCTGCCGATTATCGTTGCTCGAAAGCTAATGGAATTTCCGCAGAGTGCAAAAAGAAGTATCGCCTGCGCTCTACGAGAGGCTCTTTACTTTATAATGCTGTAACATGCCGAGCTTATAAGCAAATTTTATGCAGATTAATATCTCATTCTGCACTTTTTAAGTGCAGCGCGATAGACTGCACATTTAATTTTCATCTCTTCAATTCATTGATATGCAAAGATAATATTCTGATTTTTTTGCCTGCCATTTGCTTCTTGCCATGTTTTTTTCGCATTTGCGAGAAGATTTGCTTGACGGAAAGTAAATGTTTAGCTTAGATATCCGTGTTTCAGGGGACGACTGAAATTGGCTTTAAAAGGCCTCGGAAGTGTTCCGATTATAAGCACTGCCAGACTATATTACAGTTCTTATTCTATTTATTTCATCACGTATAAACCGCTTCAGGCAACTGGGGCGGTTTTTTACATTGTGCTAATTTAAGCAATTTTAAATTGTATTTTGAAAGCTTCGCGCAAAAACATTCTTCTATAATTATGTTTGCTGAAAATAAATCGCATGAAAGCGGGTCTTCTGGTGCGGGCGTGAGCATGTTCGATCCGCGCAAATCTCTCCTTGAGACGGAAAAATGCCGTCCTTGCGTCGGCAGAGCGGCGGTTCGCTGTTTGTTGCCCGGCTTTATTTCAGCGCGGTCAAGGCGTCTTTCGCAAAAGCGGAAATGGGTGCTGGAAGGGCATCGAGGTCGAACCAGCCGATTTCGGAAAGCTTGTCCGGTTCCGTGAGCGACGGTTCACCCTGCGTGTCACGCGTTATGAAGATCAGCGAGACCCAGTGATGGCGGTCTTCCGGATTGATATATTCGCTGTGGCAGAGAAACTCGACCTTGCCGATTGTCAGCCCGGTCTCTTCTTCGGCCTCTCGCCTTGCTGCGGCGAGGGCGGTTTCCAGATGGTCAACCTTGCCGCCTGGAATATTCCAGTATCCTGCCTCCGGCGCTTTCATGCGCCGGCAGAGGAGAAGCTGGCCATCGCGCAATATGGCGAGGCCAACGCCGACGCCTGGAAAATCCTGTCCTGGCTTGATGGTCGGCGTCATGTTTTCATTCCCGCGGCAGTCTGGTGGGCTCAGGCCTTGGCGTTTGCCACGATCAGCATGAATGCAGGAATGTCGTCGCCGAAACCAACGGGCGTCGGACCGTCATCATGGTCGCGATAGTGGCGACGGCGGTCGCGGTTGTCGTCATTGGCATGCGGCTGGTTGCGGTTGTTGCGCTCAGAATTGCGCGGGGTCTTTTCCGGTCTGCGTTCTGCTTTCACCTTGTCGTCTCCATGAGCCGGGATGTCCGTGTCCACAGCGGATTGTGCAACCTGATTGATGTTTTCGACCGGCGATGCGGGTGCATCGCGACGGTTCCTGTCGCGGCCCCTGCCGCCACGTTCCTTGCTGCCCCGGCGGCCGGAATTGCTTTCAAAGCTTTCCATGGGGGCGGGGAGCGAGGACAGATCACCATTCAGCCACTCGATCTTCTCGGCGATCAGCTTTTCGATCGCGTCCAGATATTTTGCGTCGCTTTTGGTGACGAGGGTGAAGGCCTTGCCCGAACGTCCCGCGCGACCGGTGCGGCCGATGCGGTGGACATAGTCTTCAGCGTGAATGGGAACATCGAAGTTGAAGACGTGGCTGACATCGGGAATGTCCAGTCCGCGTGCTGCAACGTCGGAGGCGACCAGCAGCGTCAGATTTCCATCACGGAAATTCTGCAGCATCGTGGTGCGCGAACGCTGGTCCATGTCGCCATGCAGGGCGCCGACGGAAAAGCCGTGGCGATCCAGCGAACGGAACAGGTCTGCCACATCCTTCTTGCGGTTGCAGAAGATGATGGCGTTCTTGAGTTCGGTCTCTTCGGCACGGACGAGATCGCGCAGGACGGCGCGCTTCTCATAATCCTTGTTGTGCGCGGCGACGATACGCTGCGTGACCGTCTTTGCCGTGGAGGAGGGCTTGGCAACCTCGATACGGGTGGGGTTCTGCAGGAACCGGTCGGCGAGCTTCTGGATTTCCGGCGGCATGGTGGCCGAAAAGAACAGCGTTTGCCGGGTAAAGGGGATCATCTTGGCGATACGCTCGATATCCGGAATAAAGCCCATGTCCAGCATGCGGTCGGCTTCGTCGATGACGAGGATTTCCACGCCGGTCATCAGCAGCTTGCCGCGCTCGCAATGGTCGAGAAGACGGCCGGGTGTGCAGATGAGAACATCGGCGCCGCGCTCAAGCTTGCGGTCCTGATCTTCGAAGGAAACGCCACCGATCAGAAGGGCGACGTTCAGCTTGTGATTCTTGCCGTATTTCTCGAAGTTTTCGGCGACCTGCGCTGCGAGTTCGCGGGTCGGCTCGAGGATCAGCGTGCGCGGCATTCTGGCGCGTGCGCGGCCCTTCTCGAGCAAGGTGAGCATCGGCAGAACGAAGGAAGCGGTTTTCCCCGTGCCTGTCTGTGCGATACCGCAGATATCACGCTTTTCCAGCGCGGGCGGAATTGCGCCGGCCTGAATGGGTGTCGGCGTCGTGTAGCCGGCATCTGCAATAGCGGAAAGAACTTTTTGGCTCAGGCCAAGATCAGAGAATGTTGTCAAAGGAAGAACTTTTTCCGTTCTGGTTCGGTAAGAACACCTGCGTGCCGCTGCGACACTTGCAAAGACTTGGCGCGGGGATATGCCCAAATTGCCGGAAAGTCAAGGAAACAACGGGAAATGCACGCGAAACGTCGCGGTTCGAGCGGGGCTTTTTAGCCTTCGGCGCGGTTTTGCGCGATTTATCGTAAAAAGCGCAAAAAAAGCGTTAAATTCGGCCGACTATTTAAGATAGGTTTTAAGCTCTGCCCCGGCGACCAGGAACCGCATCGGATCAACAGGCGTATCGTTGCGGCGTACTTCATAATGCACATGCGGACCGGTCGAGCGGCCGGTGCTGCCGGCCCGGCCGATAACGTGGCCGGCCTCCACTTTCTCACCCACCCTGACCAGAATGGCGGAGAGGTGGCCGAATCGCGTCGACACGCCCTGGCCGTGGTCGATCTCGACCATATTGCCGTAGCCGCCGGAATTTTCCGCCACCGTCACCTTGCCGGCACCGGTTGCCTTCACGTCAGCGCCGGTTTCTGCACGGAAATCGATGCCGGTATGCAAGGCGGGCCGCCCGAGGAACGGATCCATCCGGTTGCCGAATCGGCTGGTGATGGTCCTGCCGGGAGCCGGATTGCCGAAGGGCAGGGCGGTCGCGCTTTCCTTGACGATATCCAGACGGTTGAGCGCATTGTCGAGATTGGTGAGGGACAGATTGAAGGGATCGGTTTCGCTGCGCTGAGGATCCGCATAGGGACCGCCAACATCGTCCGTGCCGCTTTCGTCGATTTTCAGGCCTGCCTGACGGATGATGTCCTGCATCGCGCTCGCCTTGTCCTCGGCGTCGCTGGTCAGCCTGGCTATGCGCGATATCTGTTGGCGCTCGATGTCCTTCAGCGAAAGCGTCACCTTGGAGAACACCCGGTCGGCCCGGTCGGAAGGTGTTTCGCCGGCTTCTGGAACGTAGGACGCCCGCTTGTCGGTTCCGGCATTTTCCGGCTGCAATTTCCGGGGCGCCATCAGCTTTTCGATGGCGGAAAGGCCGCCGGACATATCGGCGCGTTTTTCCGGTGCCATCGCATTCGAGAGAGAGGAAGGTGCGGCCGGCGAAGCGGCGATGCCGGAATTTTCCGCGCGTTCCAGCAATTCGCTCATGCGTCCGTGCCTGGAGGTGAGGGCGGCCTGCTGTTCCAGCAGCTTTTCCACTTTCTTTTCAACCACCTGCTGGTCGAGCAATTGCCGTGAAGTAACGCGGTCCACCTGCGCTCTCAGCGCTGCGATGCGGTCTTCGTAATCGTTCTGGATGCGCGTCTGGCGCGCCATGGTTGCGCCGATCAGGTCGTCGCGCAGGATGAGATAGCCGGTGGCACCGAGATAACCGAGTGAAAGAAAACCGATGGTGCAGCCGGCAAGCGCCGACATCCAGGGCCGGATCGTCAGATGCCGAACCTTGTCACCGCGCGCCAGAATGAGGACGTGTGGCTCACGCTTTTTGCCGAATACCCGGTTTTCCGTTGTATCAGTCAAAATCTCTCTCCGGGCTGGCTTCGCAAAGCACGACGCGTAGATTCAACAGTTTGGAGCGTCATTCGCGCGTCCGACCGGACGCACGGGGCACTGAAGGAAATCATAATTCGTTAAGGTTAACGAAGTTTTGCCGGGGAGGCTTTCAGGGCCGAAAGCGGCGTCAGCTGTTGCTGACGGCGGTAAGCGAGCGATAAAAGGACGGCGTCAGACCTGCTTCGGCGCGGGCGAGGTCGTTGAAGGGCGGTTTCAGCGGACCGCGGAAATTGGTGCGCACCAGCTGTTTGAAGGTGGCTGCCGGGTCCTTCTTTTCGCGGGCGCACAGAAACCGGAACCATTTGGCGCCGATGGCGACATGGCCCTTTTCATCATTGTAGATGACATCGAGAACGGCGGCACTTTCCAGATCTCCGGTTTCCCGCATCTTTGCCTGCAGGGAGGGCGTCACATCCAGCCCGCGCGCTTCAAGAATGAGAGGGACGACCGCGAGCCGCGCAGTCAGGTCGTTGCGGGTCGAGTGGGCTGCCTGCCAGAGCCCGTCATGGGCCGGCAGATCGCCATAGTCCGCGTCCAGGCTCCGCAGCCGGTCACGCACCAGCCGGAAATGTTTCGCCTCTTCGAAGGCGACCTGCATCCAGCCATCGAAAAAGGAATGCGGCACCGGCTCGCTGGCATAACGGGCAACGATGTCGAGTGCGAGATCAACAGCGTTCAGCTCGATATGGGCAATGGCATGCAACAGCGCTATGCGGCCCTTGACGGTGTGAAGGGAACGGCGCTCGACGGCGGTCGGTGGAACGAGCTGCGGCTTTTCAGGCCTGCCCGGACGTTCGGGCAGGGGCGGATCGAGAGGAGAGCGCAGCGACAGGCGACGTTCGAACCATCGTGTCGCCGTCTCCTGCGCCAATGCGGTTTTTCTGTCGAGATCGGCGCTGGCGATCGCCTCGGCGGCGCCGCCGCGCAGCGACATGATTTTGAAAGGGGGTGTCACGACAGGCGCCGTCTCTCAGAGTTTGCCTGCGGCGTCCAGGACGGCCTGTGCGTGGCCCGCGACCTTCACCTTGTTCCAGATCTCGGCGATTGTGCCATTGGGTGCGATGAGGAAGGTGGTGCGTTCGACGCCCATGTATTTTTTGCCATACATGCTTTTTTCCTTCCAGACGCCGTAGGCTTCGAGAGCCTTCCTGTCCTCGTCGGAGGCGAGCATGACGCTGAGCGCGTGTTTTGCAGCGAACTTGTCGTGGCTTTTGACGCTGTCAGGGGAAATGCCGATGACGACCGTGTTGGCGGCCTCGAATTCTCCGCCAAGGGCGCTGAAGTCGATCGCTTCGGCGGTGCAGCCGGATGTATCGTCCTTCGGGTAGAAATAGAGAACGACCGCCTTGCCTCGCAGGCCGGACAATGTCACCGTTCCTTCACCGTTACGGGGCAAAGTGAAATCCGGAGCCGGGCTGCCAATCGTCAAGTCTGTCATAATCCACCTTTCTTTCGCCGGGATGTTGAGTGAAAGTCGCCACATTCGATATATAGCGAAACGGCGCGTCGTCCAGTGTTGGGGCGAAACAAAAGCTATTCAGGGGCAAACACGGGCGTATGGCTGAAGTCAGGGGTGAAAAGGTTACGTTCGGCAAGCGCGATATCATTGCGCTGCACGATCTCCCTTCGGCGCAGGCGGAAGATCCCATCATCGTGCATTGCCCGCCGCCGCGTTCCATGGCGCGTGCCTTCATCAAGATTTTCGCGGCTCTTTTCGTGCTCGCCTTTCTGTCGATCGGCGGCATCATCGTCTCTGTTGAAACCGGATCGATCGACAAGACCCTTTCCAGCCAGGCGCAGCAGGCGCTGGAAAGGGCGCTCGGGCCTCACTACAGCGCGCGGATAGGCTCATCGGCCATCCGGTTCTCGACCGGGCTGCGGCTGGCGCTGGTGGCGCAGGATGTGGACATTGTCGAGAAGGAATCCGGCCAGCATCTGAGCCGGGCGCGGGCGATCGGCATGGCGCTCGATCCGCTTGCGCTTCTGGCTGGCCGCGTCTCGGTACAGAGCCTCGAGGCCGACGGCATGGAGCTCGATACGGCGCTCTTGCCCAAGGGCAACGGTTTCGATCTGTCCAGTGTCAAGCTCGATGCGGTGCCGCAGCAATTGCAGGAGGCTTTCGGGCAGCTCGACAAGCTTGCGCAGGCTTTCTTGAGCAGCGGAACCGAGGAAATCGATATTTCCAGCGTTTCGGTTCATCTGCCGCCCGGTGAACTCGGTAAACCGCGTACCATCGAGGTGCGGGAACTGTCGCTGACGCCCGACCAGCAGGGCGGCTATGCGCTTGATGGCGAAACCTTGTTTAACGGTGAAATTGCCAGCGTGTCGCTGAAGACCTCGGGCGGTGGCGGCGTGATCGATGGCTTTCAGGCCCGGATAGACGGTTTCGATATAGGCCCGTTTCTGGAAAAATACGATCCGCAGGGCAATATTCATGAGGGGCTGAATGTCAAGACCGGTGTCAGCATCGTTGCCCGCCGCGCCATGGAAGGGCACGAGCCACGGCTGGACGTCTCGGTCGGCATGGGCAATGGAACGCTTCTGATCGGTGGCGAGGCCCAGCCCTTTACCGCCGGCACGGTCAATGCCCGCTACGATTTTCAAAAGAGCACGCTCGTGATCGAAAACTCACGGGTGGAGCTGGGGCGGACGGTCGTTCCGGTCGTTGGCGAAATCAGGGATACCGAAGAGGGCTTCGGTCTTTCGCTGCGGATCGACAATGCGGTGGCTTCCGCCGAAGCCTCGGGTGAGGCGCCCGTGCCTTTCAGCCTGAAGGCCGATGGGCAATTTACGGCGGCCACGAAACAGCTTGAGGTTCCCTCGCTTTATGTCAGCGGTCCACTTGGAGACATGGCGGGATCGCTGAAAATCCGGTTTGGGGAAGGATCGCCGGAAATCAGTTTCGCGGGGCAGATTCCGAAGATGGAGGCGACGGCGGTCAAGCAGCTCTGGCCGTTCTGGATGGCGCACAAGCCGCGCGAATGGGTGGTTTCCAACCTTTATGGCGGGACGATCACGAATGGCTCGATTGCCGTTTTCATTCCGCAGGGGCGGATGTGCGGTCCCGGTTGCCCGCTGGTGCTTGGCGAGAGCGAAATGCAGATCCGCTTCGATATTGACGATACGCGGCTCAATACGACCGGCGACATTCCGCCGCTGCGCGATGTCGACGCGCATTTCAATCTCGTCGGCGGCCAGATGAGTGTCGATATCAAGCGGGCGACATCCTATTTCCCGTCCAATCGCTCGCTTGCGCTTGAGAACAGCCGTTTCCTGATCTCCGATGTCTATGACAAGCCGCTGCTTGGAAATCTTGAACTGAATGTTGCGGGCGCAGCCGATGCCGTGGCGGAGCTTGCGACGCTGAAACCCATCAATGCCCTCAAGGATACGCAGTTCAAGCCGGACGATTTCACCGGCGATGTGAAGGCGAATGCGAAGCTGACCATCGGGCTCCTCTCCAGCCAAAACCCGCCGCCGCCGGTATGGACGGCCGATCTCGACCTCAAGAACCTGTCGCTGACAAAGCCGTTCGCCGGCCACAAGGTGACCGCGCTCGATGGTTTCATGGCGTTGAACGACCGGCAGCTCAGGCTTGAGGGCAAGGGCCGGGTGGACGATGTGCCGATGGACATCGAAATGACGGAACCTGTGCGCAAGAACAGCGACGTCTCTCCGACACTGTTGCTGAAGGCAACCTTGAACGAGTCGCAGGTTGCCAAGCTTGCGCCGGAGCTTTCGACAGTCCTTGGCGGCACGACGGTGATGGAAATTTCAGGGGCCGATCCCAAACGTCAGGATGTCCGGCTCGACCTCAACAAGGCATCGATCATTCTGCCGGGGCTTGGCTGGAGCAAGGGTATCGGCATTCCGGCAAAAGCTGCCTTCACCATGGAGGTGGTGGATGGCCGCACGACAATCAGTGATTTTTCCCTCGATGGCGATGGCTTTGGCGCTGCCGGCGATATTGCCTTCAGCAAGAACGGACTGATTTCAGCCGATCTCAGCCGCGTGCAATTGTCGCCTTCCGACAATTACGCCGTTTCGGTCGCCGCCTCGAAAAACGGCTATAGCATCAATGCTTCGGGAAAATCCGCCGATGTCAGGCCTTTCCTTTCGAAGCTGCGCAGTTCTTCCGGTGGTGGTGACGGGACATCGCGTGCGCAGCCATCCCTTGCCATCAAGACGCAATTCGACAAGGTTTACGGTTTCAACGACGAAATCCTCGCCAATGTCAGCTCGGATATCAGCGTGCGTGACGGCAAGGTGCGTTCGGTGGATTTCCGTGGCGTCACCGGCAACGGCCAGGCGGTCGTGGCGCAGACCGTCAATCGCGGCGCAACGGGAACCGTGACGCTGACCAGCAGCGATGCGGGGTCGCTTGCCCGTTTCGCCAATATCTACAGCCGCATTCGCGGCGGCCTTCTCAACCTTGCGCTCACGACCTCCAATGGCAGTGACTGGAGCGGATCGCTCGACCTGCGCAATTTTGCCGTCGTGAACGAAGCCAAGCTGCAGGATATCGTTGCCACGCCGACGGGTGAGGATGGCAGGAGCCTCAACAATGCGGTGCGCCGCAATATCGATGTCAGCTCGGAGAAGTTCCAGCGCGGTTTTGCCCGGGTCGTTTACGTCAACGGCTCGGTTGCGGTGGAAAACGGCGTCGTGCGCGGCGAGCAGATCGGCGCGACCTTCCAGGGCTTGCTGAAGGACCAGAGCGGCCGCATGGACATGACCGGCACCTTCATGCCCGCCTATGGCCTGAACCGGCTGTTCGGCGAGCTGCCCTTCATCGGCATTTTCCTCGGCAATGGCCGCGACCGGGGTCTGCTCGGCATTACCTTCAAACTATCAGGCCAGACGGACCAGCCGAAGCTGACGATCAATCCGCTGTCGTTGATCGCGCCCGGTGTGTTCCGGCAGATTTTCGAATTTCAGTGAATGGAGCGTCGCAAAGCTTGGCGCAAGCGGCTGTTTGGCGAGAACGGGTGCACCCGTACTCCGTCACCCCGGACCTGATCCGGGGTCCAGTGCGATCAAGTCCTTGATCGCGCGAGAGCCCTTTCACGGCGCAGACGCGCCGTGGCTGGATGCCGGATCTAGTCCGGCATGACGGAAGTGGGGGTATCGGCGCATCGAGGACCGCTTTCGCAGTCCTCGACACGATGTTTTTGTAAGTCTTATGCCGGGCGAACCAGAACGTGCTTCTTCTTGCCGACCGACAGCTTGATGACGCCGTCGCCGGTCACTTCACCGGAACCAACCGTCTGGCGCTCATCCGAAACGCTGACGTCGTTGATCTTCACCGCACCGCCCTGAACGTGGCGGCGGGCCTCGCCGTTCGAGCCGGCGAGGCCGGCGCGGACGATGAGCGAGAGAACGCCGAGGCCGGCATCGAGTTCGGATGTCGGAACCTCGATGGAGGGCAGGTTTTCGGCGAGCGCACCTTCCTCGAAGGTCTTGCGCGCGGTTTCAGCCGCTTCTTCCGCAGCGGCGCGGCCATGCAGGATGGCGGTCACTTCGGTCGCGAGGATTTTCTTCGCCTCGTTGATTTCCGATCCGCCAAGCGCGGCAATGCGGGCGATCTCATCCATCGGCAGCGTGGTGAAGAGTTTCGCAAAGCGAACCACGTCCGCATCTTCCGTGTTGCGCCAGTATTGCCAGAAATCATAGACCGGCAGCAGGTCCTTGTTCAGCCATACCGCGCCCGAAGCGGACTTGCCCATCTTCGCGCCCGAGGAGGTGGTCAGAAGCGGCGAGGTTAGCGCGTAGAGCTGCGGCGTCCCCATGCGGTGACCAAGGTCGATACCGTTGATGATGTTGCCCCACTGGTCCGACCCACCCATCTGCAGGCGGCAACCGGTACGCTGGTTCAGCTCCACGAAGTCGTAGGCCTGCAGGATCATGTAGTTGAATTCGAGGAAGGACAGCGACTGCTCGCGGTCGAGGCGGGTCTTCACGCTGTCGAAGGACAGCATGCGGTTGACCGAGAAATGGCGGCCGACATCGCGCAGGAATTCGAGGTAGTTGAGGCCACGCAGCCAGTCGGCATTGTTGATCATCAGCGCCGGATTGTTGGCGCGGTCATAATCGAGGTAGTTGGCGAAGACATGCTTGAGCGAGGTGATGTTGTCCTCGATCATGTCGATCGTCATCAGCCTGCGGGCCTCTTCCTTGAAGGAGGGATCGCCGACCATGCCGGTGCCGCCGCCCATCAGCGAGATCGGCTGGTGGCCGGTCTTCTGCATCCAGTGCAGCATCATGATCTGGGTAAGGTGGCCGACATGCAAACTCGAAGCCGTCGGGTCATAGCCGATATAGGCGGTCACGGTTTCCTTGGCGAACAGTTCGTCGAGACCCGACTCGTCGGAGATCTGGTGAATGAAGCCGCGCTCGTCGAGCGTGCGGAGGAAATCGGACTTGAACCTGGACATAACCTTTTTCTTTCTGGTTTGATCTTTGCGGCCATCGAAAACCAATGACCGTCGCGCCTTTATCATTGTTTTTTGAAATGTGCACCCGTTTCGGCCATGAATGTCGGGATTCACTCGATGATGATTCGTGATTGCAGGGGAGCGGCAGGTGGGCGAGGTCAAAACGGCAATCGGGCTGATGAGCGGCACATCGATGGACGGCATCGATATCGCCCTGTTGCGCACGGATGGCGAAAGCGTGGTGCGGCATGGGCCGAGTGGGTATTTCCCCTATGATCCGGGCCTGCGCGCCATCTGGCAGAAGGCATTGGTCACGGCCAAAGCCATTCGTGAACGACGCGAACGTCCCGGCGATCTGGCGGAGGCCGAGCGCAAGCTGACGCTTGCCCATGCGGCGGCGGTGAAATCCTTCCTCCACCGTCACCGGCTCCAGCCCGGCGATATCGATGTGATCGGTTTTCACGGCCAGACGGTGCTGCACCGGCCGGATGAGGCGCTGACCGTGCAGATCGGCGACGGCGCGCTTCTGGCCTCCGAAACCGGCATCGACGTGGTCTATGACATGCGCGCCAATGACATGGTGCATGGCGGGCAGGGCGCGCCGCTGATCCCCGCCTATCACGTGGCGCTCTCCGCCAATCTGCCTGATGGATTCGAAACGCCCGCCGTCTTCGTCAATGTCGGCGGCATTTCCAATCTCACCTATATCGGTGATGGCGGACGGCTCGCGGCTTTCGATAGCGGACCGGGCAATATGCTGATCGACCAGTGGATCGAGGCGCATACGGGCAAAGCCTTCGACAAGGGCGGCAGGACGGCGGCGGGCGGCAGCGTCGTCGCGTCGCTGGTGGCGCGTTATATGGAAAGCCCGTTCTTCTCGGCCAATATCCGCCGCTCGCTCGATCGCGGCGATTTCGCGCCGCCGAAAAAGGGTGAGGTTTCTCTGGCGGATGGGGCACGGACGCTGGCGCATCTGACGGGTGCGGCGATTCTGAAGTCGGCGAGCTATCTGCCGGAGGCGGCGAAGACCTATGTCGTTTGTGGCGGCGGGCGGCTTAATCCGGTGATCATGGCGGAGTTTGCGGGCCTTGTCGCGAAAGTCGGCGCACGGGTGATCGCGGCGGAGGAGGCGGGTTTCGATGGCGGGGCGATGGAGGCGGAGGCCTGGGCCTATCTGGCGGTGCGTTCGCTGAACGGTCTGCCGCTGACCTATCCCGGGACGACGGGGGTGAGGGAGCCGGTGACGGGTGGGGTTTTGGTGCGATCACGTTAGACGGCGGCGGGTGAAGCTTACCCCCCTCTGCCCTGCCGGGCATCTCCCCCTCAAGGGGGGAGATCAGCAAGAGGCTTGCTCTTCGCCTCGGCTGCGACGTTCAAAATGGTCGAAAGGTCGCCACGATTCGATCTCCCCCCTTGAGGGGGAGATGCCCGGCAGGGCAGAGGGGGGTGAACCACACCCGCCATCGATCATTGCAGCCAGATCAAGACCGACCTGAAAATACGCTCAAAATCACCGAATGCGCTTGGCCGCCGGTTCCGGCACCAGCTCGCCGTTCAGGCGACGGTCGAGGTAGTCCTCGCATTCGCCCATCAGCTCATCCACCTTGCCGTTGAAGAAGTGGTTGGCGCCGGGAAGGGTGCGGTGGGTGATGAGGATGCCCTTCTGGGTCTTCAGCTTTTCGACCAGACCGTTGACGTCCTTCTCAGGCGCGACCTTATCGGAATCACCATTGATGATGAGGCCGGAGGACGGGCAGGGGGCGAGGAAGGAGAAGTCGTAGGTATTGGGCTGCGGCGCAATCGACATGAAGCCTTCGATTTCCGGGCGGCGCATCAGAAGCTGCATGCCGATCCAGGCGCCGAAGGAATAACCCGCGACCCAGCAGCTTTTCGAATCGGGATGCAGGCTCTGCACCCAGTCGAGAGCGGAGGCCGCGTCGGAAAGCTCGCCGGCGCCATGGTCGAATTCGCCCTGGCTGCGGCCGATGGAGCGGAAATTGAACCGGAGCGTCGTGAAGCCGCGCTTCTGGAAAAGATAGAAGAGCTGATAGACGATCTGGTTGTTCATCGTGCCGCCGAACTGCGGGTGCGGATGAAGGATGATCGCTATCGGCGCGCTCTTTTCCTTGGAGGGTTGATAACGGCCTTCGAGGCGACCCGCAGGGCCGTTAAAGATGACTTCGGGCATTGGTACTCCGGTCGTGTTTTTTCATTCTCCAACCGCATTCTTCCGATGAGAAGACTTGACGAACTGTGTCATCTTTTCTAGAACGCAGTTTAGAATAATTCGAAACTTTGCGTGTGCTTAAGCACTCGGGTGGTGTCATAAGACAAGCGCAACTGTAATTTCAAGAAAAATGCGTTTTTGCGCATTGAAGATTGGATAAAGCCTCATCGCCATGACGGGTTTGACGCGCACATATATGGACTGGAACGCCACGGCGCCGCTTCTGCCCGCCGTGCGTGATGTCCTTGTGTCGGCGCTCGATCTCTCTGGCAACCCGTCTTCCGTTCATCGGGAAGGGCGTGCGGCGCGCGCTGCCGTCGAGGCCGCCCGCCGCGAGGTTGCAGCGCTTGCCGGTGCGCAGGCCGCCCATGTCACCTTCACCAGCGGGGCGACGGAAGCTGCCAATCTGGTGCTGACGCCTGAATTCAGGATGGGGCGCGCTCCCGTGCGCTATGGCCGTCTTTACGTCTCCGCTATCGAGCACCCCGCCTTTCGCGAAGGCGGCCGGTTCGGCAAGGCTGACGTTGCGGAAATTCCCGTTACGTCAGCGGGTGTCATCGATCTTGCCGCACTTGAGGCGCTTCTGTCTTCGCATGATGCTTCCACCGGCCTGCCGATGGTTGCCTGCATGCTGGTGAACAATGAGACCGGCATCCTCCAGCCGGTGGCGGAAGCGGCGTGGCTGGTGCATGCGGCGGGTGGATTGATGGTGGTTGATGCCGTTCAGGCGGCAGGCCGGGTTCCGCTCGATATCAACGCGCTCGATGCCGATTTCCTTGTTGTCTCGTCCCACAAGCTCGGTGGCCCCAAGGGGGCTGGCGCGCTGGTCTCGCGCGGCGAGGTGATGATGCCGAAGCCGCTGATCCATGGCGGCGGGCAGGAAAAGGGGCATCGTTCCGGTACGGAAAATACCCTGTCGGTCATCGGGTTTGGTGCCGCTGCTACTGTTGCTGCCAAGAATCTCGAGATTGAAGCGGCGCGTCTTGCCGCTCTGCAGGCGCGGCTGGAAGACGGCATGCGGGCGAGCGCGCCTGACGTGATCATCCACGGCGAGGACGTTGCCCGCGTTGGCAATACCACGTTTTTCACCCTGCCGGGCCTGAAGGCGGAAACGGGGCAGATCGCTTTCGATATTGAAGGCATTGCGCTCTCTGCCGGTTCGGCCTGCTCATCCGGCAAGGTGGGGGAAAGCCATGTGCTGACGGCTATGGGGCGTGATCCCAAGCTTGGCGCACTCAGGATTTCCCTTGGCCATGCGACTGATGAGGCCGATATAGAACGGACGCTTGCGGCGTTCACGAAAATTGCCGGGCGGCGCAGGCTTTCCGGTCAGGCCGCTTAAAATGCGGCAAAGAATTGCGGAATAGCAATTTTCCGCTTGCCGGGATGTGTGAAAAGCGCCATCCCGCACTTACATGGGTATAAGCTCCGCCCCGCTTAACGGCGCGGTGACATTGCCCGAAGATGGATAAGGCGGCTTTCCGCCTTGATACGTTGACAAGCCACCGGACCTTGGCTCCGGCGAGATTGGAGAACGACATGGCAGCGGTTCAGGAAACGATCGATCAGGTCCGCCAGATCGATGTGGACCAGTATAAATACGGCTTCGAAACCAATATCGAAGTCGACAAGGCCCCCAAGGGCCTTTCGGAAGAGGTGATCCGTTTCATCTCGGCCAAGAAGCAGGAGCCGGAATGGATGCTGGAATGGCGTCTTGAGGCTTACAAGCGCTGGCTGACGATGGAAGAGCCGACCTGGGCACGCGTCAGCTATCCCAAGATCGACTTCAACGATCTCTATTATTACGCCGCACCGAAAAGCACGCCCGGCCCGAAGTCGCTCGATGAAGTCGACCCGGAGCTTCTGAAGGTCTATGAAAAGCTCGGCATTCCGCTGAAGGAACAGGAAATCCTCGCCGGTGTTGAAAAGCGCCAGGTTGCGGTGGACGCCGTGTTCGACAGCGTCTCCGTCGTCACCACCTTCAAGGCGGAACTGGCGAAAGCCGGCGTCATCTTCATGTCGATTTCGGAAGCCGTGCGCGAGCATCCGGAGCTGGTAAAGAAATATCTCGGCTCGGTCGTTCCGACGACGGACAATTTCTACGCGACGCTGAACTCGGCTGTCTTTACCGACGGTTCCTTCGTCTTCGTGCCGAAGGGCGTGCGGTGCCCGATGGAGCTTTCCACCTATTTCCGCATCAACGAAAAGAACACCGGCCAGTTCGAGCGCACGCTGATCATCGCCGAAGAGGGTGCTTACGTCTCCTATCTGGAAGGCTGCACCGCGCCGCAGCGCGACGAGAACCAGCTTCACGCGGCCGTTGTCGAACTGGTGGCACTCGATGATGCCGAAATCAAATATTCCACCGTCCAGAACTGGTATCCGGGCGACAAGGAAGGCAAGGGCGGCATCTACAACTTCGTGACCAAGCGTGGCGATTGCCGCGGTGACCGTTCGAAGATTTCGTGGACGCAGGTGGAAACCGGCTCGGCCATTACCTGGAAATACCCGTCCTGCATCCTGCGCGGCGATGACAGCCGTGGCGAATTCTATTCGATCGCGGTCTCCAACGGCCATCAGCAGATCGATAGCGGCACCAAGATGATCCATCTCGGCAAGAACACGTCGAGCCGCATCATCGCCAAGGGCATTGCCGCCGGCTTTTCGGAAAACGTCTATCGCGGCCAGGTTTCGGCTCACCGCAAGGCGACCAACACGCGCAACTTCACGCAGTGCGACTCGCTGCTGATCGGCGACAAGTGCGGTGCGCATACCGTGCCCTATATCGAGGCGAAGAATTCCTCTGCGCATTTCGAGCATGAGGCGACGACGTCGAAGATTTCCGAAGACCAGCTGTTCTACTGCCTGCAGCGCGGCATTCCCGAGGAAGCGGCGATCGCGCTGATCGTCAACGGTTTCGTGAAGGAAGTCATTCAGGAACTGCCGATGGAATTTGCCGTGGAAGCGCAGAAGCTGATCGGCATTTCGCTGGAAGGCTCGGTCGGCTGATCGTCACCCAAACATGCATTTGAGTGCGCGATGTTCGCGCACCTTCGCTCACACAATTCTTAGGATACATCCATGCTTGAAATCATCGACCTGCACGCAAAGATCGCCGATACCGAAACCGAGATCATCAAGGGTCTCAACCTGAAGGTTGCTGCCGGTGAGGTTGCCGCCATCATGGGGCCTAACGGTTCCGGCAAGTCGACGCTGTCCTACATCCTGTCGGGCCGCGAAGATTATGAAGTCACCTCCGGTGACATTCTCTACAACGGCGAAAGCATTCTGGAGCTGGATGCCGCCGAGCGCGCCGCCAAGGGCATTTTCCTTGCCTTCCAGTACCCGGTCGAAATTCCCGGCGTTGCCACCATGCAGTTCCTGAAGGTCGCTATGAACGAGCAGCGCAAGGCGCGCGGCGAGTCCGAGCTGACGACGCCGGATTTCATCCGTCGCGTCAAGGAAGCGGCCGGCGATCTGAAGATCGATATGGAGATGCTGAAGCGTCCGCTGAACGTCGGCTTCTCCGGCGGCGAAAAGAAGCGCGCCGAGATCCTGCAGATGGCGCTCTTGGAGCCGAAGCTCTGCGTTCTCGATGAAACCGATAGCGGCCTCGACATCGACGCGCTGAAGATCGTGGCTGACGGCGTCAACGCGCTGAAGTCGCCGGATCGCGCCACCGTCGTCATCACCCACTATCAGCGCCTGCTTGATTACATCGTGCCTGACAGCGTTCACGTTCTCTACAAGGGCAAGATCATCCGCTCGGGTGACAAGGCTCTGGCGCTGGAACTGGAAAACAACGGTTACGCCGACATCATCGGTGAAGCGGCCTAAGTCGGGCCAGGAGGTGATGTCCATGAACATTCAAGCTACCAACCGGCTGACGCCAGCGGAAACCGCGCTGGTCGACGCTTACACCGCCAAGTTCAGCGAATTGCCGGGCGACGGCGCTGTTGTCGCCGCCCGTGACGTGCTGTTCGACGATCTGAAGACCGGCGGTCTTCCGACCCGCCGCATCGAGGCGTGGCACTATACCGATCTGAAGAGCCTGCTGCGCGCCGTACCGGAAGACCGGCCTGCGCCTGTTATCGAAAAGCAGACACCAACGGTTGCCGGTTCGCTGGTCGCCTATGTGCAGCATGGCACGGCCGATATCGGCAAGATTGAAGACATCCGCGTGTCGCGCTTTGCCGAAAGCCTGCTCGATGGTTCTGCTGCCGCTGGCCTCGCTGAAGCCAGCAAGGATGACGCGATTGGCCGCATCAATGGCAGCTTCGTGCGCGATGGTCTGGTGCTCGAGATCCCGGCCGATGCCGATATCGAGAAGCCGATCGAATTGCAGGCGGTCCATGGCGCAGGCCAGGTTCACAACCGCTTCCCGGTCCGTTTCGGCAAGGGCTCCAAGGCGACCGTCATCGAGCGTCACCTTTCGGTGACTTCAGATGCAGCGTTCGTTTCCTCCGTCAGCGACATCGTTGTCGAGGATGGCGCGGAAGTGACCTGGATCATCCTGCAGCAACAGGGTGCGGCCGATATCCATCTTGGCCAGCTGCGCATGAAAATCGGCGCGGATGCCAAGATTCGCCTGTTCATTGTCAATGCCGGCGGCAAGCTGGTCCGTCAGGAACTGCGCATCGACGTGGAAGGTGAGGGCACGGACCTCATCGTTCGCGGCGTCAACCTTCTGGGTGGCGAAACCCATACCGACGTGACGATGGTTCTCGGCCACAACGTGCCGAATACGACCTCGACGGAAGTATTCCGCAACGTGGTGTTCGACCGTGCAAAGGGTATTTTCCAGGGCATGATCCGGGTGGCGCCCGATGCCCAGAAGACCGACGCGAAGATGGCGTGCAATACGCTGCTGATGTCCGACGATGGCGAGTTCTCGGCAAAGCCGGAACTGGAAATCTTCGCTGACGACGTTCAGTGCGGCCACGGTGCGACGGTTGCCGATATCAGCGACAATCATCTCTATTACCTGATGGCGCGCGGCGTGCCGCGGGCGAAGGCACGGGCGATGCTCGTCAACGCCTTCGTCGCCGAGATCGTCGAGGAACTGGAAGAAGAAAATCTGGTAGAGGCGCTGGAGACGATCATCTCCGGCTGGCTGGAACATCATGCCTGAGAGCGAACGCGCCGCATTGGCGGCCCCTTATGACATCGAAGCCGTGCGCAAGGATTTCCCGATCCTGTCGCGCGAGGTCTATGGCAAGCCGCTGGTCTATCTCGACAACGGCGCGTCCGCTCAAAAACCGCAGGTGGTGATCGACGCCGTTTCGCATGCTTATGCCAATGAGTATGCGAATGTGCATCGCGGCCTGCATTTCCTCTCCAATGCCGCAACCGACGCCTATGAGGCGGCGCGCGAAAAGGTGCGCCGTTTCCTGAATGCCGGTTCGGTGGATGAGATCGTCTTCACCAAATCCTCAACGGAAGCGATCAACACAGTCGCTTACGGTTACGGCATGCCGAAGATCGGCGAGGGCGACGAGATCGTCATCTCGATCATGGAGCATCATTCCAACATCGTGCCGTGGCATTTCATCCGCGAGCGGCAGGGTGCGAAGCTCGTCTGGGTGCCTGTCGATGATGACGGCGCGTTTCATATCGAGGCTTTCGAAAAGAGCCTGACGGAGCGCACCAAGCTCGTTGCCATCACCCATATGTCGAATGCGCTCGGCACCATCGTGCCGGTCAAGGAAATCTGCCGCATCGCCCATGAGCGCGGCATTCCGGTGTTGATCGATGGTTCGCAGGGCGCGGTTCACATGCCGGTCGACGTGCGCGATATCGATTGCGACTGGTATGTGATGACCGGCCACAAGCTTTACGGTCCCTCGGGCATCGGCGTGCTCTATGGCAAGGCGGATCGCCTGCGCGAGATGCGGCCGTTCCAGGGCGGCGGCGAGATGATCCTCGACGTTTCCGAAGACAATGTCACCTATAACGAGCCGCCGCACCGTTTCGAAGCCGGCACGCCACCCATCGTGCAGGCGATCGGCCTCGGTTACGCGCTGGATTACATGGACAATCTCGGCCGCGCCGCGATTGCTGCGCATGAGGCCGATCTTGCCGCTTACGCTGCCGAGCGTCTGCGCGAGATCAATTCGCTTCGCATCATCGGCAATGCGCCTGACAAGGGCGGCATCTTCTCCTTCGAGCTTGAGGGCATTCACGCCCATGATGTCTCGATGGTGATCGACCGGCGCGGCGTTGCGGTACGTGCGGGCACCCATTGCGCCATGCCGCTCTTGAAACGCTTTGGCGTCACCTCCACATGCCGGGCATCGTTCGGCCTTTACAATACCCGCGCCGAAGTAGACTCTCTTGTTGAGGCGCTGGAATATGCGCGCAAATTTTTCGCCTGATATCGGAATAAGAGATCAGGATTGAGGTTTAAGACCATGACTGCCGAAGCCACTGCAAAGACCCAGGATACGACCGAAGACGCGGCAAAGCCGTCGTCTATCCCGCCTGACGAACTGGCGCGCCTCAGCGATGACGTGATCGCGGCGCTGAAGACCGTCTACGATCCGGAAATTCCGGCCGATATTTTCGAACTCGGTCTCGTCTACAAGATCGACATCGAGGATGACCGCATGGTCAAGATCGTCATGACGCTGACGGCGCCCGGTTGCCCGGTGGCCGGTGAAATGCCGGGCTGGGTGGAAAATGCGGTCGGCGCCGTCGAGGGTGTCTCCGGTGTCGTGGTCGAAATGACCTTCGATCCGCCATGGACGCCTGACCGCATGTCGGAAGAAGCACAGGTCGCTGTCGGCTGGTACTGACGTGATTTGACTGATGTCATCCCTTGATGACACTCTCAGGCGCTACTAAATTGAAATCCATAAGCATCGAGCCTTGAACTCGATTGTCGAAGGAGAATTAAGCCCATGGGCTTTGCGATCATGACCATGACCGGGGCTGCTGCCTCGCGCGTTAAAGCAATCGTCGAAAATTCCGGACCGGATGCCAGGGGTGTGCGCGTCGGTATCAAGAAGGGCGGCTGCGCGGGCATGGAATATACCATCGACCTCGTGACCGAGCCGGATGCGAAGGATGATCTGGTCGAATTCGAAGGGGCAAAGGTCTGGGTTCAGCCTTCCGCCGTGCTTTATCTGCTCGGCACGCAGATGGATTTCGAAGTGACCAAGATGCGCTCCGGTTTCACCTTCAACAACCCGAACCAGACGTCCGCCTGCGGCTGCGGTGAATCGGTAGAGTTGAAGCCTGCCGATTTGGCGGCGCTGGCAAAGCAGCGTGAGGCAGAGGCCAGCGTTTGATTGGCTGCGCTATCTCTGCGATGGAGAGACAGACCTTTCTTATGCACACAGCGCTCCCACAAACGCGACGTCATCCTCGGGCTTGACCCGAGGATCTATCCCCGTCAAATCCCTTGAGACCTTTGTAGATCCTCGGGTCAAGTCCGAGGATGACGGATGAGAGGTTTCAGATTCATTTTCCGCAAACTGCGTCCCGCGCAAATCAGCTTTCGAAGGATCATGACTGCTGTTTCAGCGTATCGATGAAATCCGCCAGCGGATGAACCGATGGCGTCGTCGTCAATAGAGGCTTGAGAGCCGCGGCGATCGTCCCGCAATCCTCCTCTGTAAGTGACCGCAGGCTCGAGCTGACCTTGTTGTAGTCGGGCGTTCCGCGTGATGCGAGGGAGCGATTGATCACAAACACCTCCGTCTGTCCGTCAATTCGTTCCACGAAGAGCGCGAGCGAACCGCCGTCCGCGGCGGCGGCGCTGTCCGATACCGATTTGAACATCGAAGCCCTCCGTCAATTATCAACCTGTTCCGTCGAGGCCGTTGCAGCCTCGACCGCTTGTCTCACTCGTGCCGCAAAGCCTCGATCGGGCTCAGGCTTGCCGCCCGTCGCGCCGGGAAATAGCCGAAAATCACCCCGATGGCGGCCGAGAAGGCGAAGGCGAGGAAGATGATCGACGGGCTGGTGACGAAGGGCACGTTGAGAAAGCTGACCACGCCGTAAGCCAGACCGAGGCCGGTCAGGATGCCGACGATGCCGCCAAAAGCGGAGAGCATCACGGCTTCCACCAGAAACTGCGTCAGGACCTGCTTCTCCAGCGCGCCGATGGCGAGACGAATGCCGATCTCGCGGGTGCGTTCCGTCACCGAGACCAGCATGATGTTCATGATGCCGATGCCGCCAACCAGCAGGCTGACGGCTGCGACTGCACCCAAAAGCCCGGTCATCAGCGTCGTCGTGCCGGTCATGGCCGAGGCGATCTGTGTCATGTCGTTGACGGTGAAATCGTCCTCGCGGCCGATGCCGATGCGGCGACGTTCGCGCAGCAGGTTCTGCAGGTCGCTCTGCACCTTGGCAGTCGAAACGCCGTCCTGCGCCGAAACCATGATCGAGGAAATGGTGGTGGTGCCGCCGATGCGTCGCTGATGGATTTTCAGCGGCATGATGACCGTGTCGTCCTGATCGTCACCGAGGCCTGACTGACCTTTTCTGCCCAGCACACCGATGACGGGGCAGGAGATGTTGCTGACGCGGATCGTCTGCCCCACCGGGTTCTCTGCACCGAACAGTTCCTGCCGCACCGTTTCGCCGATGATGCAGCCGATCTGGCCGCCGCGATCTTCGGCCGGCTGGAAGTCTCGCCCGAGCGCGATGGTCCAGTCCTGCGCGATCAGATAGTCGTTGGTGGTGCCGATGACGCTTGTCTGATGGTTCTTGCCGCCGAAAATGACGGTCGCGGCGGAGCTGCGGTTCTGCGGCGCCACGGCACGCACGCCGCTGATCTGGTTGCGAATGGCCTCGACATCGCGATCATCGAAGCGCTTGGCTTCGGTGCTGGCACGGCCGGGCCCGAACTGGCCTGGGCGCACGAACAGCATGTTGGTGCCGAGCCGCGACAGTTCCGATTTCACCTGTTCCGTCGTGCCATTGCCGATGGTGACCATGGCGATGACGGCGGCTACACCGATGACGACGCCGAGCACGGTGAGGAAGGAGCGCAGCAGGTTGCGGCTGATGGCGCGCAGCGCAAGACGCGACGTTTCAAAGAACATCGGCGGTCTCCTTTTTGTCCGTCGCGCTGTCGGAGGCAAGATGGCCATCGACGAAACGCAGGAGACGCCCGGCATGGGCCGCGATATCCTCTTCATGGGTGACCATGACGACCGTGATGCCCCTGTCGCGGTTGAGGGAGGTGATAAGATCCATGATCTCGGCGCTGGTTTTCGTATCGAGATTGCCGGTCGGCTCGTCGGCGAGAAGCAGGGCAGGGCGGGTGACGATGGCGCGGGCAATGGCCACACGCTGCTGCTGGCCGCCGGAAAGCTCCTGCGTGGTGTGATCCTCGCGGCCTTTCAGACCCACCTGCGCCAGCGCCTCCATGGCGCGCGCGCGCCGCTCCGAGGCCTTCATGCCACGATAGACCAGCGGCAGCTCGACATTTTCCACCGCCGAGGTGCGCGATAGCAGATTGAAGCCCTGAAACACGAAGCCGAGCATATGCCGGCGCAGCAGCGTCAGATGTTCATTGTCGAAGCCGCTGGTCGGCACGCCCTGAAACAGATATTCGCCAGCCGTCGGTACATCCAGGCAGCCGATGATGTTCATCGACGTGGATTTGCCGGAGCCCGATGGACCCATGATGGCGACGAATTCCTTTTCGCGGATAGACAGGCTGACGCCGTCAAGCGCGCGGATCGTCGCTTCGCCGCGGCCATATTGCTTGACGACATTGCGGAATTCGATGAGCGGCGGCTGTTGCATGGGCTTGTCCTCCGTCAGCCCGCGTTGCGGGCCGTTGCGTCGGTAATCACCTGGTCATCGGCTTTCAACTCGCCCGATTTTACCACGGTATGCTGGCCGTCGGTGGAACCGGTTTCGATGGCGACGGAGACCGGATTGTTGTTGCGCAGCACCCAGACCGTTCTTTTGGCCGTTGCCGCCGGGCTGGCGTCGCGGTTCTGCGAGCGGCCCATGCGCGGCGGGCGGAACAGGCTCATCAACCCGCCGCCACGGGAGGCGGATTCGCGCGGCGGCGTATAACGAAGCGCGGAATTCGGCACCAGCAGGGCATCCTTGATTTCCTCGACGATGATGTTGGCGGTCGCCGTCATGCCGGGGCGCAGCAGCAGTTCCTCATTGTCGACGGTCAATATGCCCTTGTAGGTCACCACGTTGGACACGGTTTCCGAGGCGAAGCGCACGGTTTCGATCTCGGCCGGAAAGCTGCGGTCGGGATAGGCATCGACGTTAAAATTGGCCTTCTGGCCGGTTTCGACCTTGCCGACATCCGCCTCATCCACCGAGACCTGCAGCTCCATGTGACGCAGATCGCCGGCGATGGTGAAGAGAACAGGGGCGTTGAGCGAGGAGGCGACGGTGGCGCCGGGATCGACGCTGCGGGTGAGAATGACGCCATCGATGGGCGAGACGATCTTGGCCTTGCCGAGATTGACCTCGGCAAGCCTCAGATCCGCTTCCGCCGAAAGCACGGTGGCCTCGTTGACTTCAAGCGTGGCCGCGGCGGCATCGTGGCTGAACTGCGCGGCGTCGAGATCCTGCTGGCTGGAAACGCGGTTCTGCACCAGTGATCTCAGACGCTCCATGGATGTCTTTGCCGAGCCGAGATCGGCGCGCGCTTTCAGCACATTGGCCTTGGCAGAGGCAAGCTTGGCGCGGGCGCTCTGCACGTCGGCTTCCAGCTTGTTGGTGTCGAGTTCGGCAAGGATATCGCCTGATTTGACCGGGCTATTATAGGTGACGTTGACCTTGCGCACCGTCCCGGACAATTCGCTCGATATATCGACCTGATCCGTCGGCTGAACCGAACCGGTGGAGGTGACGATGACGGAAAGATCGCCCTGACGCGCCGCTTCCGTGGTGTAGTTATAGGCAACGCCTGCTGCGCGGGATTGGTAATAATAGCCAAGTCCGCCGCCGATCAACACGATGGCTGCTGCGGCATAGAGATACCGGCGCGACTTCTTCTTCCTGCCGGACCTGTTCGTACCCAGAATCTCCCGCAGATCGGGCTGGCTGTTTTCCGTGTCGCGGCCATTGGTGTTGGCATCATTCATTCTCGTCACCCGCAAAATTCAAAATACCACAGGGGATTGTCGCCAACCCTGTTTTTCGGTCCGTCTGTCGCTGTTTGTGTTCCTCTGATTGTGGGAAGTGACATAGCTTGCCCAAAGGAGGAAGTGAAAACTTGGTAATATTTATGATAGCTCTGGTCTGGTAGATAGAAATCCGTAAAGGCCGATGCCATTGATGTGGCAGCGGTTTCAGCAGCGATAGTCAGGACGAAGATAGAATGAACGACAATGTGGTGAAGTTCCGCAAACCGGTGCCGCCGAAGAAGCCACGCGAACCGCTGGGACCGAAAGCCAGGAAGGCTTTGACGATTGCGGTTGTCATCGCGTTTTTCGTGGCGGTGTGGGGGTATTTCACGTTTATGGGGCAGGGGTAGGCACATTGCAGCTTACAAGGGAGCGCGCATCAATTATAGTCCAGCCGCCCTCTTTTTTTGAACAAGGTACGTAACGAACGCAGAACACGCGCCAATCATGAACATTGCGTCTGCTTCGTCGACTTCGGCATCGCCCCTATCCAAGAGCGCATGACGGATGCCGCGTGAGTCACTGGCGAAGCCGTAAATTGATCCGAACCCGGATTTCAGCGCTGGATGCATCCCAAGCTTCTTTTCAATCTCCGTTAAGGCGGGACCAAGTGTGTTTGTCCTTGCTGCAATTGTTCTAGCAACAGACTCAACGGCGTGGATACTTTCTCTAATGGAATCTGCCCACGCGCCCGCAGTCAAATTGATCATAGCATTTCGCAAGTGGGAACGGGCGCCATCCATTCCGGCAGCTTTCAACTCATCGAGAGCTCTTTGAGCGGTTGCGCCTTCTTCTTCTGTGGCAAATGGAGCGATAGTGTCCCCGTCAACAACTCGATACGCGGCTCTGTGCATAGTCAATATCGCCGGCACAGCCATCTTGATATATTCGGGACATTGATGATGTCGTAGAACGTATTGTATGAACCCAAAAAACTTGAGGTAATCGTTATTGAATAACGTGCCTCGTAATTCCTCCAATGCAAGCTTCTTATATTCGTTAAATCTATCTATTGGTAGATTTAGACGGTCGACATGGTGATCGCGTAAGATTTCGTTCCATTTTCCTTCGAGCCAGTCTCCCCTAACTGAAACGATAGAATCGTGAAACAGCTGCCACATCTTCGCCTTTAGGCCGTCGGACACTTCCTTAAGTGCTAACTGAGATGGCAGCGGTGCCGCACCCTCTGCCTGCTCAAAAGTCAGCTCTTTGCGATACGAAAATTCATTTTCCACGTATGGCCTCGCGTAGGTCCGCTCTGTGTTTGGTGCTAAAAAGCCTCCCCCGCGCGAGCAGGAGAGGCTTCTGCATTACAGGCCGAGCCAGCCAAGGATCAAAGCCACACTGACCTTTAGGTCAAGCTTCAACCGAAACGACCGTTCGGACTGACTGGCTTCGAGAAGCAAAGACGCATCCATAAGGAGCTCCAATATCTCAGGGCGAAGTCTTGGGTAACCGCGTATCGCCCGCCAGACTTTTTGAGGGTGTTTCCAGTTTGAACAGCCAGGTTGCCCCCTCATGCGCGGCTGTCTCTAGTCGTAATCAGAGATGGTTGTCGGCACCGATTCGTGCAAGTGGAAAATCATCAAAAAGTTGCACCGCCAGAACGCCCACAGAGCGAATTCTGCAAACTGCGGCAGAAAATTGCAAACTGCCGATTTGGGAAATGTAGCTAAGCGCTTGAAATAATTGGCGACCCCTGCAGGACTCGAACCTGCGACCTACTGCTTAGAAGGCAGTTGCTCTATCCAGTTGAGCTAAGGGGCCGTCATGCCGGGCAATCGATGCTCCGGCAAAAACTTTGATCGTCCTGTTTCAGTGCGTCCAGGGCTGGGTGCGGTTGAAACGGAAATTGTCGGTGTAGGAAACCACCTTGCGTGTCGCTTCCTTCGGCTGAATGACGCGATATTCGATGCCCTTGCGCTGTGCGTAGGCTTCGGCCTGTTCCTGCGTTTCGAATGTCAGCTTGACCTGCTGCTTCATGTCGGAACTGGAGGTGTAACCCATGATCGGATCGATCTTGCGCGGAACCTCGGCGTCGAATTCCAGAACCCAGACATTGGTCTTCGCCTTGCCGGATTGCATGGCGGTTTTTGCAGGGCGGTAAATCTTCGCAGACATGTCGAAACTGCTCCGGTTGGGCGGTGGGGCGTAGCACCCCGGATTACTATTCACGTACCTGAATAGAATAACCAAATCGTGTCAGGAACGCTGAATTTGAAATGGACCGACTTCATGTGAGAGTCAAGACGATTATCCCGCGCTTTCCTTTCGCGCTCTTGCCACGCAGGCACCAGGTTTTGCCGATGGGGATAATGGCTGAACAAAGATGAATTTCCCTGTTGCGGAGTTTGGGTGAACCGTGTATTCCCCAGCCATCGCCTCGGCGGAGTGTAGCGCAGTCTGGTAGCGCATCTGGTTTGGGACCAGAGGGTCGGGAGTTCGAATCTCTCCACTCCGACCATTTTAAAGCAAGACATGAACTCGCCGGCGTAACCTCTTCAAACAAGCTTCTGTTCAGTCTGCTGATGGCCCGGCAAGGGTACTTTCGGCCGTGCCGATCGTCATGACATTGCCGCGCCAGGCCACCGCACTGCCGACCCAGCTGCGCACCCAGACAAATGGCATGATCACATCCCGCGCGATCATCGCCGGCAGGGTATGGAGAGATATCGGCCATCCATTGAGGGCTGTCAGCACCAGTTCCGGGCCGTATATGAGGGTAAGGACGGCAAGAGTGGTGAGCGTGAGGTCGGCATCGACAGCGATGGCGGCTGCGAGCGCGAAGAGAAGCGGGGGAAGTGCGCCGGTGAGGATTTCCGGGGCGAAATATTGCGGGAAGGTCACGCGTCGCAGCCGCGCCCAGCGGGTCTGGCGCGACCAGATCTCTCCGGCATGACGCTGGCCGAGTGGCTGCTCGAAGGGGGCCGAGACCAGGTGCACCTTGCGGCCGGCATTTCTGACCAGCTTGGTCGAGGCGGCGTCCTCGGCAATTTCGGCGGCGAGCGCGCGAATGCCGCCATGTTCCTCCAGAAACGGTTTGTTCCACAACATCGATTTGCCCTGTGCAAAACCCATGCCGATCGCTTCCGCCGCATATTGCCAGCGGGCCTGCGAGCCGTTGAGGAAGGCGCATTCCACATGCGCCCAGAAACCTGCCGGCCGGGAGCCGAGCGGCGGCGAGCAGACGAGCCCGCTATCCCGCCGCCAGGCCGAGATCATGGTCGCGATATAGGATTTCGGCATCAGCACGTTCGAATCGGCCAGAATGACCCATTCGTGGCGGGCGGCGCGCCAGCCCTTGACGCAATTATTCAGTTTCGGATTGGCGCTGATGCGGTCGTCGCCGATCAGCAATTGTGCGGAGACTGTGGGGGAGGCGGCGCTTGCCTTTCGCACTTCCTCGATCACGGGATCGAATTCGTCGGCGACGCAGAACAGCAGTTCATAGTCCGGCCAGTCGAGCTCGAAGGCCCGGGAGAGTGTCAGGGGTGTGAAGTTTTCGACGCCGCGCAGCGGGACCACCAGTGAGACCGGCGGTCTCTGTCGCACGAGTTCGTTTTCAACGTCCCGTCTTGTCAGGCGCCAGCCGGCGAGAACAATGCCGAGAAGATTGAAGGCGAGGAGCAGAATTGCGCAAAGGGCAAAAACAGTTTCCATGCTGGCCAGTCCCACTCCCAAGCTTTCGGCGGTCTGTCCGCCAACCGATTCCATGGAATTCGTTCCTGCCGATTATAACGTTTGAGTGACAGTTACATGTCATCATCGACAGGCGGGCAGGGTGCGGGTGCGGGAAACGGCACCACAGCGCCGGTCCGGCGGCAAAGAAAAGCCCTCCGTCGAGAAGGGCCCAGTCATCATCAGTGCCAATGAACTTTAGTGGATGTTCAGGATATGCGCGTGACTGCTTGCGACGAGAAACGATTCCCGCGCCTTTTCGATGTCGCACCTGCCGGCGATAGCATCGAGGCAGTTCCTGCGTGCTTCCTCATATTCCGGGCCGTGTTCCTCGGGCCAGCGGTACATCAGCATGTCCAGCGCCACCAGGGGGCTGTAAATCTCCACGGCGACGCAGAGCGGCAGATGGATCGCCACCGGCTTCATCCACGAGGCGTGGTGACACGGCTCCGTTCTGTTTATCAGCATGTCATTCTCCTCCCTGTTTCATGTGCCTTGAAGGCCGTTTTCTCTCCCATGCGCGAAATGCCCGCCTCACGAAATGGTTCCCGATCACCTAAAATGTGATCGGTCAGGGGGTTCCAATTTTCCAAGATGAATGGAAGATGAACGAAATGATGAACCGGAGATGAACAAAACCGCTATTGGCGCGTTGTAAAGTCCATAAGAAGGAGAACGCAGATGTTCAATTTGTCAGGTATTCAGGAAAGCTTCTTCGGCGACCGCATGGCTGGCGTGTGCCAGGCGATCACGTCGGCGCTGGCCTTTGAAACGGGACTTGAGAAGTCGCGGATTTCCGCAATCGTCGAAAATGACGTGATCTATCTGGAAGGCACGGCTGATTCGGTCGAGGCGATCGATATCGCCATCAATCTTGCCGCCTCCATCTCCAATTGCCGCATTTTGAGCCATATCGAGCCGGTTTATTAATATCCTGCAAGCCGGGCGAGGTGTCGTCCGGCTTTTTCAGATATATTAACGCGGCAACATCATTTCCGGTTGCCGATCTGGGCACTGCGGACCATGTCCCCCGGCTTGATGCCAAAACGCCTGGCAGTGCCGCCATTCAGTTCAAGCACGAATTTTATCGCCCCGCGGGAGCTGATGATCGCTTCCGAGTGGGGGACGGCGTTTTCGTGGATATGGGTGATGCGCCCGTCCCGGACGATGAACAGCATATCGAGCGGAATGAGGGTGTTCCTCATCCACATGGCCACGTCCCGCTCATTGCCAAAGTCGAACAGCATGCCGTTTTCAAGCGGCATGGATTTGCGGAACATCAGGCCCTGCTCGCGCTGGGCATTATTGAGGGCGAGTTCCGCAACGAAGTCGTGGTTTTTGCCGGACGCGGTTTCAATTGTCAGGGGCTCGGAGGCAAAGGTCTGCTGCTGAGCCTGCGCGACGCCTGCGAGTGTGAAAAAAAGAAGCGCCATAACGGCGCTTTTCGCAATCTTTCCCAATATCGCGGCCATCAGTGCGACATCCCGACCGAGACAGGGTTGTCCGGGTGGATTTCCGCCGCCATCAAACCCTTGTCGCCATCGCCATAACGCACCAGCACCACCTGGCCGGGGCGCAGTTCCGTCAGGCCAAAACGGCGCAGCGTTTCCATATGCACGAAAATATCTTCCGTTCCTTCACCACGCGTCAAAAAGCCGAAACCCTTGGTGCGGTTGAACCACTTGACGATGGCGCGCTCCAGCCCGCTTGAAGGCGTGACCTGCACATGGGTGCGCACCGGCGGCAGCTGCGAAGGGTGAACGGCGGTCGACTGATCCATCGACAGGATGCGGAAGGCCTGAAAACCGCGGTCACGCCGCTGGATGAGCGCGACGATGCGCGTGCCTTCCAGAATGGTCTGGTATCCGTCGCGGCGCAGGCAGGAGACATGCAGCAGCACATCCTGAATGCCGTTATCAGGCACGATGAAGCCGAAACCCTTGGCGACATCGAACCATTTCACGACGCCGGTGATCTCGGTCAGGTCGACGGCATCGCCCGAAAGGTCCTCGACATCGACTATCGTTTTCGATGACATCCTATCAGCCATATCCTGCCAACCCCTCGATTACGCGCCATACACCGGTCAACTGATTCCTGTGTACCAGATTAACATCTTGGTAACGGTTCCACGCAAGCCCTAGTTTTTGATTTGCGCAGCTGCTTTTATGTCGCCGTCCTTGTCCGGGGCTTGCCATCATGCGTTTAACGGCCCCCGACCCGTGTATTGGAGAGTAAGAAAATGCGGTATCTGCACACAATGGTTCGCGTCAAAGACCTTGGCGAATCAATGAAATTCTATTGCGACCTCATGGGTCTCGAGGAAATACGCCGAATCGAAAACGAAAAAGGCCGATTCACTCTGGTTTTTCTTGCGGCACGTGATGACATTGCTGCGGCAAAGGAAAAAAAGGCCCCGAGCCTCGAGCTCACCTATAATTGGGACACGGAAGACTACACAGGCGGACGCAATTTCGGCCATCTGGCCTACGAGGTCGACAATATTTACGATTTCTGTGCCCGTCTTCAGGAAAATGGCGTCGTGATCAACCGGCCGCCACGGGACGGTCACATGGCCTTTGTCCGTTCGCCGGATGGCATTTCATTCGAAATCCTGCAGAAAGGCGAAAGCCTCGCACCAGCCGAACCGTGGATATCTATGCAGAATACCGGTTCCTGGTAGGGATATTCCCGGCCAACAGCGGCGTTTTCGGGCGCTCTTGCCTTGTCCGGATGGGATGAGGCATAGTCCGCGAATCGAAACGGCCTGTCCCGTTTTGGGAAAGCACACGCGCCCGTTCCCGTGCTGCTGTTGGAAATGCAAGATACGGAGGCCACTCATGAAAGCTGCAGACGGCGCGAAAGGGCGCGTTTCCTGTCAGCGTCTTGTTATTGCCGTTTCGCTGCTCGGGCTTTCCGGGTGCGTTTCCGCCGTGACCGATGACGAGTTGGCCGCCAATAACAAGAAGCCGGAGATTGCCGCACAGCAGAAGCCGCAAACGACCGCCGCCACGTCGGCGGCCGGCACGCAGCAGGGACATTATGTGGATCCCGCCGTGGCATCGGCGGCCGGCGCTTCGGTGCCGGCCCAGCCTCAGGCGCCGGGTGGCCCGGCGCAGGGTTACGGCGCAGCCGCCGATATTGGCGGACTGACGACGCAGCCGACCGCGATTTCCGCCGGGACATCCAGCATCTATTCCACCGCACCTGCCGTTGCGGCGGGAGCCGGGGCCCCGGGTGTCGCTGCCACCGGCGCGCCATCCCAGAAAATCATTCCCGCCGTCAGCAGCGTTTATTCGGCACCCATGCAGGCGGCGCAGCCGCAGCCCGTTGCAGCGCCGGTTCAGGTTCCCGCCGGGCAGGTCCCAGCGGAACAGCACAGCGAAAACCGTCAGGCGGTGCCGGTGCCGCAGGCAGCATCTGAACAGCTTGCTGCTGCATCTCCCGCACAGCCAGCCGGTGAAAGCGGGCAGGAAGACGAGGGCAAGGGCGTGACGCTTGCGGCGTTTTTCGCCGGCGCAGCCAAGAAGCGTCTGCCGAAAATGATTGAAAGCGGTTCTGCGGAGAACACGCAGGTTGCAGCGCTGCCGGGAGCGGCGGACAGGACAATGGGCATTGCGCTTTCAGGCCGCTCGATGATGTCCGATGAGTTCGATGATGCACATCTCGAAGACGAGGAAGATCAACCGACCGGCCTGATGAAGCTTGCGTCGCTTTCCGGTCTCACCCGTGTTTCCCCGAACGGGCTTTTCCTGCAGACGGATCATGTCGAAGTCGGTTGTTTCAAGCCGGAACTCGTGCGGATGATCAAGGATGTCGAGCGTCATTATAACAGCCCGGCCATCGTCACCTCGGGCTATCGTCCGCCAAAGGGCATAAGGCAGGGATCCAAGCATTATACCTGCGATGCTGCCGATATTCAGATCAAGGGCGTCTCCAAATGGGAGCTTGCAACCTATCTGCGTTCCCTGCCGGAGCGCGGTGGTGTCGGCACCTATTGCCATACCGAATCGGTGCACATGGACACGGGTGAACCGAGAGACTGGAACTGGCGCTGCCGCCGCACCGCCGCGCGCAAATAATTTCCAGCCAGTTCTTGATGATTAGGGAATCCGGGGCGTTGCGCCCCTGAGATTCGTTTAGGATCTCTCTATGCAGACACCCTCTCGCCTCCGAATGGACGTGTGGCACGCCATGCTGTAGGAGACGGTTTCCCATCTCCATGCTTATGGTGTCCTGCGAATGCTGCCGATTTCCACTTTTCCCGTCTACATCATCTCCATCGCCAGAGCCCGCGCACGGCTGGAAAAAATGTTGAACGGCGCTTCGGGCCTCGGGCTGGATTTGCGTCCGGTCGAGGGTGTCGACGGCAAGACCATTCCACCCGCCGAATGGACGGACTTTAACCGGCGTGGTTTTGAACTGCGTAACGGCCGCCACGCCTTGCCCGGCGAGTATGGCTGCTACGCCAGCCATATAAAGGCGCTGGAGATTTTCCTGGCGAGCGACGCGCCGATGGCGGTAATCGTCGAGGACGATGTCGCCTTTACCCCGGACTTTTCCGAGCGGGTCAAAGCCGTGGCTGCGATCATGCCGAAAAATTCGATCGTTAAACTGACCAATCACCGCCGCAGCGGCTTCAAGGGCAGGAAGACCAGCGCTCTCGGGGATACGTTCGGGCGCTGCATCTATGGCCCGCAGGGATCGTCAGCCTGCTATATCATCTCACGCGGCGGTGCCGAACGTTTCCTGAAGGCCGCAAGGGTGATGACGCTGCCCTTCGACCGGGCGCTGGAGTGCGGCTGGGGTTATGGCACGCATGTCTATGTGACCGAAAAGGATTTCCTGCCCTTTGGCGATCCGGACACGCTGGTTGGAACGCGCGCCGAATATCGCGGCAGCAAATTTGCCCGGTTCAAGCGGGTGCCGGCTTATCTCTCCAGTTTTTACGACAATATTGCGCGGTATGTTTATGCCTATCGCTAGCCGCGATCATGACGGTATGTCGGCTCGCTGTCCGATAACGGCGCAATGGGGAGATTGATATTCCGTACCCGGCAAAGAGAAGGTGCGGTTATTTTTACCTCAACAAAACGCAAGGATGCTGTTTTCCAATCTGTTGCAGATCGGAGGCATACGCGACAAGAAGTCATCTAAGCTATTGATAAATCGACGGTTGAGGTGGTGAGAGCGCAGGGATTCGAACCCTGGACCTACTGATTAAAAGTCAGGATAGTCCGTTGATAAGATATTGTATTTAATTTGTTATTTTAAATGAGGATTTGAGTGTGTGTAAAAATGTGCGTGCGAGTGTGCGTCTGGCGGGTCAAATTGGCGCTTCGCTGTTACGAAATGTGATCAGAATATTTGACCGTCTCTGCCGGATGTAAAAGCTGCCATGAGGTTGGCATCCGCTGAAGTGCCGCCTCCGCCCATCATAAGCGTGAAGCCCTGTTCACCGAGATATTTGAGCTCCGCCAGTCGCTCATCGGCGTGAGTAACGACATGACCAGCGCCTGTCGCAATAAGGCGAATATTCTCAAGAAGGTTGTCAAAGGCCATACCTTCAACAAACTGTGCGATCTCCATCGAAGCAAAACCTAAATCATCAAGGAAGCCAGGGGATGGCAGGCTAACTTTAAGAGCCGCTGTACCCACAACAGGACCCTTGCTCGAATTAACGCTGACGAATGTATGCAGATGATCGGTTGGTGATCTAAGAGTAACGTGGCTGATAGAAAAGTGAGGGTGAGGCGAATCTGATAGGCCGTACTGCTGAAGGGTCTTGCTTAGCTTGCTACGCCCACTGCAAATGAAATCAAACTCACTGTCAAATATGTGTTTAGCGTCCTCCCTGAGGAAGGCGCTCAAGGTAAAAGGCTCATCTCTGGGAATCTGGCCATCCGCCTGCATTTGGAGAAAGGCTTTTCCATAAAAGACCAGTTCAACCAGATAGCGAGCAAGCGTCATTTGCTTAACTTCTCGCACCTCTTCAAAGCTGTGAATACGAATCAGCGGCAAATCGGCCTGTTTGCAAATTGAGTTTTTGAGTTCGTCATTTGCCGTATTGTGGCCGGGCCCATCGAATTCAATCACCACGACCGGCATTTGATCTTCATCGATCAAAACAAAGTCAAAGTGGGACTGAAGCGCATAAGTGCCTTGGTGGGAGCTGCTTAGTTTTTTGATATCGACGATATCCGCAACCCGGACTTTCTCCTGTAACTGAGCGCCGTGCCGCTCCGTGACCGGGCGTATTTGCTGCTGCAAGCGATTTTCGCTGTGATTGCGGAATTTGCGAAGCATGTACGTTTGCTCCTCGTCGGCTTTTATTCTTTGTTTCCAACAGATATCAAGTAGCGTGAACAGCCACTTTCAGAATGCTTCTTTGAGCGTCTAATTACATCGGTCTGATTCATGGTTCAATTATACATCAATCCTCGAAAACGATCCATGTGAGTTTGCATGCCGATGACGGCCCTAAGCCTTTTCTGGAGGCGGTCCCACCGGGAATGTCCACTCCCAACCGGTTTTTTGTCGTAATTTATCTAATTGCTTTTGTAGGCGATCATAGATGATTTCGTTCAGGCATTTAACAAGATCGCTCCATTCAAGCCGTCCCCCGACGTGAAATCCCATGCTTGCATTTAGTTTTAGATCGAATTGCCCATTTTGGAAGGTTATTAGCAGTTCGCTGCCGAGCGAATGGTGGTTCCCATTATGGGCAAAGCGTTGATTGCGCAGTTCCAGAATGTGATCATGCACCGTACGCAGATGAGGGGGCAGGTCCTTACGGGCGATACCGATTTCCTTGAGGCGGGAATAAGTAACAACGAAGGCCGACGTCAGCATTTCGTGCTCCAGAATCGATGGCATCGAAACTTCAAAGGGGCATTTGGAAAGTCGGTCATGGATATGTTGGAGGCTGGCAACTGTAAGGATCGCATTTGAAAATCTCATTAAGCCTTTGAGGTTTTCATCGACAACAGTTAAGCGCGCCGCTCCTTCATCTCTTAGCACTTGGAAATGATCGCGCCACTCCGGTGGCAGAAATTGCACGGCCTCTTCACTTACGATGACATAGTCATCTAAATCTATTGAGTTCGTTTTCATGCTTGGCAGTTACTAGCAATAAGCTTCTGAACGTTGGACATGGCTTCTTTAAGTGTAACGGCGCGGGCGGGGTCTGCTTTATGGGCATCGTAAGCGCGACCTACCTCGTTTCGCAGCCAATTCTCGATACTTACATCAATCCTATTCGTCGGCAGTGTGACGCCACGTGGTACATTATTACGCATTGCGGAGGCCTCCATTAGTTTAAAGAGTGTCTCATGGTAGGCCGTGCTATCCTACACATTCTTGGCTGAAAATCTGTTGCGAGAAACAGACGGCATGCGTGGCGACGAGCTATAGGCTACCTGTTGACTCAGCAGCATCATACGGGCAGGATGCACTTGGCCTGAAGCATAGGCCGGTGTGCCCACCACGCGAAGCCTTGCAGTGCGTTATTATTGATCAAGACTGACACCGTTCCTTTGGACGGGTCCGGTCGGCAGTGGGCACCCGGTTGGATTCCGTTACAACAAGGAATGGATATCATGGCCATCGACACCCTCAAACCGCTTAAGATTGCAGCCAAGAGGCTGGCACGAAAGCGCCGTATTCAACATATCGCCGCTCTTGAAATCGTCGCGCGCGAAATGGGATACCCTCATTGGCGCGGACTCTCCGAAGCCCATAAAAAGGGCTGGGAACCAACGTCCGAGCAACTGGATAACCTGCCGGATTTGCTATCTGACCACGTGAATACCTCTTCTGCTGGTAACGCAAACGAGAGCATTGATCTAAACGTGTTTGGTGAGAGGCTTGCCTTTACCCGTTGGGTACCTGCCGACGTAAAACCAATGGAAGCTGACGAGATTTATGGCGAGCTTGACGGCCATAAATTCTATTTGACTGGAGACGAGTTCGAGGTGGCCTTTGGTTCGCAAGGCTGGGAGATCATCCTTGATCAGGCACCTTCAGCCAAGCCGGTGCTTAAGCGTCTGGGCGGACGCATCAAATCAGTGGATGCACTTGAGCCCGCCTTTATCGAGCTCGCTACCCAGTTGCTCATGGTCCGCGCGCGCCGGATGCATGCCGAGGTTTCTGCTGATTGGCCACGGCGTTCGACCATGCCGGACCAGCAGGGACGGGCGCTTCATCCTTTGGGAGGCGGTTTGTCGGCGGAGTGGCACTGCCTCCATTGCGACGGCGTGCATGATGGGTACGCCATGGCCAAAAACCTGTGGCACTGCACGGAATGCGGGGCGACGCCTATGGATATTTTCCCGACGCCGTTCTGGAACGAAGCTGTGCGGTCTGCCTAACAGGCTGATGAGAGGAAGGCGTAGACATCTGCGCCTTCCGTCCTTTTAGAATTAGTATTCTTCTGCCAGCATGATCGTAAGTACCCGCTTGGTGACAGCCGGATTAGCGGGATTCTCCGAACCGTATTGCAGGGTCTGGTCATAGTAGTCGATTTTCCAGAAGACATTATGCCCCTCGACGATGACCACGCCGAAGTCATGCTCCCCATGGGGGTCGTTGTCGGATGTGAACGCGTCAAATCTCTGCACTACCTCCACGATGCTAGATTGAATCGCATCAGGTAGGCTTTTAATGCCCGATGTCATAAGTACCTTACCGGTGAGCCAGGTCGTACGGAATATGTCATTCAGCTCGCGGATACGGTCGGTCTGTGTGGTTGTCATGGTTTTGTCCCTTGTCTTGGTTTCCTTAGTCGGACAGGGAAACAGGCCCCGTCCTGCTTCCCGGGGCCGCGTGAGCGGTGGGGTTGGAAGGGGACAACAGGGATTCGCGGGGAACCGGCTGCACGCAATGCAGCGCAGCGGAATGAAGGAAGCTGGGCGGAAGACCTGTTTGGGGGAGAGAAGGGGCGAAGCACCTCGGGCCCCATCCACAAGTAAAAACGACGGACGGCCCCGCTGCCAAGTTGTTCAAATATAACGCTTCGCGTTGACATTGAAATCAGCGAGAATGCTGAGAAGCAATTTATGGAGAGTTTGATGAAGTACGTTTTAGATACTAGCCTCAATGAGCGGGAAACGTACCTCTTGGGTTCGATCGTCTCGCAATGGGGATACCTTGAAGCAGATATTTTCGAACAGACTTTGCAGGCGTTAGCTGATGTCGAGCCGCTCCCCAAGGAAATGAATAACGCGAAATTTAGTCTGGTTCTCGATCTCTGGCTAAGAGAAGTCGCAGAAAAACAAGAAGGGGAACGGAGAGCTGTATTGATCGCTCAATACGAGCGAATCCGAGAGCTTTCTCAGTTCCGGCAAGCAGTTGTGCATTCACGGTGGGAATGGACGCCAGAAAAACCGGATGAAGTCGTAGCCGTGCGCGTGATAAAGAAAGAGATTATTCGAGCAAAATTCACAGTTCAAGATTTGGCAGATATGGCGGGAAGAGTAGGCGAAATCCGCTATTTGATAAGATATCCGGCTGGATTGGAGGATCGTGCAAAGGAGATGGCTGAAACTGGTTTTTTCGTAAGCCGCGGTGGATGGGAGCGCCTTTTTGGGGTTTCCGGGTCAGTAGAAGACGAAATGTCCTGAGTGTAAGCTAGTTGAATTCACCTTCATTTGTGTCGTTGGGTATGTCGGCCCACCAGTGATCTGCAACATCTGATGCGCCAATGAGACGCAGGAGTGCAGGGGCAGCAGGATCACGAATAAAAACATGATGTCTCGGAGCTAAGGGTGGTGGAAAGCCAATCTGGTTATTTATCGACAACAGAATGTCAGAGCACGCTTCCAGGGTCTGACCGACCAAACGGGCAAGCCACGGCTTCAGTGTGACAATATTCTCATTGTAGTGATGTTCGTCCAGCCAAGGGAAATCTCGGAAATATGGTGCGTTCGGATTTACGCAAAATCCTCGCTCAGTTGCATAAACGGAATCCGTCGATTTACCGTAATGGACAACGTGATCGCGGGCAGTTCGAACGGACTGGAAAAAAGGCGCATGCTTGACGTACATCTCAGCCATAACAGCAGGAATGCTGTATTTTTCCTGTATCTCTGCGGCGGTCCGCAATTTTTGGCCGTCCAAGACTATTTTAGAGAATGTCGCTTGCATGGGGCGCTGCTTGCGACTTTTCTCGAGCGCTGGATCGTCAATCCGAACGTGCTCAATCCAAAGATGAGCAATCATGGCCTGCAAAAGATCAAACATTGATCGAGCAATTACCAGGAGATGCTCAACTTCGGAATTAACGAAAGTGGTGAGGAGGTCTTTGCCGATAGCTTCCTGTGCGGAGTGGTAGTGTTCAAGTTTCGCGGCGATCGTCGCCATGAGGTGAATGTCTGTAGCAAGGCCAGACATTTCTCTCATTATGTTCGGCCAGCTAAGATGTTGCCAAACCAATTCTATAAAAGGGATGTAGACATCGTCTTTGTGTGCCGCAGCTTCCGCGAGATAGTCTGACCTCAGCACGCCCACGAGCGACAATTCCAAGAGGTTGCCGTCTTCAATAGGTGTCCACGTCTTCCAGCTCACCTTATCCCATAAAGGTATCAAGTAGACCTTTCGCCCACATAAATTTGAGGTGTCGATATGTGGCAATTCGTTCAAAGTAGTAAAAGGTTTATCCATGGCAACATGTCATTCACTGTTATATAGCGACGGTCTGCTTGATCACTCACGTTGTGGTATCTAGGCCAAACACCGATACATTTTCTCGGCCATTTACGTTGCTAAGACTGGTTGCTATCGTCTGTAAGGCTTGCACCAGTGCTGCAAACCCCAACCTCTTCGGACTGCTGGGTATTTGCCAGCTTTTCTTAGTTCCCGTATTTATCAGCAGGAGAATGCCGTTGCGGCGGCGTTGCGGATAGAGGTACTGACCCACCAATTGGGTCTCTAGTGCCTGTACTAACTCGCGGCCTGACCAATAATCGGCCTGCTTCACTTCGACGGCGACCTGGAAAGGACATGTTGCACCTGCAATGAAAATGTCCGGGCGCTTTTCCTGTCCGACATGGTTCTCCCGTGCGGTATGGAAAATCGTAGGGTTGCTATCGATAAGTTTGCTCATCACCGCGTTCCGCAATGCGTTCTCGTCGCGCACTTCCTTTTCAGCGACGATCTTGAGGATCTCGGCAATGGACGCATCGGCGTAGGTGAGATCATCCCGAACACGCTCCAACGCATTCGTAACCGCAGCGTGGAGCTGTTTGCCGTTCTTAATTGGTGCGAGGAAGCCCTTTTCGAAGGCTAACACTTCACTTACGTCCCATTCCTGCGGTTCACTGTCGCGCTCTAGCATCGCCTTGGCTTTCTTCAGGTACCAGCCATCGCCAGGGGCGTCGGTCTTGGCCAGGTCATACATTGCCATGTAGGCATCAAGACCAAGCTTGCCCTCAAGGGCAGAGAGCACAGCTCCCAACCCGTCTCGTGCATGATGAAATTCGGTGACTGATCCGCCTGAGTATTCAGGCTTTGGCAAAATACGATCGCCGATTTTGTAAAGGTCAGCGAGTTGCTGCACCTCCAGACGCGCGAGCACAGACACTGCAATTCCGCTGTGGTTGTTGTCGAACAGCGTAGAAAATACAGCAATCAGCAAGCTAACTCTATGGGCGTCCTTGGCTTTAGAGATGCTGCTGAAAAGAGCTTCCACACCCTCTGGTAGGTCGAGCGCCAAAAGTCCACCGATACAATGTGCCTGCCTCGGAATGTCCTTGCACGAAATTGCCGTATCCAATGCGGTTCGAAATGCTTTAGCGGCAAGACCGGTATTATGGGAAGCCAGATTGGACTTAAGCAGAATAGTGATGACCTGTCCCAGATGAGCGAGATTGTCCAGGAGGCCCACTTCGAGCACCTTCAGCAGGCAAGCGACGACGGGGGCAGGAACATCGGTGGTCTGACGAGCGTAGTAGTAGAGGAAGCTGTTATGTCCGTCCTTGCTGCTCAAATCTTTGGCCAGTTTTGCGGTAACGAGCGGCAAACCGATCTCGAGCCTGCGGTCAATAAGTCTCTGAAGCCAATCGCGGTGATAATCCCAGACACCAAGTGCAATCGCTTTTCGGGCCATGTCTTCCGGCAAAGCATCGAAAGCCGGAAGATTCTCACGGAACTCTAGATAGACGCCTGCTCGACCATATATCTGGTTCCATGTGTTGACTTCACTCTCTCTAACCTCAAGAGCACGCCAATGCTCACGCAGAATGTCTTCGTAGATTTTGCGAACCTCAGACGAGAAGAGGGAGTCGACGAGAGCAATGTCATCAATAAAGCGTTCATCAGCATGGTGTGTTTTTCGTTTCACCAGTTCAGATACGTGGTGCATATGGGTAAAACCCATTTTAGGGTCGCGTAAACGGGCTGGATCGGCCACGATGTCCCGTTGAAACTCAAGCCAGCTAGCGCGTGCTTTAAGTTTCTTTTTTTCTTCTTTCAGTTCCCAGTCGGCGTTTCTCCTCTCCAGTCGCTTGATGTCCGCGTCTTCTGGAGGAGGGGCCTGTAGTTCCGCCCAATACGCCTGCAATGCGCCGTCCGCTGAAATCGCATCTTCAATGCACTCTGCATCTGGGAGTCGCCTCTGTTGCGCGAGTTTCCATAGGGCGCTCAAGGCGATTTTCCTGTCGTCCAGGTGGATTGATTCATCCTTAAGGTCGGTGAAGAGCCACATTGCGTCGTTAGCGTTGAAATCCGCCAGCAAACGGAAAATCGAGTGTAACTGCCATACGGCCACGATATTGCGGTCGGTTTCAGCGTTTGTGCGGGCCTCATGTGCTTCCGCCCATAACAAGGCCCTTTTGGTGCGCGGCCTGTTGGCAACGATCTGGTGTAGAGGCTCTTCGTCCCGGTCGAAACTGTTACTTTGCCGGTCACTGCGCTGATACACGATCAGACAGCGGATTAGCTCGTCGGTTGGGTTGTCAACTGGATTGCGCTGAAGAAGGCCACGACACACCGATTCGATATGCCGAGCCAGAAAACGATACCGAGCGGAGATGCGATGGTAATCTGACGCATATGGCGGCTTGAGTGCCAGCGTTGCTATTCGCAGTGCGAATCCCGGCTTGTCTTGCTCTGGACACCGCTTCCATAGATCCCGGATTTCGTACCCGAATCCATCCACACGGCCTTTAGTTGGCGGTCGCGAATTCTCAATTACCTCAAAGAGCTGATCAAGAGTAAGGAACCGAGGATAGAGCAGCTTGGCGAACCAAGTCTGGTAAGAGGTCGTCATCTCCCGATAAGTTGCCATGTACTGCTCGGAGAATGCGTGCACCGCATCGTCATCTTCGAGCTCGATCATGCATTCAAGCGCCCACGGTCCTTGGTGGTGGTTTGCACAAGGAGAATCTAAAAGCTGGCGAACGGAAGGGAGACATCCTCTCAGCTTCCCCGACATAATCAATCGAATGAGATCACCGCGAAGGTCATACTCATAGTGGTCGGGCCAGATTTCAAGAATGGTGCCTTCAAGGCCGCTATCGGCGAACATCCAGAGCCGAGTGCCGTCGAGTTGATCATTGCTGATCCGGTGTTGGGCATGCAGGGCAGCGTAAGTATGCAGGAGCTCTTGTCGCGCTGAGATCGACAATGAGCCGGGGTCGCCATGCTGAATAAGAACCAGAGGTTCACGGGCGATAATGTCCTTTTGAAACCCATCGTCCAATACTGCGAGCCACGCAGCAGTCGCGCGTCGCGACGGGATGATGGTTTCCTGCCCGTAAAGACTGACGACGATCTGATCACGGATGACCGTGGGTGGACAGCCGTTGTCTAGCAGGTGTTTTAACCAGATTGCGGAAAGAAACTCCATCGCTTCTCGATGATGAAACTTGGAGCGTCCAAGGCTTGCGGGTGTAAACAGACCTCGGCGCAAAAGCGCGCTAACTTTAGGTTGGCTCCAATCCGGCAACAGCGCGAGAGGATCCAGCCACTCGGTGTTACCGTTACCGTCATCCTGTCCCGCACGAACGTAGAATGTCCTACCGAGGACCATGGCGGCCGCGATGCGGGCAGCGCCCAGACGAAGTTCGTCCAAAGATATGTCTTGAATACCTGGATGGTGTTGGCGGTCCTCGCGCAGGCGCATGTCGATTACAAAGCGGAGCATCTCGACACGTGTACCAAGGCGCTCGTCATTACTGTGCCAGTAGTCGACAAAGTCTAGTAAGTCCTTCGGCCTGCCTGCCAATGGCAAAAGACCGTTGCGATCAAGCTCGCGCGAAAAGGCGGCCGCGTTCCGAACTCCTTTGGCCTTGATAAAGGCAGTGCGTTGCTCGACATCGAGCTCCTCCAGAATGAAAGTTTGGAATTCGTGCACCTTGGCCGTAGCTGCTGCGGCCGTGTCCTTGTCCCCGCCACGAACCTCTAGCAAAGACACAAGCACCTGCTCGCGGGTAGTTTCTTCGCCCGGCGTGCGTGTCACTAGAGTCAGCTTGTCGTTCAAGAGTTTAAGGTCTTCTTTCCTATCCCAATCACTCCAACGGCAACTTATAACGATTGTGGCCCGTTCGGCGTGGCCGTGAATAGCCTTCTGCAGATTGCGTACACAGCGAGAAAAGCTCTTTTGGGTAAGACGCGCTTCATCAACCGAATCGAGGAAAAAATATCCTGCTTGGTCGGACGCCATCCATGCGGTGAACAGGGTCCCATCGCTCACATCGAGCGCGTCCTCTAGGCTTGAATTGTCGAGGTCCTCGACGGGAACAAAGACGGCAAACTGACCGTCTGCTTTCAGTTTTAGGACCTGTTGCCGAAACTCTTCTGTTTTGCCGTTGCCACCTTCGGCCAGAACCACGGCCCGGCGCGCATTAAGGACAATTTCCCATCCTTGCTCAACGGATTTCCCAAATGCATAGGCCATCTCGCGCTGAGACCGATATTCGGCCTCGTCTGCATTGACGGGTCTGAAATGGCGAGAGAGGGGAATATATTCTGACACGAGAGGGATGTACCTGCGGAGTAGGGCTTAATATGAGCTCCGCATATTATTGTTCATTTTTTGTTCTGACTAGTGGTTGCGACTAAGTTGAGTAGATAATCACAAAATAAAACACGCTCCGATAGCAAAGCGCGACCTAGTTTCGGACCCGCCAGGATAAAGCCGGATAAATTAAATGCCCGCTATAAGCATCTGCATGAAGGTGAAGAAGTAGCCCGACATCATCACCAGACAAGATATTGTGGTGCGGTTACACCAAAGTTACATGAGCCCGGCATTGCCGGGCTGAAATCACGTAAGTATTTGGAAAATTTGGCGCGCCCGAAGAGATTCGAACTCCTGACCCTCAGATTCGTAGCGGCTCCAGACTAATTTTTAGATTCATGAAACACATGTAAATGATTGTTATTTAATCATTTTGCAAAATTGATATTTCGTCATTATGGCACTTTTCATGTAACATTCAGTCGAAATCCGTTACATGGAAGTTACATGAAATGCCGAATATCTACTTAACTGATCTAGTGGTTGCCCAAGCGATTTGTCCTGCGGAAAAGGATCAGGAAATTTATTGGGATTACCCGATTGGTGGTGACGGAATCGTCCGGAATGGCTCAGTTGCAGGACTTGGACTGCGTGTGACGGCATTGGGTAACAAGACCTTTGTGCATGCTTATGTTTTCAATCAAAAGCGACACCGGAAGGCTCTTGGGTCAACGATCATCTTAAACGTTGCCTCAGCGCGGTTGGCCGTGATTGATCGCGAAAGGCGACTTCATGCGGGCGAGAATCCTGATCTTGATGAGAGCGACCCGCGCCGCATCCACCTCATGACCGTCCGTGAAGCGATTGACCGCTACTGGGAAAGCCACGTTTCCGGGTTGTCGGACGGCTATAAGTATTCCTTTGTAGTGCTGATGGCGAAATGGCTCCGCCATGCTCCTAAACTCGTGACGAAGAGGGGCGGCAATATCCGAAACTACATCGATCTCGGCACGATGTTTCTGGATCGGCCGTTGTCGTCAATTAAGCCCTTGGATATTGAACGGTACCAGAAGCAGTTTGCCTCTCCATATGTCTACAATACCGCGCTTCGGCATGTCTTGGCTCTGTTTAATTGGGCTATCCGAATGCAACTAGTTGATATGCGCAATCCTGCCCATCCTCTGAAAAAGCGTAAAGTCATTCGTCAGCGGCGGGATTATACTGTGGAGCAAATCCGCCAGATAACCGCGCATATTTTCTATCCAGTGTTTGAAGCGGTGCCAGACATCGACAGCATGAGCGGTCTGGCAAAGCGGGACGAAGCTCTCGTTAAAGCCCATATTATGACGGCCAATGACCAAATGGCTGAGCTATGCAACTACATGGGCATCCTCTTCCTGACCATGGCTCGCCCGAGCGACCTTGCCGGTGCCGAGTTCGCACATTTCAATCTCGATACGTTGGTCTGGAATAAACACAACACCAAGGGTATCAAACTCTCGCGTTCGCTCTATGAGTATGCTTACCGTACGGTGCCGATCCACAGCAAGGTGGCGGCGATGGTCCGTGCCCAGCGCGACCGCTGGCCGGAAAGCAAGCTCGTATTTCCGTCCCATACGAACCCGTCACAGCCGCGCGACAACTTCCGTAAGGGACTGGCGCGCTTCAAAGCGTTGCGAGGAGTGCCGGATCACTTTCAGCTGTATGATCTCAAGCGCATCGCGATCTCGCTGATGCTGACCGGGCAGGGCGTATCTCGTGAGGCGGTCTCCCACTACGTCGATCACAAGGGCAACCTAGAAACCACGATGATTTACGATCTTGGGCTGGTCGATCCGCTTCGTCCTGTCACTCAAAGGCTGGGTGAATTGGCGGGTCTGTGAGCACAGGTCATTTTCCTAACTATATCCTTACCTAAAGCGCGCCACCGAGCCACATTGTGTCGTCATCGGAAGGGTGTGCTCATGGAACCAATGCAGGCGCTGGTGCTGACCGGCGATCAATTGAATGGCATGCTGCGCGAGGCCGCGCGCCAGGGCGCAGCGCTAGCCGTTGCGGAACTGCGGAAGGATATCCACCAGCCACCCGATGATGTCACCTTGCAGAGACTGCGGGCATACCTCACAAATCCGGCGTCGGTCCCTAACCCGAACGACTGCTGGGCGCACAGCGGCATCGTCCGCCAGATCGAACCAACGCCACGCGGCAAACCGAAATCCTCGGCATGGTTCATGAAGTTCCAACGGGAAACCGGACTCGTGGATTGCTACAGTCGCCCAAGCCCAGCCTATGGCCGTCGCCGCGAATGGTCGTTTGCGGATATACGGCTAGCATGGGAGGCTTATTATCGCCGCCGAAAGTTCACGTGTTCTACCCACGCCAACAAGACTGCGTAAAAGGTTTAGCCATACACAATGATCCGCAAAAGTGCCCCTTTCCCTTAATTGCAACTTAAGGGTATCATTCTGACTGAAAAGACAGATTGTAGCGGGTCGTGGGCATGAGGCTATTTCGCATATTAATACGAGCGTTTTTCGGGAAACGAAGGCGCTCGTCACTCTGGCAGAATCAGTCGCGGCCGGTTGTCATTGTGACTTCCCCGGCTTCCCGGTCCTATGCCGCCCCGCGTCCAATCGTAGTCCCGCCGGCGCCACTAGATACCCTCCTTCAAGGTACGTGCTGGGTTGTTGATGGCGACACGATTGTGATCGATAACCGTCATATTCGCCTGGCCGGGATTGATGCTCCCGAACTTGACCACCCCTACGGTAAGCAGTCCAAATGGGCGTTGGTCAAACTATGCAAGGGCCAGACTATTACCGCGCGGATCAGGCCGGAACTGTCCTACGACCGTGTGGTGGCAGAATGTTTTTTGCCGGATGGACGCGACCTGTCGGCTGAAATGGTCAGCGCCGGTATGGCGCTGGACTGGCCGAAATTCTCAGGCGGGAAATACAGGCATTTGGAAACACCGGACGCACGCCGCAAGTTATGGCGTGCCGATGCACGCCAACGCGGGAAACTCTTCGTGCAGAAGGATAGCTAGCGCAAGTCTGGCGGGGTGCCGATCTGTTCTTCGACTTGGTGGAGGAATGGTCCAACAAAGGCGAGGGAGTGGAGCGCGTAATTTCGTTCCAACTCCCTCCATCACGCATCGTGTTTCAGGGGACGCCTAATGTGTTGCGATGCTGTTATCCGTAAGGCGGGATGCCCTACGTCTTCACCCGCGTGAACACCGCAGTCTGGAGTTCGCAATTGGCGTAGGAGAGGTTGTATCCCACAATTTTGTAGGCGCAGGTGAGGTCTTTGGCTGTGCTCTCGGGATTGGATAAGTGGAGCAAGCCTTGGTAACCGTCCGGAATGGTGCCCTCCACCCGCTGCCACTTGAACAGCTTTTCGGTGCCTGCTGCAGAGGCCTTGCCTGCGCCGCCTTCCATGAATTCCATGACGAGCTTGCCCGCGGGGACTGAGGCGGTCCACGACCCGATAAGTTCATCGCTTTTGTCAGAGCAACCGGCGAGTATGGTAGCGGCAAGCCCGACTGCTGAGGCTACTTTCATTATGTGATGACGCATTTAAACAACCTGTTTTAAAACGAGCAATGAAATGGTGGTGCCGAGGTTAGTTGCTGATCCGGTTCCAGCCGAACCAGCCTTTTTCGATTCTGATTTCGGCGGCGTATGCATTCAACTGCGGCGATTTATAAAAACACAGATAGCCCGGCTTTCCATCGTTGGTTTTTTTGCAATCGAGTGTGGTGAAACTCTCCACACCCGCCGCTGCTGCCACATCGGCGGCCATGGGCCTGTCGTCACCATTACTGCATCCTCCAAGAGCAAGCAGGACAACGGGTATGGTCATGAATGAAATGTTCTTGCACGAAATCATGAGAATGGCCCCGAAAGATAAGGCCCGCATTGCGCGGGCATTCCGGAATCGTGACTATCAAAAATCACGACTTTTGACGGGGGCTTGCCCGCCGTATCCCCCGCATTGACCTCGTGAAGCGACAATGTAAATCTGAATAGATTCAGTATTGATAAAGTTTATCTCACGTTACAAATTGTGAATCAGGCCTACTTGCAAAAGTCGTGACTTTTGGCGGGTAGTAAATATCAAGCATCCCTTAAGCAACCTTTTCGATGTTCGCGGTCTTCAAGGGATTTAATCCGGAGACCTCGCTATGCCCCAGATTCACCCGCCCGTGCGGCTCATTGGTTACGCTCGCGTCAGCACCGAGGCTCAAGACCTCGCCTATCAGATCGACCGACTGACGAGGGCGGGGTGCACGCAGATCTTTCATGAAAAGCGCAGCGGCAAGAACCGCAATGACCGGCAGGAGCTTGCAGGCCTTCTGGCCAGCCTTCAGCCCGGTGACATCATGTTGGCAACCGCTACCGATCGGGTGGCGCGTGATCCGCTTGATCTGGTGAATATCCTCAAAACGGTGAAGGATGCGGGTGCGGGGCTGCGGCTATTGGATGAGCCTTTCATAGACACCACCTCCGAGATGGCAGATCTAATTGTCTTTCTCGTGGGATGGGCTGCACGCTGGCAGCGGAAGCGCATACTGGAAAATACTGCACAGGGTAGAAAATCTGCGCGAGAACGCGGGGTCAAATTCGGGCGGAAACCCAAATTAGGGCATCGCGAAAAACAAGTGATCAAGGAGCGTAGAGAGCTTGGGGAGACATGTGCTACAATTTCTCACACGTTTGGAGTGAGTGAGAGTACGATTTATCGCATCCAACGCACTTTAATGGTGTTTGTCGATAAGGCTCTGGATACCGGAGGTTAGCATATAACTGAATTCACTATTGGGACCATGAGCTTGAATGGCAGCGTTCGCCAAACCTGTCGCAAGTGTGGCCGCTGCGTCGCGTTCTACTTGCTCAAGATCCATATTGCGCGAGATTTGGATTAGCTTGAACACGGTAGTCGTCAATGACTCGCGATGCATGGGCTTACCCTTGAGACAGTGATTTGTCACAAAAACCAAGAATTGGCGATGATCAACATCATCAAGTTCTTGCATAAGCATGGGTTCGCTAAAATTCATTAAAGATCTGTTTTCTATTTGTTTATGTTGATGTTTTCCGTTTAGGAAACGGCTTTACCTGTTAGATCGACAATATCGGGCGTTTCAGCCGCTCAGGGGGTGTTGTTGTTTTTTATCTTTTCAATGAGATTTTCGATAAACCTGATCTCTTTTTTTACGGCGGCGTTAAGAACATTCATCTCACGGATAAGAGCTACGGAATTCGCCTTTAGCTGAAGTAGGTACAATTCGAGATTGTCTTTCTCGCTCTGGAAAGGAGTATCTAAAACCTGCATGTCTGAAGATAACTTGTAGTTGGATTAATTCTTATTTCGCGGTGATCTCCTGCGGAACTGCGTCCTTTCGTACCGCTTCCGCTAATTGGATCCTGAGTTCGTCTGGATAACCCGATCCACGAACTTGGTGTGTACCGCATTGTGGCCAAGTGAGATTAAAAGCTCTCATGATGTCTTGAAACCTAATTAAGTATTGAATTTGGTAGCTGTATCGGAAAGGCCGACAGCGGTTTCCGAGAGACCGGCAGACGCGCTTTTAGATTCGTTAATACTTAGAACCATGCCATTCATCTGATTTTGAAAATGCTGCATCGAATTACTTATTTGTTCGATTGCAGCTGTTTGTTCTGTGACTGAGGAAAGCATGAGTTGTCCGTTGTTTGTCACGTCTGTCACCAATGAGACTGAGCGTGATAGACTGCTCGTAATCTTTTCAACAGAGCCTTTTAATCGCACGATGCGTTCAGTGATTTGCTGGGTCGAAATACCTGTTGAGTTCGCAAGTTTACGTACCTCGTCCGCCACGACAGCAAAGCCGCGCCCTGCATCACCCGCACGGGCAGCTTCAATGGCAGCATTCAAGGCAAGCAAATTGATCTGTTCGGATATATCCTGAATAACGCCACGTGCTTCTTCAATTCCGATTGCGCTGCTGTGAAGCTCTCTCAAACTTTCGGTAGTCGTTCTGAACTCGTCTTCTACCTCACGTGTAGCGCGTACCGAAAGCTCTGTTCGCTCTTTGACGGACAAGGCTGATGAAGAGGTTTGTTCAACGGCAGAAGCAATTTCCGCTAGTGCCGCCGATTGTTCAGTTGTCGCCGTTGACAAAGAATCCATCGTTGAACTGAGTTCACTGGAGGCTGCCGATACTGTACTAGATGCTTCTTTTGTATGGCTGATTACCGTTTTGAGCTCAATCAAGGTGTTATTATATAATGATAAAGCGTGTCCGATTTCATCTTGAGCTATAACATTGGCCTTGGCTTTTAAATCGAGCGTAGAGAGCGATTTAAGACAACGGCCAAGTTCAGAAAGGCCCATCGAAACACTCCGAAGAATGGAGGTTTGAAGGATTATTGAGAGCAAAATAGCGCCTACAACATTCGCCAACATCAATATTGAAATATTACTCTCGGTTCTATCTGCATCAGCTGCACGTAGATCAGCAGCCGCGCTATTCATTTGAACGATTGTTTGCATATGCTGAAGCGCTTCATCGTAAGAGTTCTTCATCAGTCCATTGAACAGCGTTGTTGCATCTTCGACCTTTCCGGCCTCTACAAGAGTGGCTAGAGCAGGCTTGTGGTTGAGATAGGTAGAGAATGCTTTTTTGAAAGCATCATAAGTCTCTGGCTCTTGAGGCAACGAATTAAGCTGTTCATATTCATTTTGAGTACGCGTAATATCCTGTAGAACTGAGATCGCTTGTTTCTTAAGATCGTTGCGATCAACTTCATGAGGTTCCGTTGCATATTGCGCATCTAACATCCGCAATCTCGCTACATCTAACGACATCCGGCCCGATGTTATAAGGGTTGGAATAGTGTCAGTGTTAGCTTTGGTGAGCGCGGCTTCTAATTTAAAGAACCCGTAGTAACCGAACCCGCTTATTGCCAATATGGACAAAATGGATGTTATTGCCAGCGTTATTAGTTTGGCGCGAATGGTTTTGAGCATGTGGTATTCTTTTTATTATTTTAGTTGGATATTTTGTTGAAGGCTAAAGTCACGGGGCGTAGCAGATGGCGGTTACGATGGTCTGCCCATAGTAGTTGTCGGGATTGCACCACGGATTGCCGGCATGTCCGATGCATTTATTCCCTTTAAAGTCCGGCATGAGCACCCAATACTCGCCGCGTTCAAGCTGATCGCCCGGTCCCCCGCCGCAACCCAATAAGCGTTGTCCTGATGGGCAACCTGCCTCAAGTGTATGATTTCCACCATTTACGCACATGGTTCGAGTATGGCTCTGAACATTTAGAGCCGCTGGATCTGGCATTTTTATTTGTGAACAAGAATGTGTGTTGCGGTTATAGAAACCACCGCTCGCGGCGCAGGAGTTTACGCTGTTTATGTTTGAGTTAAGTATGTCTAATTTAGTAGTGAAGCTTGGATCCAGTTTGGATAGTAAGCATCCTTGTGTATTTGCCCCTGGCGCTTCAGGGGCGTAGAGCATCCCAGCGCGCGCACAGGCCACAACTTGATTTACCCGGATATCTACAGCGTCAGCTGCAAATTTAGCCGCGTCAGCCTTTGCGCTTAAAGCAGTCCAAGACATTTGAGTTTCTATAGCTCCAGCCGCTGCGCGCTCTTGCGCTCGAATTGCTGGAGCTAGGACGACCGTGACAAGCACGAGATGAGCGATTTTCACATGGGGGGCTTTCATTATTTAACTTGGACCACCTGAGAGTGGCGGTGTTTGTAATCCTCAAAATCCTGTCGGAACCGACGCATCTCGGTTTTGAGATCGTCATTTTCAGATTTGAGTTCTTTGACGGCATTGATCATGGCGAAATTGATGGAGGTCGTGTCGAGACGGTAATAACCATCCTCGGCTTTGTGCACTGCTTCTGGGAAATGCGGTTGCACGTCCTGCGCCAGCAGGCCGACATATTCCTTGTCTGAAGGCTGCTGAAGTGGATTATTTTTGGTGTAATGGTAACGAACTGGATTGAGGCCCGCGATCTGTTTTAGGCCACGGGTATAACTGCCCTCAACCTGCTTAAGGCGTTTGTCTGAAATGGCAGCCCAAGAACCACCATTAGGTTTGTAGGGGGTGCCGTCATTGCCGAAAATGAACCGCTGATTAGAGCCAAAGAAGAGTCGCAAGTTCGTTCCGCCTGGGAGTTGTATTGCCTCGTAGGAGTAATCAATATTATCTCCTACGCAGCTACCAAACGGACACGCCCCTACGCTGACCTCATTAAATACTGCTCCGCGCGGACTATCGAGTGACGTGCGGGGAGAGCTTGTGCCAATACCAACACGACCTGATTCAGCAATGAACATGTCTGTTGTATGCCCTGACGAGCTATGACGTCCGAAGTACAAGTTTCCGCCATTCTGAACTATGGAGCGGTGGGTGACGGAAGATGTTATATAGGAATTTGTGAAAATAATTCCGTTTCCATCCCACCCCGTCTCAGAAATGTGGCCAAGCCCCACGCTTCCCTGGGCAATGGCGCGCGCAGTTGTTATGCCGGCAACTTCCATGGGTGCTTGCGGTAAAGATGTACCAATACCCACATTCCCATTCGGAAGGACACGCATTTGCTCGGTATTACTTGTGCGGAAAACGATTGGCGCGGCTTCTTGCGTCATAAGATGCAGCCCGCCTGTACCTCTGTGCTGGAGCCACGAATTAGCATTTGGTCCAGCATTATCGCGAATAAGCCGCAAGCCGTAATCGGTGTAGGTGGCGTCCCCAATCAGATCGATATAAGCGTAGTTGTTCGTCGTGCGGGTGTTTCCCAACTCAATGAAATTAGAGCCATCGCCTTGCAGTGCAAGCTTGCTGTTACCACTCGAACGCTGAGTTACTGTTCCGGCTGTGTCGACGGTGAGGGACGCTGTACCGGACACAATACGGTCACCACTAAAATTTCCCGTACCCAAAGCTGAAATTAAAGCCTGTTTGACGCGTAGCGGTGTCATCAACTGATCGTTATTCGCGCCGTCTTCAGCTTCCGACTGAGTGGCGATCCATGGGCCGGTTGCGCTGACGGCCTCCAAATATCCAGTTGTGGAAACACCATAGCTGCCTTGCACGGTCTCGGCGTGAGAGAAGGTTGAAATCAGTCCGCTTGAGAGACAGACAAAAACGAATAATGAGAAATGTCTTGAGACTTTATATTTCAGCAAAAGAGAGTGGATGAACGGGGGATTCATGTTTCAGTACGGATTATTTATCTTCGATTGACCAGTTCGCTGACCGTCATGACGTTTTTGGCGATATCATTGGTGACAGATGCCTGCTGTTCGGTAGCCGCTGCTACGGTATGGGCGCGGGCCGAAACCCCATCTAAGAGTTCTTTGATCCTCAAAAGCGTGTCGGATACCTTTTTTGAGATACTTTGCATGTCGCTGATCTCGACCGTGATTTTTTCAGTTGAAGCGCCAGTCTGATTGGCGAGCTTCTTGACCTCGTCAGCAACTACAGAGAATCCCCGTCCAGCTTCACCCGCACGGGCGGCTTCAATGGCAGCGTTGAGGGAAAGCATGTTGATCTGGCTGGAAATGGCTTTGATCAGGCTGACGACTTCTCCCATGTTTTTGGCCGAATCCATCAAGTGATCGATAAACGCGGTTGCATTCGCCGTTTCATCAGAAATGTTTTCAACATTGTCGCGGGTGAGGGCCATGTTCTTGGCGATATCTTGAATCGAACCGCTCATTTCATGCGTTGCGGTGGCGACAGATGTGGCGACTTCAGCAGTCTGTTTGGCGATACGCTTCTGCTGGGTGATGTCGGTGGCGAATTTGGTGATCATGTAGGGCAGACCATCATTCCCAAAGACCGGGTTATAGCTGGCTCGAATCCAAATCTCTTGACCGCCTTTGCCTATTCGACGGAAGTCACCAGCACGAAACTCTCCTCGGTTCAACGCTTTCCAAAATTCGCCATATGAAGGGCTTTGCGCTTCGACAGGGTCCATAAAGATGCTGTGATGCTTCCCTCGGATGTCCTCGAAGCTGTAACCAACGGCATTCAAGAACAGCAAGTTGGCTTCAAGAATTGTGCCATCCATATTGAACGAGATGACAGCCTGAGTCCGATCGAGAGCTTCCCGCATTTTGCGTGTCTTGACCGTAATGTCGGTCGCAATCTTGACGATCTTAAACGGCTTATTATTCCTATCGAGGATGGGATTGTAGGTCGCCTCGATGTAAACCTCGCGACCACCTTTGGCGATGCGCTTGTACTGGGAACTCTTGAATTTTCCCGCACCCAGATCGGACCAGAAGGCTTGATAGTGTGGGCTTGCAGCATAGTAGGGGTCTACGAAAATACGATGATGTTGGCCCTGTATTTCAGATAGGGAATAACCCAATGCTTTGCAGAAGTTGGGATTTGCCCATATAATCGTGCCATCGGTAGTAAAGTGAATAATAGCTTGAGAACGATGAAGCGCAGACATGATGGCTGACTCATCATTTTCTTTATTAAACACACTTAATACACGCACGCAGTTAAACCTTTTTGCGCATTATTAATTATTTTTGCTATGTGTAAAGATTAAGTGCACGATATATTATCATGTGTCGCTAATATGCAACCTATGACCATCCTGCGATTGTGGTAATGTCGCCGCATGACTGGGGTTAAGCGAGATAAGTTCGCGCTATTATTTGACGTGAAGAAGTCTTCTAAAGACGTTGAACATTCACGTGCATCATTCTGGAAAGGTTTTTCAGTTGAGCTCATCGATTTGAGCTCAGCTAAAAGTTATGAGTTTCGCGGCGGAAATCCTAGCCACCACTATCTAGCGTATCACGACCTTGTACGCGCTGAGGGGGAATGGGAAGTGGGAGGGAAGGCCGCCTCCAATCGCAAAGACATACGCGAGACGATCACGTATATCCCAAAACAGGTGGATTTTAAGGGGTGGGTTACTCTTGAGCCGCGAGAGAACCAGATCGTTGCTCTCACGTTTGATCCTCATTTGATAGGCGATGAACTTGAAGCCATTTTTCCGGTTAAGTTGCTCTCGCCGCACATCTACTTTCGAAGCAAGAGCATACAGTCAACAATGCTGAAAATTGCGGATTTGCTCAGCCAGGTGGAGCCCTATCAGGCCATGTACATGGAAACCTTGGGTCTGGCTGCTGTATTTGAGCTTAATATGGTACTCACCAACGATGTCTTCGAGATGAAGCGTGGCAGACTAAGTCGCGCACAAGAACGCCTCGTGTCCGAGTACATAACAGCCAATCTCACCAAGGACATGACTCTTGATGAGCTTTCATCCCTCGTACGGATGAGCCGATTTCACTTTTCACGGTTCTTCAAAGAGACGTTCGGCGATTCACCCGTCCGCTATATCAACAAGGAACGGGTGAACTTTGCGAAGTCGGTTCTGGTCAGTTCACGGGCGACCATTTCCGAGATAGCTGAAAATCTCGGTTTCGGAACCGTGCAGAATTTCATTAAGACGTTCCGTGAACTAGTGGGCGTCACTCCTTCGGAGTTCCGTAAAATCTCGTAGCTTTAAGTTGCTCAACTCGCATCTGTGAAAGTGAGAAAGATATGGTCTTGGCTAACAATAGCGGAATAGTAACGGCTCGCTCCCCTCGGAACGTCATTGAAAACCGCATAGCCCTGCACGAGCAACGCATAGCGGCGAGCCTCGCACAATATGAGCCAATTAGCGCTATGGCGTGGTGGCTCGATATAATCCGCGCTGTTGAAGAAGTTTTCAATTTAGGTTTAGCCGGTTTCGACAACGATACCTTTGAAGAGATGTTTTTTCATACGCCTCTGACAGAATTTCTCAATCATCCCGAACTCTTCATAGAGGTTCGTCAGCAACTCACACACCATTACAGCGAGACGTTTGCCAACCGTATTTGCAATCTGATTGGGTTGGGTGTCTCTATGAGTTGGAGCTTTGCCCAGATAGGGGTTTATGAACCTGTTGGCGGCTTACAGTCGTTTGCGTATATGGTTGGTTATTTCCAATCGCGACGTCGGCATTTTGTCGCTTTGCTTCATATGATGCCGACCGCATGTCGGGGCAATGTTCCGGTCACACAGTCAGACGCATTCACTATTTTTCTGCCGATTGTCGAACTGGATGGAATTCAGTTAATGGGAGCGCAGAATGCGCTTCTTGAGCACGTTGCTAAGGCAAAGCTTGGTATCACCGCCCATTCCGTACCGACATTACGGGTGCTGAATAAGTTTTTCCTTGAACCTGAACGTGCAGGCGTCACGGATATGCCCATCACCGCCGAGGGTCATGAAATACTCGAGCGACGAGAACCTCAACCGGAGAGCGCGCTTTTTTCTGCGGCTGAGTTGAGAAACGATATTCTACTGGTTCGTGCCGCCTATGCGGAGTTTGACTTGACTACCACTGACTTTGAGCCTGTTGCTGCGCTGATCGACAAGCTTTCGCGGGAGTATGTCGAACGAGATTTCTGGGTAAAAATTTCACCGAAGCAGTTGGACAAACTATTCAACTATCTTCAAACGCCTGCGTCACTAAGGACGGCAATTATCAATCACGCGAAGGATTACGTAGGCTGTTTGTCCACTTATTCACCATTCGTCCTGATGAATGGCCATTACTCATCTACGGTCAGCTTGCTGAGCCGCTTTATGTACCATTGGAGAGGTCGCACTCTCGATCAACGTAAGCGGTTCCAAATTCGGTCAGGCTTCATTTTCGAAGATGCTGTAGCGAAAGCTTTGGAGAAGCAGGGGTTTGTTCATCAAAATATCACCAGAGTGAATGGAAGCGAATTTGACGTTGTTACCGTTCGGGATGGGGTAATCTGGAACGTCCAATGCAAAAACAATTTTGTAGCTCTCGCACAAGTCGAGCATGACGCAGAGCGCTTTGCACGCTTCAACCGCCTCTACGTGCGCGCATACGAAAAGGCGCTCGAAAAAGAACGTGAGCGCGGAGACCTGCTTACGTCCAAGCTCTCAATCAACAGCATACAGCATATGCTGGTTTCTAAATTTCCGGTCATTACGGACAATCCGCGAATAGTCCCTTTCAGCCGGATTGAAGAGTTTTCAGACCGGGCTGACGCTTTAGTCGGACAAAGTACCCGTACTTAAAGACTAGCCGAAGGCTCCGCATGGAGGCCTTAGCCGCACGCGCTCCCGCCTTGAGCGGAGCAGGGGCGTGATGCTCACGAGAGTGGTCGGCAGATGGCCCCTTATGGCCTGTCGTATCCGACGTTCTGCAAGCCTGTGCTCGGGAGACCGCTCGCGGCGGCACACGGCTTGCGGGTTGGCGGAGACAGGGCAGGGTGCCATCGTCTGCTGACCTCTCTCAGGGCACAATCACGTCACGCAAAGCGAAAAGAGGGACAGGTCGGATGTCGCACATCCGACCGTGCGGGCGACGGCGGTCCGTCACTCCCTTATTTATTAGGGAGTGACGGACCGCCACCAAATCCAGAGCCGCCGCCGCTTGCACGCAAAGGATTCTACATGACACCGCAATGACAGCGCCCTTGGCGCTCCGCTTCGCTGATCATTTTCAGCGCAGGCCGCTGGAAATGACACACGGCGCCGTTCACTATCTCCCCAGATCACGCCTAACGCTGATCCATCTCACTCACCGTTTTCCCAGCAAAAGGAGGGCTTCCATGCCTGCTTCATCTATCCGCGCGCCGCCGCAGCGGCATTCGTTCCCGACACCTGTTCTTCACCCGAACGGGTGCCGGTGCCCAACAGGGCAGACCACACAGGCCAGCCATCCGGCTGGCTCGGGGGGCTTTTACCACGAAAGGACCACTGACTGACGCATTCCGGCGCTCGCCGCGAATGACCTTCGCGGGGTGACCTGATCCAAGGACAGGCATCAGCCATCAACACTCACCGACCTCTCAAGGAAGGAAGCTAGATGGATAACCTTACTATGGACCTCGTGCATCTGTGCCAGCGCAACAAAGATGGCTCTTACGGCACCCAGACCAACCGCAAACGCGGCCTGACCGCAATGGCGAACGATCTCAGCGACCTCGGCTACAAGCTACCGTCCGCTGAATCCCTCAAACCCAAACATATCGAAGCACTGGTCGAGCGATGGCTCGATGCCGACACTACCGATGCCAGCATCCGCAACCGGCTGACGTGGCTGCGATGGTGGGCCGAAAAGGTCAACAAGCCGAACGTCGTCAACCGCGACAACGCCGCCTACGGCGTGGCCGAACGTGGCGAAATCACCCGCAACCGCGCCCAGACCCTCGATCCCGCCAAGTTCAAAGCCATTGATTGCCCGTACATCCAAGCCTCCCTGTTGTTGCAAGCGGCCTTCGGCCTGCGCCGCGAGGAGGCGATGAAGTTCCAGCCGCTGGCGGCCATACGCGGCGACCACGTCACCTTGCAAGCCAGTTGGACCAAAGGGGGCAGGGCACGCACCATCCCGATCACTACGCTGGAACAGCGCCATGTCCTCCAGCATGTCATGAAACTCGTGCCCGGTCGCGGCTCACTGATCCCCGCGGAACTCAGCTATGTCGAACACCTCAAACGGTTCGAGTACCAGACCCTCAAGGTGAATCTTCGTAACACGCACGGGTTCCGGCACGCCTATGCCCAGAACCGCTACAAGGTTCTGACCGGCCAAGCCTGCCCGCTGGCGGGCGGCAAAGACTGGGCCACCATGACGCAACAGGAACGTGAGGCCGATCGCGCTGCGCGCCGACAAATCTCCGCCGAACTTGGCCATGGCCGCCTCAAGATCACGGATATTTATTTGGGGAGTGCCTTTCAATGAAACGGGCGGAAGGCAACTGCATGATGGCGGTCAGCTATCGTGCCAAGTATGCCAAAAAGCTATTCAACCCTGCCACAATCGCCACGGCTGTCGATGCCGTGGCGTTCGAAGGCCATCGGCAGTATCGGGTGGTGCAGGAACTTCCGTTCGATCTGTCTGGTACGGCAGCTGCCCGTGCGCTCGAAGAGTGGTTGAAACAGGAACAGTTCACCTACACGTGGCGGCCGCGCTTTCTCGAACAAGATGCGTTCCGGCCGTCAATTGCAACGGAGCATCCCGAGTTGGTGATTTATTGGTGAGGTTAGTATGGAGCCATGCAGCGGTTATATTCGCTGCGTCCGGACGAGTTTTCACCCGAGCTTCTTGACTCTCGCCAACTGTAAAGAACTCGATCTTGACTGGCTCTTTCGACTCTGACTTCGAGTTGGTGTATAGTTGTTGATGCGGGCGTTCCACCAGACCGAGGTGTGCTGCTTGCGACATCGACACAACTCGGGCAGGCCTCGGTTCGATAAATGCACTGGGTGGTGTAGGTCGCGAGATTCGTTGTAATGTCTTTAGCTACTAGCTGGCACTCCGGTGCGTTTCCGAGATCTTCCTTAATTAAGTCATCAATCCAGTTGTCACCGTCGAGCGAAATTGCTTCGCACGGCCACGAGCCATCTTCATCAATATATTTCCACTTGCTCGACCGTTCGGTTGTTCTCGCTATTGCAGCCTTACCCGCTTTATTTAGACTGGCCATTAGTTTTTCCCCCTGTTTCTGAGCAGCTTCTGCGGCTTGCCAGGATGTGTAGGCCAGACCTATCCCGGTGCTAACGCAAACCGCAATCCCGATCCCTCCGCGTGACCTACATGCACGCTCTATAACTGGCGAGGAGCCTTTGCTGAGGGCGTATGCGGCAGAAGCTTTCGCCGCCAGCCCAGAATATGACACAGAGGGATCTTGCCCTGCATTGAGCTTTATTTCGGCATCCCAAAGATCTTTTACAGGCCCAGCTTTACTCAGTACAGTGCCTGCAAGTCGCCAGCCAGAGCTACTCTTGACCGCTTCTTCGACATTGCGAATAGCATCTCCACTTGCGATAGCCAATTCGACATCGTCGTCGGCAAATGCTTTGGAGCTAATGTTCAAAAGAGATGCGAGGCCAATACATAGTATGATAGCATTTCTAAAAACTAGCATAACAGCCTCAGAGGTTTCGAAATTGCGCTTATTATTCCCTTATTTACTTTGCTGCTGCTTCGCAATCACAACGACATGCTTTGCTGAAAATCTTGGGAAAATCGGGACGAAATCCGATACTGCTTACACCAAGGAACTTCGCAAAACTGCGGAGCTAATAGGTGTTGGAAAGTCTTTGCGGGCAAACTTGTTAGAGCGCAATGCGCTCAGCCCTATAGTGAATTCTCTTCGCACACACCTGAACAATGGCTACCCCTTTGAACACGATCTGATCATGTTAGATGCCTTCATGCGTGGTGCTTCAGCATTTCCAATGGTAGCACCAACGGAAACGTATATTCTTTTCTACAACCCGGTCGCCGACGTTCTCCTAGTTACTCAGTGGGCCTTCGGCCCAGACGTTCCACAAATACAAAACGCTGCGTTCGTTCTCGGCGAGCGACTTGCCGGAGTGGAGCCCCAACCGGAAAGTCGTTGGAAATATGTGCCTAACATCTCCGAGACACTAGTTACGACCAACACATTTTATTTGAACCAAACAGATGCGGTCGATACCACATTCCTAAATCATGTTCGGTCGTACCTGAAGCCGGGTAACCAACGGACTGAGGCGGCGGCGTCTTGGCGCCGATTGTTCATCATGTTTGGGGGGGCGACCACATCGGTAGTGAGTTGCACGCCCACACTCCGTGAATTTGATGGCGATATTAGAAGTCTGAAGGCCTCATCGAAAACCTCCAACTTAACCGAGGTTGATCCAAATGATGGCACATTGCTACGTGTTAGTGGTTTTCCTATAGGGAAAAGTGAGGTCGCTATTTACGCTCTTAAAGAAACGCCCGAAGTCTTGGCCATTGCCAGCATAGATGACAAGCGAACATGTAAAATTTCATCTCTGCTGGTGTTTTCAACCCTACCACCCTCCGATCTCACCGTCGTCAAATCAGTCAAGGTTCGGTAAATAACACTTTCATTCAAAGTGATCGTGTTTTGCTTTGAGTTCTTAAGTGCGCTGCGCCGCGCATCCATCAAAAATGCCTCCGGTGTTTACCGGAGGCTCGTCTGCGTAATATGTGGATTATGTCGATGCGCTCCCCGCAACGACCTGCATCAGAGTCTGGTGTGTTCGCGGGTAATTGCTGTCGTACCTGCCGTTTGCCGGATCATGGATCGATGAGCCGCAATTGCTTCGCCCGTTGGCTTCAGCTCTTTTGGATAGGCCAAGCTTTGCTGCAAAGGTTTTCAAAATAGGAAGAATAGGCACTGGGAACCTCCAATAATTTGGCCTTCCGTCAATGCCGGAAGGCGTATGACGGGGCCGCTATGGAGCGGAAACGAGATGTCTATTAGGTATTAACCCTGCCAGTATTGGGCGGCGGTCGAGTTTTCGTAAGTACGTTCTAAAATACATACAACGAAACTACTCAGTTATAACGCCACTTGGCCTGCTTCATCAGGCATTGATTTTCCTCATTTGATTGATAGTCTCCGCGTTATTGGCTGGGGGCAGTCGTATGAGTAAGTTCGATCTCTTTAGCGATCTGGAGCGAAACTTCAGTCTCGCTAAAAAATGGGGTACATGGGGTTTCAAGGCCGGACGCAATCTCAGCGCGCGTTTTGCACGACAAGAGGTTGAGGAGCGTTACGGTCCCGAAGTGGCCGATGCGGTAGAAGCCGACATCCGCGCAGGCCGCGATCCGCGCCCGCGATTGGAGCGGGCCGAACGAGACCGCATGGCGCGCGAAGAACGCGAACGCCAGCTTGCCGACCCACCACCACTCTATGGCTCCGCACGTTGGCCCACCCCCGCTGACCTGAAACCCTACCTGCGCGACCGCACTGCATTCAACGATCCCCGCTCGATCCTGCTCGGCAGCTTTACGGACGAGAACCAGACGACACCCGCCGGATTCGTGCATTGGGATGGCGACGGCCACCTGCTGACCATCGCGCCAACCCGCTCCGGCAAGGCCCTCACCACCATCATTCCGAACCTGCTGCGCTACCAAGGCAGTTGCGTGGTCCTCGACCCCAAGGGCGAGCTGTTCGAAGCCACGTCCAAGTGGCGCAGCACGCTCGGCCCCGTATACCGCATCGCCCCTCTGGATGACGGCTCGGGCAAACCCGTGCACCGTTTCGACCCGCTGAGCCGCGTCAAACGCGAAGCCGACGCCCGTGCGATCGCGCAGCAGATGTTTCCGCGCGATCCCCGCGCATCCTCGTTCTTCATGGATGACGCGGTGGGGATCATGACCGGCTTCATTATGCACGTCCGTGACACGGCTCCACGCCATCGGCGCACGCTGGGAACGGTCTGCGATCTCGCCGCTTTGAAGGGAGAGCATTTGCTGGCTTGGGCCAAGAGGATGGCTGAACACCGGTCGTCCGCCGATGCGGGACGTGCACTGCTCGCAAAGAATGCGGAACGTGGCCTGAAGGTTCTGGAGGAAACGCTGGCCAGCAAGCTCTATGAGTGGAGGGATATCGATATCCGGCGCAGCGTTGACGGCAACGATGTGAGCTTCGAAAGCCTCAAGGATCACACTGCGACGGTCTACATCGAAATCCCGTTCCACATGATGCAGACGTTTGCCGGTTACCTGCGGGTCGTGCTGAAGGCCGCGCTTGATGCTATGCTCGCCAACCCACGCGTGCCCGACATTCCGGTGCTGTTCGTGCTGGACGAATTCCTCAACATCGGCCCGTTTCCGGAGTACCGCGATGCCATTCGCACCCATGCCGGGGCAGGGGTGCGCCTGTGGTTCTTCCTGCAAGACATCTATTCCATTGAAGAACACTATCCCGGCAACAGCTGGCGCCCGTTCCTCAATTGTGCGGTGAAGCAGTTCTTCGGGATCAACGACAACGAGACCGCCAAGATGGTGGGCGACTATCTCGGTCACAAAACGCATGCGCTGCGCACCACCACCTCCAGCACCAATGTCTCCTCGCATCTTGGCGGATGGATGGGCGACGCCTCGACCAACAGCGGGTTTTCCATGACCGAGAGCACACAGTTTCTTGGCCGTCCGCTGCTGACCAGTGACGAGGTGAGGGAACTCTTCGGTGGCTGGCAGGGTGACGGCTGGCGCTACGGCATTACCGATATCGCGGGCACCCGCCCGTTCAAGACGCAGCTCGTAGTTCACGAGAAAAGCGAGACTTGCAGGCAACGCATCGGCATGATGACCAAGGGGGAATGACATGGCAGAGCAGATACCTCTCAAACATAGCACCTTTCCGACCTGGCTCGGCCTTGTCGCCGGCAGTTGGGCTGGCCTCGCCTGGGGGAGTTTGATTTCCGCGCCTGTCGGCATCGGTCTCGGCGTGGCGGCAGGCAGCGCCTTTGGCGGTTTCCTCGCCGTACCGTTATGGGGCACGGTCTGGGGCCTGATCGGTCTGGGCCGACAGCGGGAGATGGCACTCAAGGAACACGGTATTACCCTCCTGAAAGAGGATGATCCGCTGGCCCAGCGGGTCTACACCCTCGCGGCCCGCCTCGGCCTGCAAACCCGCCCATGGGTGGGCATCATGCCGCACAACAACGCCTACGCCATCGGTTCCAATGCCGACAACGCGATGGTGGTGGTGGGCCAGCCACTCATCGACACTCTGAGCGAGACCGAAGTTGACGCCATTATCGGCCACGAACTCGGCCATATCGCCAACAATGACATGCGCCGCATGGGGTTGGCACACTCGTTTCAGAACGCGCTGGTGTGGTATCTGGTGTTTTCCGAAACCTTGCAGCGCTGGGGCCGCTGGCTCCTGACGTGGGTGTCGGAACTGTATGTTCTGAGCCTGTCGCGCAAGCGCGAGTATTGGGCCGACGCCTTCGGCGCGGCGCTGACCAGCAAGGAGCATATGATCGCCGCGCTGGACAAGCTGCACAACGGGCCGGAACTGAGCGAATTCGAGCGCAAGAAGGCACGGTTGATGTTCAGGGGGATTGCCGCTGGCTCGTTGCTTTCAACGCACCCAACGCTGGAGGAGCGGCGAGGGGCGCTGGAGGCGGAGACGTATCTGGGGCGGATTCCACCGCTTTTGATAAGTCATTCACTGAGCGTACCATCCGCACAGGTGCCAGAAGTTCAAGACATGGCCTACGCTAAACGCCCGTCATCAAGACCCACTAAAATATAGCATAAGCTATTCGTAAGACTGCCTTGTTATTCTGCTTGTGAAACTCAATGACTGCGGTAACATCCGAGGATGAGATCACTCAAAAAAAACGCCGAATCTCTCTGTGAGACCTTGTCGGTGGACCTGATTGTGGCGGACTGGGATGGGACCCTGAGGCCGGGATTCATGTTGAAGGACTGGCTTGATTATTTAGCGTCCGTAAAAGTCATCGAAGATAAGTATCCCCATATTTTCGACAGCGAGTTACATAAGTATAAAAACCATCAGAAAAGCTACGACGAGTTCGCCGTTGCCGTTCTCGACCTATATGCTGAAAGTATGGTTGGATACGAAGAAAAGAAAATAGCTGCCTTCGCAGCTAGATTTGTTCGAAAAGATAAAGGCAACTTATTTGATTTCGTGATGCCTCTCATAAAACGTGCAAAGCAGAAGAACGTAGATTTTGTCGTAGTGAGTGGAGCTCCCGGCATTGTGCTGCGTGAATATGCCGATGTTTTAGGTATTAAGCGAATATTCGGCGTTGAGGTAGCTACCGACGCTTCCGGTGTGTTTAAAAACCAATTTGTAAGCAATATGGCGGGACCTGTCGCAAAAAGAGAGGTCGTTGAACAGTTACAAGCGCAAGGCCATCGATTGACCATTTCTTTGGGCGATACGATTTCAGATGCCCCTCTTCTGGAAGCGGCACGTTTTCCATTTGTTATTTCAAATGAAAGTCGAGCAAAAACGTCTCGACTTCTGCGGGAAATCGCCCCTATCATTGCACCGTCTGAGTTGATGGAAGAGCTAGAAAGCATTCTTTAAGACACGCTTTCGTTCACTGCTTTTGGGGAAGCATTTTGGAGATACACGTATACGCGGTAATTACCAGCATTGCCGGTGCTATAATATGGCAGGCTATTATTGTCCTTTATCGAAGGGTTCGGGAGTTCCGGGGCGACTATACGGGAATTTGGCGGACCGAAATATTGGACGACGCCGGTCAAGTGGTTAAGGTCGATCGTTTGAAGGTAAAGCAGTATAATGACGTTCTGTCGGGAAGCATTGAGCGAAAAATCCCGGAGAACGAAGCTCATAGGAAGTGGAAATTTGAGGGGCGCCTACGAGGCGCTGATTTTTTCGCTGTGTTCTGGTCGGTAGATACGAGCGTTATGAGTTACGGGTGTTGGTATGTGCACCAGCAGAGCGATAATGTTCTGAATGGGTATTATCTCCGGCTATCTCAGCAAGGGACAAGCGTCACAACAATACCCTTACGTTTAACGCGTGATCGCCTTACGTTGTGGCAGCGGCTTAAAAAGCTTGTTTCGCGGAGATAGTTCCGCGAACGCTTGTCGTCCTTTTTAAGCCAAACCAACTGATTTCCCATAAAGTGTCATCCTCGCTCATCTTGCGGCTGTCATGTCGCTCCATAGCCTGCCGCGCGGCAGCAGAACCGCCCTTCGGATCTTGAAGATGACGCATCATTGTCATGTGGTGCGGGACGCGATTTATTATTTGAAAGTATATTTTCCGAAATGTAGTCTAAAACAGCGAGTTCAATTTCGGACTGGCAATCAATGTATAAAGGTAATTAGTAATGAAGAAGATTAACGTCTATTTGGCGTGTGCATTGAGCGTAGCAACGTTCTCCACTGCGACCGCAGCAGAGAAGACAACGCTGGATTCGGTGTCCTATTCATGCGCCAACAACGCTGTCATGCGTGTCGTGTATGTGAATGGCGCAGACGGAAAAAGCTTCGCAATCTTGCAGCAGATGGATGAAATGATCCCCATGGCGGAACAACGCTCGGCGTCTGGAGCGACCTACAAGGCCATTGATCCGAACTACACCTATACGTTGATCACCAAAGGCAAGGACGCCACGCTTCAGGATAGCCGTCAGACGATACTGTCTGAGTGCAAAAGTTAAAGAAGCCGATTTCCTAAACTTCAGAACCAGATGATCAAACGTCTGGCAGATGCAATGCACTCACCTTTAACGCTCGCGCTCTGGCTCTAACCCGGACTCTAGAGGAGAAGGTGAGTGTCTGACATCAGCTTCAAGCCAGTCGAGGTGGTTTTCCCACCGCTCCAGAACTGCCTCGTCCTGGGCGGGAAGGGGCTCACTTAACCAATCCAGCATATCCTCGGGTGCCAGCCGATAAGCGGCAGCGTCATCTTCGCTCATATTGCGGCTGTTCTGCCGCTCAATCGCCTGCCGTGCGGCAGCAGGGTCGCCGTTCGGCTCTTGAAAGGAGGGAGGTTCCTCCCGTTCAACCTCGCGCAGCATCCGCCCTTCGGCGGCTGCGAGCTCTCGTGGGTGAATGGGCTTACCATCGGGATCGGGAACGGGCAGGTCACGGTCATCATGTGTAGGAACCATCTTTTCCCTTTCTCGCTGGCGCTGCCTGCGGGCCCGCCGTTCCTCTTTGTCCGGCCCACGATGCTGGCCGGGTGTCCGGTCAAGTTTACGTTTCGCATAACTGCGGCTGTCGATGGCGGCGGCAACTCCTGCCTTCTTCAATGATGCGTTGGCAATGCGCTCCCAGATTAGTCGGGCCTCGCTTATAAACTGCCGACCATCAGCGCTGCGGATTTTGGGGCCGAATCCCTCCGGCGTGATGACGCGCGTGGTCAGCAGGATATGGACATGCGGATTATGCTGGGTGCCATCATCGTGGATGGCGAAGTCGGCCACGAAGCCCTGCGCCGTGTAGGCGTCGGCCATCGCGTGGGCAACGGCCAGCCACGCCGGGCGCGGTAGCTCACGGGGCAGGGCGAATTCGATTTCTTTGGCTAAGCGCGCGTCATGCCGCTTCTCGGCCAGTTCCACGGCATTCCATAAAGTGGTTCGGTCGGCCATCCAGTCCGGCGCACCGGCTGGCAGGCGGATGCCGCTTGTGACCACATCCCGCCGTCCGCCGAAATCCGAAAGCTTTTCCTCCGCATCATTCGGCAGAACCTCACCCGCGCGATAAGCAGCGGCCGCGACAACGGAGCGTCCGTCTCCCCGGCTGATGTTCTTGACGTTCAGGTGATAGATAGCCATTCACCTTGCTCCGGCACGGACGGGGTTCAGGGGTTTCCCCTGACGCACTTGCCGGTTTTGTCCAGACGCCGCGCGGCTGGTGACAAAATCGAGCAAAGCATCGCCCTCAATGCGTACACATTGCGATGCGTAGGTGCGCTGTTACGCATTGATACAGCTAAGCCAAGGATGTTCAATAGAAACTAGGCCTCGGCAGCTACCACCTTCTTCACTTTTTTCTTCACGTTGATGGCCTTGGCATCCAGCGTGTTCTTAAGATGCACGGCATAGTGCTTCTCAATCATTTCTACGCTCGTCCGGCAGTTCTTGGCGATTTGATAAATGTCGGCACCTTCCAGCAGGCGCAGGCAGATATAGGTATGGCGAAGGCTGTAAGCCGAACGCTTGTTGCCTTCACGGTCAGTCTTGAACCCGCAATCAGTCATGGCACGGTTGAACTGCTTCTTGTGGTCCTGCGGGAACACGAGATCGGTCGGCTTGGGATTGTTGCGCTTCACCAGCCGCTCAAACGGATGCACAGCGCCTGTGGTGCTCTTGCAATAGCCGAAGCCCCGTTTGCCACGCACCTCGATCAACAGGATGCGCTCGTCGCTCTCCTCGTCCTTCTCGATGGTCACGTCGCGGTATTCCAGCCGGTTGGCTTCATCGGGCCGCAGGCCAGTGTTGGCCATGAACAGGATGTAGTCATGGAACTGCTCGGCGGCATACTGCCAGTTAAGGCCTGCGGCGGATTTGGCGCGCTCACGGGTGTAGGTGTAGAGCTGCTTGTATTCCTCGGGAGAGAACCATGCGCGGTGCGTGATCTTGCCCGACGCCTTGTAGGGAGCCGAGAAGTCGGGGAGATGGCTGATCCAACCGTGGCGCAGGGCGGTCTTCATGACCTGGCGCAGGGTCACGGTCTCATGGTGAAGGGTGCTGCGTGTCGGCACCTTGCCGGTCTCGGGATGCGGCTGAAGCCGCATGACGCGGAACTCCTGCACCTTGCCCGCTGTGACGGCGCTAAGCGCCATCTTGCCGAAGTAGGGAAGGAGGTGGTTGTTGATGCGCGCCTCGTGGTCCTTTACGTAGCGCGGATTGCGCTCGCCGTTGGTGAGCGGGACATATTCCTGAAGGAACTGCTTGGCGGCATCGGCAAAGGTGCGCTCGGTCTTTAACTGGCCGATACGGCTCTTACCGCGAAGCTCCAGATACCAGTCTTCGGCAAACTCTTTGGCGAGCGCTAAAACATCGGTTTTTGTGCTGACGCGCCACTCCTTGCCCTCAAGGTAGGTGGAGCATTGCCAGAGTGTGCTGTTGGCCCGGCGATAGACGCGGACCTTGTCACCAAAGACGGTATGCGAGGCCATTTCACCCTCTCAAACTGTGCGAGACATGTGTGAGGCTAATTTTACCGGTTTTGGGCTGATTTTCAACGGTAAGTGCTTGTTTCCGTTGGTGAGAGCGCAGGGATTCGAACCCTGGACCTACTGATTAAAAGTCAGTTGCTCTACCGGCTGAGCTACGCTCTCCCGTGTCGGGGCTTGGTTGCCCTTCGGAAGTGCGCGGAACATAGGTAGAGCGATCCGTTCGGTCAACCCAAAAAAAGCGCTTTCTACAATCAATCCGGTTTTTTTTGTCGCACCCCCGAAAAGGTGATTGGAGACAGGGGGCGGCTGGGGATAAAAGCGGCTCAGACATGTCGGGCAAACGGGTGAAATCGTTTTACGGCAATGACATGTGCGAAAATGAAAGCGTGAAGTGCCGGCGAATCTTTTGCGAATCGCGGCGGGCTTTACGGGATCCGGAGTTCTTTCTTGTCGATTGCCGATATTTCCCTGTTCAGCGCGCTTCTGGCCGGTGCCTTGTCTTTCCTGTCGCCCTGCGTTCTGCCGCTGGTGCCGCCTTACCTGTGTTACATGGCGGGTATTTCCGTCGAGCAGTTCAAGACGGAGGATGCGGCGCCCCGGCCCGAGGTGCGCAAGGCGGTGCTGATTTCGGCCTTCTTTTTCACGCTCGGTTTTGCCACGGTGTTTGTGGCGCTGGGTGCCGGCGCCTCGACAATCGGCACGCTTTTGCGCCAGAATCTCGATATTCTCGCCAAGATCGGCGGTTTCATCATCATTCTGATGGGCCTTAACTTTCTCGGTGTTTTCCGCATCGGTGTGTTTTCGCGCGAGGCGCGGTTTCAGGGAGCGGGCAAGCCGGCCACGCTTTCCGGAGCCTATGTCATGGGCCTTGCCTTCGCCTTCGGCTGGACGCCCTGCATTGGCCCGGTTCTGGGCGCGATTCTCGGTGTTGCCGCTTCGCGCGACACGGTTGGCGACGGTGCGGCGCTGCTTGCAGTCTATTCTCTTGGCCTTGCCGTGCCTTTCTGGATCGCGGCTGCTTTTTCCGGTTCCTTCATGCGGTTCCTCGTGCGCTTCCGCCGCCATCTTGGCCTCGTGGAAAAGCTGATGGGCGTGTTGCTCGTGCTCACCGGTATCGCTTTCATGTCCGGTTTCATCACCAATGTGGCGATCTGGTTCCAGGAGACCTTTCCGATCCTGATGAAAATCGGCTAAGCCTCCCGCGTATTTTAGACGTAAGGGAAAGACCGTGGCCGATATCGTCGGATTGCTTTTGCCGTTTTTCGGCCTGATCTTCATCGGTTACGGCGCGGCGCGCATCACGAAACAGCCAGTCGAGGCGATGGGCTGGCTGAATACCTTCATCATCTATGCTGCGCTTCCGGCGCTGTTTTTCAAGCTGGTGTCGAAAACGCCGGTCGAAGAGCTGGCGCGCATGGATTTCGTTGCCGCCAGCCTTGCCTGCACCTACGGCATTTTCTTGGCTGTATTCCTGATCGGCCGGTTCGTGCGAAAGAACAGCCTCGCCGAAACCACCATCCAGAGTTTCGCGGCGAGCTATGGCAATATCGGCTATATGGGGCCGGGCCTTGCGCTGCTGGCGCTCGGTGAAAAGGCGGCGGTGCCGGTGGCGCTGATCGTCTGTCTGGAAAACGCCGCCCATTTCATCGTCGCGCCGGCGATGATGGCGGTTGCGGGCGGTGACAAGCGCTCCCCGGCGAAGCTTGCAATGGATGTGGCGCGCAAGGTCATCACCCATCCCTTCATCGTGTCGGTGATTGCGGGCTTTCTCGCTGCCTCGCTGTCCTGGCAGCCGCCGGAGGCGGTGCAGCGGCTGGTGGATTATCTGGCGCAATCGGCGGCGCCCTGCGCGCTGTTTGCCATGGGCGTGACGCTGGCGCTGCGGCCGATGAAAAGGGTGCCGGTGGAAATCAGCTATATCGTGCCGGCCAAGCTGATCCTGCATCCGCTCGCGGCTTATCTCCTGCTCTCGTCGCTCGGGCGTTTCGAGCCGGTCTGGATTTATTCCGCCGTGCTGCTGGCAGCCTTGCCGACCGCGACGAATGTCTTCGTCATCGGCCAGCAATATCATGTCTGGCAGGAGAGGGCGTCGGCGACGATTCTCATCTCGACGGTGTTGTCGGTCCTCACGCTGACAGGCGTGGTCTATTTCATCCAGCCTTTTTGAAGCTGCCGAACAGCAGCGAGGGCAGGGCCTTCAGTCCGCGGCCGGGCTCGATGCCTTCGCGCATCACCATGCTTCTGAGCGTGCCGATGCCGGAGAGGACATGCAGGCCCGCCGCGCGCGCCATCTGCACTGGCAGAAGATCGGAAAGCAGCGAGCGATTCAGGAGATCGACGCTGAGGGTGCGGCTGTAGACATCCGCCCGCCGCCTGCGGTCAAAGCTGCTGCCGGCGTCAGCGGCAATGGGGCGGTCGGAGACGGCACCGAGCAGTTCCGTCAGCGAAATGATGTCGCGCAGGCTGAGGTTCAAACCCTGCGCGCCGATGGGCGGGAAGCCATGCGCGGCCTCACCGATCAGGGCGACGCGGCCCTTGCCGAAGCGGTGCGCCGTCATGGAAGAAAGCGGCCATGCCTGCACGCTGTCCTCTACGGTAACAGCGCCCAGCATGGATTGCATACGCTCCTCGATCCGCAGGTTGAGCGCCTCCAGCGGCAGTGCAGTCAGTTCCTCCGCCTGTTGCGGGGTAACGACCCAGACGAGGCTGGAGCGGTTGCCGGGCAGGGGAACCTGGGTGAAAGGACCGGTGGGCGTATGGAATTCCGTCGAGACATTGCCATGCGACCGGCTATGGCCCAAGTTCAAAACAATGGCCGTCTGCGGATAGGACCAGGATTTGACGCCGATGCCGGCCGCATCCCGCACCATCGACTTCCTGCCATCCGCGCCGATGAGGAAATCGGCAGAGAGCGTTTCGCCGTCTGCAAGCGTCACGGAGACGCGGTCGTTGCCGATGTCGATCGTCTCGGCGGTGGTGTCGAGGCGAGTAATATTGTGTTCCTGTTCGACAGCCTCACCAAGCACGCCGAGCAGCGCCTCGTTCGGAATGTTCCAGCCGAAGGCGTCGAGCCCTATTTCGGAGGAGCGGAACTGTACGGTCGGCGCGCGCAGCAGGCGCTCGGTGCCGTCGATGATCTGCATGGTGGAAAGGCGTGCGGCCGCAGGGGCGATGCGAGACCAGAGGCCGAGGCGGTCCATGAAACGGATGGACTGGTCCATCAGCGCCGTGGTGCGCTGGTCCTTCCTGTCGCTGGAAGGTGCAATGAGCGCCACGTGGCGGCCCGCCCGCGCCAGCGCGATGGCCGCGATCTGGCCCGCAAGTCCCGCACCTGTTATGGCGATATCGAAGTGTCTCATGGTCCTGATCCGTTGTTATTTCCAGAACATCATAGTGTCTTTGCGCGGGCAAATCCACTTCGGGGCCGGAACATTCAGTCACGAAGATTCGTTGGTTGCGCCACTATATTAGTCTTAGGATAAGCGGATTGAGCCGGTTGCAAAGCGTGGTGAATGGCCGCATACCGGAATGAACAGGGCGGATGAAAAGCGGGGCGCAGACGCTGACCATGAAAATTTTCAACTACAAGCGTGTTCCCTACGCGGAAATCCGCGCCTTTTCCGTTCATATGCTTACGGCTTCGGGTTCGTTTCTCGCCTTTCTCGGCGTGGTCGCCGCGGCCGAGCACCGATTTGTCGACATGTTCTGGTGGCTGGGCCTGGCGCTTCTGGTGGATGGTATCGACGGCCCCATCGCCCGCAAGGTACGGGTTAAGGAAGTTCTGCCCAACTGGTCGGGCGATACGCTCGACAATATCATCGATTACGTGACCTATGTGCTTTTGCCCGCCTTTGCGCTTTACCAGAGCGGCATGATCGGGGAACCGCTATCCTTCGTGGCGGCGGGCATGATCGTGGTGTCGAGCGCCATCTATTATGCCGATATGGGCATGAAGACGGATGAATATTTCTTCTCCGGCTTTCCGGTGGTGTGGAACATGGTGGTGTTCACGCTCTTCGTCATGGATGCCAGCGCCACCACGGCCATGACCGTGGTTACCGTCTCGGTGTTCCTGACGTTCCTGCCGATCAATTTCCTGCATCCGGTGCGGGTGAAGCGCCTGCGGCCGCTTAATCTGGCCGTCGTTTTCGTCTGGTGCGCGCTTGGCGGTTATGCGCTGCTGATGCATTTCGAAACGCCGACATGGGCGGTGGTCGCATTCGTGGCGAGCGGCATCTATCTCTATTGCATCGGTGGAATATTGCAGTTTTTTCCGTCGCTGGGCGCAAAGTAAGGAAAATCTAAAGCCGTTTATTGCTTGTGCAAATTGCATTTAAGCAGCTTCTTTTTCAGTTGTGCGCAGCAGCAAAACAGTTATCAATACATCATGGTCGCGCAGCATTGCATACGCATTGCCCCGTGATTGGGAACAATAACCGCAGCTGTTGAAGTGCTTCAAAGAAAGCATGGGCTGGCGGTGAGAGAGGGACCAGTGACTGGAAATTTGGCGCCGGAGGCCGTGCCTCTCCTGTCTGTTCGCAAGCTGACAAAGCTGTTCGGCAATTTCGCGGCCTGCAACGGCATCGACCTCGATATAGCGCCGGGCGAAATCCATGCGCTTCTGGGTGAAAACGGCGCCGGCAAGTCCACGCTCGTCAAGATGTTGTTCGGCGTTCTTTCGCCGACCGAGGGCGACATTATCTGGCAGGGCCGGCCGGTTTCCGTGGGCTCGCCAAGCGAGGCCCGAAGCCTCGGTATCGGCATGGTTTTCCAGCACTTTTCCCTGTTCGAGGCGCTGACGGTCGCTGAAAACATCGCCCTGTCTCTGGACCCGAAAATTTCACTGAAGGAAATCGCGAAGGAAGCGGAAACGCTGTCGCGCGCCTATGGCCTGCCGCTCGACCCTTATGCACATGTGGCCGATCTGTCGGTCGGTGAGCGCCAGCGTATCGAGATCGTGCGCGCGCTGTTGCAGAACCCGCGCCTCATCATTCTAGACGAGCCGACCTCGGTGCTGACACCGCAGGAGGCCGACAAGCTGTTCGAAACGCTTGCGAAGCTGAAGGCCGAAGGCCGTTCGGTGCTTTATATCAGCCACCGTCTGGAAGAGGTGCAGCGCATCTGCGACCGGGCCACCGTTCTGCGTCATGGCAAGGTGACGGGTGCCTGCGATCCGCGCAGGGAAACGCCTGCATCTCTGGCGCGTATGATGGTCGGCAGCGATGTCGCGAGCGTTTCACGTCCGACGGGAGCCGCGCTCGGGCAACCGCAGATCGAGGTCATGGGGCTTTCGGTTGCGCCACGCACGCCTTTTGCCGTGGCGCTGAAATCGATTTCGATGAATGTACGCGCCGGCGAGGTGCTGGCGATTGCCGGTGTGGCCGGCAACGGCCAGGGCGAGCTGTTCGATGCGCTTTCCGGCGAATATCCGGTCTATAATAATGATGCGATCCATCTGCGCGGCAAGCCGGTCGGCCGCATCGGCATCAATGGCCGCCGGCTGATGGGCGCGGGTTTTGTGCCGGAAGAGCGGCATGGCCATGCCGCCGTTCCCGGCATGAGCCTTTCCGACAATCTGTTGCTGGCGCGGGCGCGTTCTGATCGGAAGGCGTTTTTGACTGGCGGTTTCCTGCGCATCATCCGCGGCTCGACCATCAAGGCGGCGGCGCGGCGCATCTCGGAAACCATGGATGTGCGCAAGAGCGGGGCCGATCCGCTGGCGGGGTCGCTGTCGGGCGGCAATCTGCAAAAATTCATCGTCGGGCGTGAACTTGACCGTCAGCCCGCCGTGCTGGTGGTCAACCAGCCGACCTGGGGTGTGGATGCGGGTGCGGCGAGCCGAATTCGCCAGGCGCTTGTCGATCTCGCCAAGGCGGGCTCGGCGGTTATCGTCATCAGCCAGGATCTCGATGAAATCTTCGAGGTCGCCACCAATATCGCTGTCATTTCCGACGGGAAGCTGTCAGAGACCCATCCCGTGGAAGACATGACGCTTGAAAAGATCGGCCTGCTGATGGGCGGCATCCACACACATTCGGGAGCCGCCCAGCATGCGCATTGAGCTTGAAAAACGGGCAGGGGTCTCAAAGCTATTCACTCTTCTTTCGCCGCTTCTGGCGCTCACGCTGACGTTGCTCGTCGGCGCTGTCATGTTCGCCATGCTCGGCAAGAACCCGCTGGACGCGCTTTACGCCTTCTTCGTCGAGCCGCTTCTGGAGGTGTGGTCGCTGCATGAGCTGGCGATCAAGGCCGCACCGCTGATCCTGATCGGCGTCGGCCTGTCGATCTGTTATCGCTCCAATAACTGGAACATCGGCGCGGAAGGGCAGTTCACCATCGGCGCGATCACCGGTTCCATCCTGCCGGTGCTTTATCCCGACTGGCATTCGCCGCTCATCCTGCCGCTGATGATGGTGATGGGCGCTGTCGGCGGCGCGCTTTATGCCGGTATTCCGGCGCTGTTGAAGACGAAGTTCAACACCAATGAAATCCTCGTCAGCCTGATGCTGGTCTATGTCGCGCAGCTGTTTCTCGACTGGTTGACGCGCGGCATCTGGCGTGATCCGGGCGGCTATAACTTCCCGCAGACCAAGCCTTTTAACGACAGCGCCGTTCTGCCGGAAATGCTGGCCTCGGGCCGGGCGCACTGGGGTTTCGTTTTCGCCATCGTTGCGGCCATCGCGCTGTGGTTCATGATGCGCTACATGCTGAAAGGCTTCGAGGTTACCGTGCTCGGCCAATCGGCGCGGGCAGGGCGTTTTGCCGGTTTTTCCTCAAGCCGCATGGTGTGGTTTTCGCTGCTGCTCTCGGGTGCGCTGGCGGGGCTTGCGGGCATATCTGAGGCTTCCGGTTCCATTGGCCATCTCCAGCCCAGCATTTCGCCGGGTTACGGCTTCACCGCTATCATCGTCGCCTTTCTCGGTCGTCTCAATCCGCTCGGCATCATCCTTTCCGGGCTGGTGCTGGCGCTGACCTATCTGGGCGGCGAGGCGGCGCAGCTTTCGATTGGCGTCTCGGACAAGGTGACGCGCGTGTTTCAGGGGCTGATGCTGTTCTTCGTGCTCTCCTGTGACACGCTGATCTTCTATCGCATCAGGGTCGTCTTCACCGGCAAGGCGCATCACAAAGAAGGAGCGGCATGATGGATATGCTTCAGGCCATTCTTCTCACCGTCATCACCGCCGCGACACCGCTCGTGCTTGCCGCCTCCGGCGAGCTCGTGGCGGAGCGCTCCGGCGTCCTCAATCTCGGTGTCGAGGGCATGATGATCATGGGTGCGGTCTGCGCTTTTGCGACCGCCCATATGACGGGGTCTCCCTATCTCGGCATTCTGGCCGGCATCGCTTCCGGCGCGGTTTTTTCGCTGCTGTTCGGCTTCCTGACACTGACGCTGGTGACCAACCAGGTGGCGACGGGCCTTGCGCTTACCATTCTCGGTCTTGGTGTTTCCGGCATGCTGGGCGAAAGCTTCGTCGGCCTGCCGGGTGTCAAGCTGCAGCCCATCGTCTTTCCGGTTCTGTCCGAGATTCCCTTCTTCGGCCCCTTGCTGTTCCGACAGGACCTGATCTTCTACATGTCCATTGCGCTCGTTGCCGGCATCAGCTGGTTTCTGTTCAAAAGCCGCACGGGTCTCAAGATTCGGGCGATCGGCGACAATCATGGTTCCGCCCATGCGCTCGGCATCAATGTCATCCGCACGCGGTATCTGGCTGTCATGTTCGGTGGCGCCTGCGCGGGTCTCGCCGGCGCGCAGCTCTCGCTTGTCTACACACCGCAATGGGTGGAGAACATGTCGGCCGGGCGCGGCTGGATTGCGCTGGCGCTCGTCGTCTTCGCCTCCTGGCGTCCCTGGCGCCTGCTGGCGGGCGGCTATCTGTTCGGCGCCGTCACGATCGGGCAATTGCACGCGCAGGCCTTCGGCATCGGCGTGCCGTCGCAACTGCTTTCGGCACTACCTTACCTTGCAACTATTGTCGTGCTCGTGATCATCTCGCATAATCGCCGCACGACCTTGATCAACACACCGGCATCGCTGGGCAAATCCTTCGTTCCGGACAGGTGAAGAAGTCTCAAGTCTCCAAACCAACAGGGGTAAAAATGAAAAAACTGGTCATCGCACTCGCCGCTTCCGTTGCGGCTCTCGGCGGCGTCGTTTCCTCGGCTGAGGCCGCCGACGCCAAGAAGGTCTGCTTCATCTATGTCGGTTCAAAGACCGACGGCGGCTGGACGCAGGCGCATGATATCGGCCGCCAGGAATTGCAGGCGCATTTCGGCGACAAGATCGAAACGCCGTTCCTTGAAAGCGTTCCGGAAGGCCCGGATGCCGAACGCGCCATCGAGCGCATGGCCCGCTCGGGCTGCGAGCTGGTCTATACCACATCCTTCGGCTTCATGGATGCGACCGTGAAGGTCGCCCAGAAGTTCCCCAAGGTGAAGTTCGAACACGCTACCGGCTTCAAGACCGCAGAAAACGTCGCCACCTACAATTCGCGTTTCTATGAAGGCCGTTACATTCAGGGCCAGATCGCCGCGAAGATGTCCAAGAAGGGTCTTGCCGGCTACATCGCTTCCTTCCCGATCCCGGAAGTGGTGATGGGCATCGACGCCTTCGTGCTCGGTGCGCAGTCGGTCAATCCGGAGTTCAAGGTCAAGGTCGTCTGGGCCAATACCTGGTTCGACCCCGGCAAGGAAGCCGATGCCGCCAAGGCGCTGATCGACCAGGGCGTCGATATCCTGACGCAGCACACTGACACCACCGCGCCGATGCAGGTTGCGGCCGAACGCGGCATCAAGGCCTTCGGTCAGGCTTCCGACATGATCGCGGCCGGTCCGCAGACGCAGCTGACCGCCATCAAGGACACCTGGGGCGCCTATTACATCAAGCGCACGCAGGCTCTTCTCGATGGTACCTGGAAGTCCGAATCCGTCTGGGACGGCCTGAAGGATGGCATCCTGACCATGGCACCCTATACCAACATGCCTGATGACGTGAAGAAGATGGCCGAGGATACCGAAGCCAAGATCAAGTCGGGCGAGCTGCACCCCTTCACCGGCCCGGTGAAGAAGCAGGACGGTTCGGAATGGCTGAAGGCTGGTGAAAAGGCCGAGGACGGCGTTCTGCTCGGCCTCAACTTCTACGTTGCCGGCGTGGACGACAAGCTGCCGCATTAACGGGACTTTCCATTCCCGCTGATAACAGGCCGCACATGAAATTCATGTGCGGCCTTTGTTATTTTCATGTGTTTTACGTTGCAGATGAAGTTTGCCTTTGCTTTTCAGACGACTTGATGTTTTTCACTATATTGTGACTTTGGATATACACGTCTGGCGCGATTTTTGAGATCGCCAACCGAACGGAAGGACATGACATTTGCAGCGCGGAATGCTCGATGCGGCGATCGGTTTTCGAAAGTTGCGGACAAATCATGCACAGGTCGTTCACAAGCTAGGCCTTGATATCGTGTCCGGCGTTTTCAAGACGGGTGATATTCTGCCCGGCGACGCCGAGCTTATGGAGCGGCTGAAAGTATCCCGCACGGTTCTGCGCGAAGCGATGAAGACGCTGACGGCCAAGGGCATGATTTCTCCCAAGGCCCGTATTGGCACCCGGGTGACGGAACGCGAAAACTGGAACATGTTCGACAGCGAAGTGCTGCTCTGGCATTTCGAGGCGGGTGTCAGCGACGAATTCCTTTTGCACCTCTACGATATCCGCCTGGCTTTCGAACCCTATGGTGCGGGGCTTGCCGCTATCAGGGCAAAAGACGGCGATATTGCAAAGCTCGTCGCTTACGCCAATGAGATGGGCAATACCGCCTATTCCAAGGAAAAGCGGGCGCTTGCGGATATGAATTTCCATGTCCTGATTACCGAAATGTCCGGCAACCCGTTCATGCGCACGGTCGGTTCGCTGATAAAGGCGGCCCTGGCGGGCATTTTCCGGATGAGCAACCCGGAAGCCGACCCTAACGAGATTTCCGACGTATCCGCCTCCCATCTGAGGCTCGTGGAAGCATTTCGCCTGCACGACGAGGCCGCGGCCCGCCGCGAGATGGAAAGGCTGATTGAAAACGGCCGTCAGCAGATACTCGAATTCACGGCCCGTAATTCCCGAAAATAGATCATGCCAGGCAGCCGCCGATCACGTTTGATGAAAATCGGCGTGGAAATTTGGTGGAGATTTGCATGGTTTCTTAAGTGGGGCGCCGTTATAGCAGTGCCGGAAAGAAATCACCGATGCGCCCGTCCGTTAAACCGGTCGGCGTCAAGTCAAACATTGCCACTGTTGCGGCCGTCCTGTGGCCGGTGACAGGGTGTTGGAGGTCTTATGGAGCGCAGCTCTCTAGCCGTTATTCTCGCAGCGGGCGACAGCACGCGCATGAAGTCGTCGAAATCCAAGGTGCTTCATCCGGTCGCGGGACGCCCGATGATCGGGCATGTGGTGGAGGCGGTGGCTGGAGCGGGTGTCGGCGCGGTGGCGCTGGTGGTCGGGCGCGATGCTGACAATGTCGCCGCAGCCGCAAGCATGAAGGGCCTTCAGGTCGAAGCTTTCCTGCAGACGGAACGCAAGGGCACAGGCCATGCGGTTCTTGCCGCCCGCCAGGCCATCGAACGTGGTTTCGACGATCTCATTGTTGCCTATGGCGATGTGCCGCTCATCACGTCTGCAACGCTCGACCGGGCGCGTGAGGCGATTGCTGCCGGCGCCGATGTCGCCGTCATCGGTTTCCATACCGATCGCCCGACCGGCTACGGCCGGCTTCTGGTCAAGGATGGCGAACTTGTCGCTATCCGCGAGGAGAAGGACGCGACCGATGCGGAGCGTAAGGTTACCTGGTGCAATAGCGGCCTGATGGCCATCAACGGTCGCAACGCGCTGGACCTACTCGACCGGATCGGCAACAGCAATGTGAAGGGCGAATATTATCTGACCGACGTGGTCGAAATCGCCCGTTCCCTCGGCCGCCGCGCCGTCGCCATCGATGCGCCCGAAACGGAACTGGTCGGCTGCAACAACCGCGCCGAACTGGCCTTTATCGAGAAGCTCTGGCAGGAACGTCGCCGCCACGAATTGATGGTGGACGGTGTTTCGATGATTGCGCCGGAGACCGTGTTTCTCTCCTATGACACGAAGATCGGTCAGGACGTTTTGATCGAACCGAATGTCGTCATCGGTCCCGGCGTCACCATCGAGCCGGGTGCCGTCATCCATGCGTTTTCACATCTGGAAGGGGCTTATGTCGCCGAGGGTGCGACAGTCGGTCCCTATGCGCGATTGCGCCCGGGCGCCAATCTGCACGCCAATGCCAAGGTCGGCAATTTCTGCGAAGTGAAGAAAGCGGAGATCGGCGCGGGCGCCAAGGTCAACCATCTGACCTATATCGGCGATGCCTTCATCGGCGCGGGCAGCAATATCGGTGCGGGCACCATCACCTGCAATTACGACGGCTACAACAAGGCAGAAACGCGGATCGGTGCCAATAGCTTCATCGGTTCGAACTCGTCGCTGGTCGCTCCTGTCACCATTGGAGAGGGAGCCTATATCGCCTCCGGCAGCGTGATTACCGATGACGTGCCTGATGATGCGCTAGCCTTCGGGCGCGCGCGGCAGGAGATGAAGCCGGGCCGGGCGACCGTTGTGCGCGAGCGGGCAAAAGCGCTGAAGGAAGCGAAGAAAAAGTCCTCTTGAAAGACGTTACCGAGCGATACCGAAAGTGACCGGCGGCGTAATTGCCGATTTCAGGGAAACGGTTAAAGCATTTCCAGTAAAAGTGTGCAGCGGTTTACGTCCGGAAATGCGTCAGAACAAAAAGGTGGAGTATTTTTGCATTTCAGTGAAATGCGAAAATACTCTGGAAGTTTCGGCGAAGAGATCGCCGTCTGGAGAAATATATGTGCGGAATTGTCGGAATTGTCGGAACCCAGCCCGTTGCTGAACGGCTTGTCGATGCGCTGAAGCGTCTCGAATATCGCGGTTACGATTCGGCTGGTGTCGCCACCATCGACAATGGCGCGATGGACCGCCGCCGGGCGGAAGGAAAGCTGTTCAATCTGGAGAAAAGGCTTTCGGAAGAGCCGCTGCCGGGCGTGGTCGGCATCGCTCACACCCGCTGGGCAACCCATGGCGTTCCGAACGAAACCAATGCCCATCCGCATTTCGTCGACGGCGTGGCCGTCGTTCATAATGGCATCATCGAAAACTTCTCCGAGCTGCGTGAGGAACTGACCGCCGGCGGCGCAACCTTCACCACTCAGACCGATACCGAAGTGGTGGCGCAGCTTCTGGCGAAATATACCCGCGAGGGTCTCGGCCATCGCGAGGCGATGCTGAAGATGCTGAACCGCGTGACGGGCGCCTATGCGCTGGTCGTCATGTTCAAGGACGATCCCGGCACGCTGCTTTCGGCGCGTTCCGGCCCGCCGCTTGCCGTCGGTTACGGTCGGGGGGAAATGTTCCTCGGGTCCGATGCCATCGCGCTGTCGCCCTTTACCAATGAGATCACCTATCTGGTGGATGGCGATTGCGCCATCGTGACCCGTCGGGGTGCGGAAATCATCGATTTCTCCGGCAAACCGGTCAAGCGCGAGCGGCAGATTTCGCAGGCGACGGCCTATGTGGTCGACAAGGGCAACCATCGCCACTTCATGGAAAAGGAAATCTACGAGCAGCCGGAAGTCATTTCCCATGCGCTCAGCCATTATGTGGATTTCGCCTCCAAGACCGTGAAGCAGGCCGACACGGCCATCGACTTCGCCAAGCTTTCCGGCCTTGCCATTTCCGCCTGCGGCACGGCCTATCTGTCCGGCCTGATCGGCAAATACTGGTTCGAGCGTTATGCCCGTCTGCCGGTGGAAATCGATGTCGCCTCGGAATTCCGTTACCGCGAAATGCCGCTTCAGCCGTCTCAGGCGGCGCTTTTCATTTCGCAATCCGGCGAGACGGCCGATACGCTGGCGTCGCTGCGTTATTGCAAGGAAAACGATCTCAAGATCGGCGCTATCGTCAATGTTCGGGAATCGACCATTGCTCGCGAATCCGACGCCATCTTCCCAATTCTTGCCGGCCCTGAAATCGGCGTCGCTTCCACCAAGGCGTTCACCTGCCAGCTGGCTGTTCTTGCTTCGCTGGCGATCGCCGCCGGCAAGGCGCGCGGTACGCTGAAACCCGGCCAGGAAAAGGAACTGGTGCAGCATCTGATCGAGATGCCGCGCATCATGAGCAAGGTGCTGAACATCATCCAGCCGCAGATCGAGGGCCTGTCGCGCGATCTGTCACGTTTCAAGGATGTGCTTTATCTCGGCCGTGGCACCAGCTTCCCGCTGGCGCTGGAAGGCGCGCTGAAGCTCAAGGAAATCTCCTATATCCATGCCGAGGGTTATGCCGCTGGCGAGTTGAAGCATGGCCCGATTGCGCTGATCGACGAGAACATGCCTGTTATCGTCATCGCACCGCATGACCGCTTCTTCGAAAAGACCGTTTCGAACATGCAGGAGGTCGCCGCCCGCGGCGGCCGCATCATCTTCATCACCGATGAGAAGGGAGCTGCGGCTTCCAAGCTCGATACAATGGCGACGATCACGCTGCCGACAGTTGACGAACTCATTGCGCCGATGGTGTTTTCGCTGCCGATCCAGCTGCTCGCCTATCACACCGCCGTCTTCATGGGCACGGATGTGGACCAGCCGCGCAATCTGGCGAAATCGGTGACCGTTGAATGATCATCAGGCCGGAGCGGCAGGGCGATGAAGAGGCGATCGGAGCGCTGACGGAAGCGGCGTTCCAGGATATGCCGTTTAGCGACCAGAGCGAACACCTGATCGTCGGCAGGCTGCGCAATGCGGATGCGCTCACCGTTTCTCTGGTGGCGGAGGATGGCGGGCAGATCGTCGGTCACATCGCTTTTTCGCCGGTCACCGTCTCGGATTCGGAAGGTCGCTGGTTTGCTCTCGGCCCGATTTCGGTCTCTCCGGAGAGGCAAGGTCAGGGCATTGGATCGCGCCTCGTGCATGAGGGGCTTTCAATGCTGGATCGGCTCGAAGCGGCCGGATGCATTCTGGCGGGCAGTCCTGCCTATTACGGCCGATTTGGATTTGAGCGTTTCGACGGCCTGCACAGCAAAGGCATTCCTGACAAATATTTGTTGGCCCTGCGCTTGCATGGTGGAACTCCATCCGGCATTGTCGGTTTTCATCCGGGTTTCGATAGCGTCAACGCTTAATTCCGAACGGTAAATGACCGATATTCCAGTAAAAATTTCATTCGCAGCCCGGCTGCGCAATAGTTTCCTCACGGGCGTTCTGATCCTTGCGCCCGTCACCATCACCATGTGGCTGGTGTGGAGTTTCCTGCAATGGGCGGATAGCTGGGTGAAGCCCTATATTCCCGCCCGTTACGATCCCGAACAATATTTCGATGTGGCTATTCCCGGTTTCGGCCTGCTGATCGCCGTCGTCGGCATCACCCTCATCGGCTTTCTCGGTAATAACCTCATCGGCAAATGGATTTTCGGTGTCGGCGAATCCATCCTCAACCGCATGCCGCTGGTGCGGCCGATCTACAAGAGCATCAAGCAGCTGTTCGAATCCGTCCTGAAGGAGCATTCGAACTCATTCAAGAAGGTCGGCCTGATCGAGTTTCCGTCATCGGGCACCTGGGCGATGGTGTTCGTTGCCTCCGAGGCTAAAGGTGAGCTTGCCCATCGTTTCAATGAAATGGGCCAGCAGATGGTCGCCGTCTTCCTGCCGCCGACACCGGTGCCGACAGCCGGTTTTCTGCTGTTCGTGCCGAAAGACAAGATCGTGATGCTGGATATGACGCCGGAAGATGCGGCAAAGCTCTTGATATCCGGTGGTCTGGTGGCCCCGGATTTCACGCCCCCGAAGATGATTGCGCCGGTTTGACGGTTAGAGAACGCCGAGGATGTCCGTCTGCGAAAAGTCGTTGCCGACATAAAGCAAGGGGCACCCCTCGGTTTTCGCCAGCTCGTAGGCAAAACAGTCGCCGAAATTCAGTCCGGCAGGATGAATGCCCTTGCCCCAGATGCGGTAAGCTTCGGAAACGCCATGTGCCGATTTGGGGGTAACAGGTCTGATTTCGACGCTCAGACCTTCGATCAGCATCTCCAGTTCCTGGCTGCGGTCGCGCCGCTGCGCCACGATCATGGCTTCCGCAAGCGTACCGGCGGAAATGAGCAGAGGCTCATCCGTTTCGAGCGCTGCGGCGCAGGCATCCGCTTTGGGTTCATCGAGCAGGATCGCCATCAGAGCTGACGTATCGATAACGATCATTTCGGAAGGCCATGCTCGTCATAGAGAAAATCCTGACTATGCGCGGCATCCGGACCATCATTGGCTTTGTTGGCGACAGTCGCGCGCACTTTTGCGAGCGCGGCCTTGCGGGAGGTTTTATCCGCCACGGCAGTGACCGGAACCAGCCGCACGGCGGCGTGGCCATGACGGGTGAGAATGACCTCATCACCGGCTTCGGCGCGGCGCACCAGTTCGGTAAGCTGACTTTTTGCATCCGTCACGGATATCTGCACGGCTAACCTCGGGCGTTAAAGTTAGCATTATATTAGTCCATTCAATGGACCATATCAATCCTCGTCATCCAGATCATCCACTTCCGTGCCGGTGCTCGTGGCGTGGAATACGGGAACGAAAAGCCGCATATAGACCAGCCTCACGCTCCAGCCTTCTTCCAGCGCCTCGCTCCACGCCTTCTTGCGGCCGGGCTTCTTGAAGGCCTTGCCGATTGCCTTTTTCGCGCTCTTCGCAAATGTCTCGGGTTGCAGGATATTCTGCGGCGAGCACAGTGCATAACCTTTGCGGAAGGCGGGTGGCGGGCGGCGCGGGTCGATCATGTTCATGGGCGTTCACTTTCAGCCGGCGTGCAGGAAGCGGATCGCTTCGTCGCGGCGGTGCAGATAGAGCAGGGTGCGCAGCGCATTGCCGCGCGGGCCTGTCAATTCGGGGTCGCGTTCGATGACGTAAGCCGCGTCTTTGCGGGCGATTTCCAGAAGATCGGCATGGGCTTCGAGGCTGGCGATGCGGAAGCCCGGCGTGCCGGACTGGCGGGTGCCGAGCAGTTCACCCTCGCCGCGCAGCTTCAAATCCTCCTCGGCAATCAGGAAGCCATCCTCACTGTCGCGCAGGATGGAGAGCCGGGCACGACCGTTTTCGCTGAGCGGGCCTTTATAGAGCAGGATGCAGGTGGAGGCCTCGTCGCCGCGGCCCACACGGCCGCGCAACTGGTGAAGCTGGGCAAGGCCGAAACGTTCGGCGTGTTCAATGACCATGATCGTCGCATCCGGCACGTCGACGCCCACTTCCACCACGGTCGTCGCCACCAGCAGCCGGGTTTCACCGTTCTTGAAGGCCAGCATGGCGGCGTCCTTCTCCGGGCCGCTCATGCGTCCGTGGATAAGGCCGATATTGGCGCCGAGCATCTGCGAGAGAACCGCGTGGCGCTCCTCCGCCGACATCAGGTCGGATTCTTCAGTTTCCTCCACCAGCGGGCAAATCCAGTAGGCCTTCTTGCCTTCCTTCAGTGCCGCGCGCAGTCGCTCGACAATGTCGCCGATCCGTTCGGTAGGGATCGTCACGGTCTGGATGGGTTTGCGGCCGGCGGGCTTTTCGGTGAGCTTGGAAACATCCATGTCGCCGAAGGCGGCCAGAACCAGTGTGCGCGGAATGGGTGTGGCGGTCATGACCAGCATATGCGGCGTGATGCCCTTGGCGGTGAGGCGCAGGCGCTGGTGCACACCGAAGCGATGCTGCTCGTCGACCACGGCCAGCACGAGGTTCCTGTAACTCACGCTGTCCTGAAACAGCGCATGGGTGCCGATGACGATCTGCGCTTCGCCGGAAGCGACGCGCTCCTCGATCTCGCGGCGCTCCTTGCCCTTGGTGCGGCCGGTCAGCACTTCGACGGTGATGCCCGCTGCATTGGCGAGCTTCGAGATGGTGGCGTAGTGCTGGCGGGCGAGGATTTCGGTCGGGGCCATCAGCACCGCCTGTCCGCCGGCCTCCACCGCCGTTGCCATGGCCATCAGCGCCACCAGCGTCTTGCCCGCACCGACATCGCCCTGCAGCAGCCGCAACATGCGGTCTTCGCCGGCCATATCGGTGAGGATATCTTTCACGGCGGCGCTCTGGCTTGCCGTCAGCGAGAAGGGCAGTTGCGACAGGATTTTTGCGGCGACATCACCCTTGGCGCGGATCGGCTGGCCCGCTACCTTGCGCAGCCGCTGGCGCACCAGCGCCAGTGACAGCTGCCCGGCAAGGAATTCGTCATAGGCAAGCCGCCTGCGCGACGGGGCCTGCGGTTCGATATCGGCGCTGTCGCGCGGGTCGTGCAATTCGCGGAAGCTCGAGGCAACATCGCCGAAACCCTGCCGGGTCTTGAGCGTCTCGTCGATCCATTCCGGAAAGACCGGCAGTTTCGACAGCCCGCCTTCGATTGCCTTGCGTAGCACCTTGGCAGACAGCCCGGCGGTCATGGGATAAACGGCTTCCACCAAAGGCAGGTTTTCCGCCTCTGATAGCTTCACCATGAAATCCGGATGCACCATGGAAGCGCGGCCGTTGAACCAGTCCACCTTGCCGCTGACGAGAACCTCTTCATCAACGGGCAGGGCCTTGGACAGCCAGTCGCCCTTGGCGCGGAAGAAGGTCAGCGCCAGTTCGCCGGTCTCGTCATGCAGGAAGACGCGATAGGGCGCGTTGCGGTTTCCCGGCGGCGGCGGCTGGTGGCGGTCGACACGTCCCTGAATGGTGACAATGGCGCCGGGGCTGGCCAGCGCAATGCCGGGGCGGTTGCGGCGGTCTATGACGTTGGATGGCGCGTGGAACAGAAGATCGATCACGCGCGTGTCGTCGGCGCTTTCCCGGCTCAAAAGCTTGGCCAGAAGATCGGCAAGCTTCGGCCCCACACCGGCAAGGGTGGAGACGGAGGCAAACAGCGGATCGAGAATGGCCGGGCGCATGGGTCAGCAAAATCGGGGAAGGGGACGGCTTATGCAAGACTTCGCTGGCCACAAAGGCGGGTTATCACCGGCAGATTTTCACTGCTGCGGCATTATTTCGATAAAAACCGGTTCCCAAGCGTTCGCCTCCTGTTCTATAGGAGGTCGCAGTCAACATCCTGTTGAATAGCCAACCGAAAGGTGAATGCGATGACTGGACTGGTGCGCACGAGTGCCGACCTCGATCCGAGACGCCGGCGGATTCTTTACCGCTGCTGGCACCGGGGCATTCGCGAGATGGATCTGGTGCTCGGGCAATTCGCGGAAGACAATATTGCCGGGCTTTCCGATGACGAGCTCGACGAGCTTGAGATCATCATGGCGGAAGAGGATAACGACCTCGTCAAGATGGTGACGGGCGCCCTTGCCATACCGGAAAAATTCCAGACCCCGCTGTTCGAGAAGATCGCCTCCTACCGCCCCGATTTCGATCTCGTCACCACTGACACCCTGAAAGCCTGAGAATATGATAGCCGGATTCGATGCAAAGCTGGTGTCGTCGGCCGATACGCCGCTGACCATCGGAAACGTGCCTTCCGGCATGGAAGCCCTTTTGCTTGCCGATATGGCGCGGGCCGGCACGTCGGTCGCCTATGTGATGTCGGATGGCCAGCGGGTCGCCGATCTCGAACAGATCCTCGGTTTCGTCGCACCTGACATTCCGGTGATGACGCTGCCGGCCTGGGACTGCCTGCCCTATGACCGCGTGTCACCGAGCGCCGACGCTTCGGCGCGCCGGCTGGCGGCGCTCTCCGGTCTCATCGCCCATGCGAAGAAACCGCATCCGGCCATCGTGCTGGTCACCGTCAACGCCATGCTGCAGAAGATGGCGCCGCGCGACATTATCGAAAGCCTCGGCTTTTCGGCCAGGCCCGGCAACCAGATCCGCATGGAGGAGATTGCCGCGCGGCTGGAACGCAACGGTTTCGACCGGGTGGCGACGGTGCGCGAAGTGGGTGAATTCGCCGTGCGCGGCGGTATTCTCGATGTCTTCGTGCCGGGCACGGAAGAGCCGGTGCGGCTCGATTTCTTCGGCGATACGCTGGAGAGCATCCGCACCTTCGATCCGGCCAGCCAGCGCACCATCGGTCAGGCGCGCTCGCTCGATCTGAACCCGATGAGCGAAGTGACGCTGACGCCGGATACGATCAGCCGTTTCCGCAAGAATTACCTGTCTCTATTCGGCGCGGCGACCCGCGACGACGCGCTTTATCAGGCCGTCTCCGAAGGTCGCCGTTATTCCGGCATGGAGCATTGGCTGCCACTGTTTTACGAGCAGCTGGAGACCGCCTTCGATTATCTGAAGGATTTCCGCATCGTTACCGACCATACGGCGCGGGAGGCGGCGAAAGAGCGCTCCAAGCTGGTGCTCGATTATTACGATGCGCGCCGCAGTTCCGGCGAAACCAAGGGCTCGACGCAGGGTGCGCCCTACAAGCCGGTTTCGCCCGGCCAGCTTTATCTCGACGGCAAGAGTTTTGATGCCGCGCTCGCCGCCGTTAACGCGGTTCGGCTGACACCTTTCAACGAGCAGGACAGCGAAGGCCGCCCGGTCGCGACGCTGGACGCCCATGTCGGGCCGCGCTGGGCGCGTCCGCCAACCGAGGGCGAGAGCGAAGAACGGGTCAACGTCTTCGATCTGGCGGTGAAGCACATTGCCGAGCGCCGCGCCAAGGGCTGGAAGGTGCTGATAACCGGCTGGTCGGAAGGTTCGCTCGACCGATTGTTGCAGGTGCTGAACGAGCACGGGCTTGAGAAGATCAAGCCGGTTACCTCGCTGAAAGAGGTGGAAAAGCTCGGTAAGGGTGAGGCGGCCGCAACGGTTCTGAGCCTCGAAGCCGGTTTCGAAACCGGACTGCTGGCCGTTATCGGCGAGCAGGATATTCTCGGCGACCGCATGGTGCGCCGCTCCAAGCGCCGCAAGCGCGGCGCGGATTTCATCTCGGAAGTGGCGGGGCTCGATGAGGGCTCGCTGGTCGTCCATGCCGAACACGGCATCGGCCGCTTCGTTGGCCTGCGGACCATCGAGGCGGCGGGCGCGCCGCGCGCCTGCCTGGAACTGCACTATGCCGATGACGCCAAGCTGTTCCTGCCGGTTGAAAACATCGATCTTCTGTCCCGTTACGGCTCCGATGCGGCGGAAGCGCAGCTGGACAAGCTGGGCGGCGGCGCATGGCAGATGCGCAAGGCCAAGCTCAAGAAGCGCCTGCTCGACATGGCCGATGAGCTCATCCGCATCGCGGCCGCGCGTCTGGTGCGCCATGCGCCGGCCTTGGTTGCGCCGGATGGGCTTTACGACGAATTTGCCGCCCGTTTCCCCTATGACGAGACCGAGGACCAGCTGAACGCCATCGAGGCGGTGCGCGAGGATCTCGGTGCCGGACGACCGATGGATCGGCTCATCTGCGGCGATGTCGGTTTCGGCAAGACCGAAGTGGCGCTGCGCGCCGCGTTCCTTGCCGCCATGAACGGCGTGCAGGTGGCTGTGGTGGTGCCGACCACGCTGCTTTCCCGCCAGCATTTCCGCACCTTCTCGGAACGTTTCCGGGGCCTGCCTATCCGGGTGCAGCAGGCTTCGCGGCTGGTCGGTTCCAAGGAGCTGACGCTGACGAAAAAGGAAGTGGCTGATGGCAAGACGGATATCGTCGTCGGTACCCATGCGCTGCTCGGCGCGGGCATCAGCTTCGCCAATCTTGGCCTGCTGATCATCGATGAAGAGCAGCATTTCGGGGTGAAGCACAAGGAGCGCCTGAAGGAGCTGAAGAGCGACGTGCATGTGCTGACGCTCTCCGCGACGCCTATTCCGCGCACCTTGCAGCTTGCCATGACGGGCGTGCGGGAACTGTCGCTCATCACCACGCCGCCGGTGGACCGCATGGCGGTGCGCACCTTCATCTCGCCCTTCGATCCGCTCGTCATCCGCGAGACTCTGATGCGCGAGCATTATCGCGGCGGCCAGAGTTTTTACGTCTGCCCCCGTCTTGCCGATCTTGCCGACATTCACGCGTTCCTGCAATCGGATGTGCCGGAACTGAAGGTGGCGGTGGCGCATGGGCAGATGCCGGCCGGCGAACTGGAAGACATCATGAACGCCTTTTATGACGGCAAATATGATGTGTTGTTGTCGACCACCATCGTTGAATCCGGCCTCGATGTGCCGACCGCCAATACGCTGATCGTGCATCGGGCCGACATGTTCGGCCTTGCCCAGCTTTACCAGCTGCGCGGCCGTGTCGGCCGTTCCAAGGTGCGCGCCTTCGCGCTCTTCACCCTGCCGGTCAACAAGGTGTTGACGACGATGGCGGAACGGCGGCTAAAGGTGCTGCAATCGCTCGATACGCTGGGCGCCGGTTTCCAGCTGGCGAGCCACGATCTCGATATTCGCGGCGCGGGCAATCTGCTTGGCGAGGAACAGTCCGGCCATATCAAGGAAGTCGGCTTCGAGCTTTACCAGCAGATGCTGGAAGAGGCGGTTGCCGAGGTGAAGGGCGACGAAGAGGTACGCGACAGCGGCTGGTCGCCGCAGATATCGGTCGGCACCTCCGTGATGATCCCGGAAGATTACGTTCCCGACCTGCATCTGCGCATGGGCCTTTACCGCCGTCTCGGCGAGCTTGCCGATATCGGCGAGATCGATGGTTTCGGCGCGGAAATGATCGACCGTTTCGGCCCGCTGCCGAAAGAGGTGCAACATCTCCTCAAGATCGTCTACATCAAGTCGCTTTGCCGCACCGCCAATGTCGAGAAGGTGGATGCCGGGCCGAAGGGCGTGGTCGTGCAGTTCCGTAACAAGGAATTCCCCAACCCCGCAGCGCTTGTCGCCTATATCGGCAAGCAGGGCACGATGGCGAAGATCCGCCCCGATCACAGCCTGTTCCTGACCCGCGACCTGCCGACGCCGGAGAAGCGGCTGGCGGGGGCGGCGATGATCATGACACAGCTGGCGGAGCTGGCGCGGTCCTAAAACTTCGGGAGGTTGCCGATCCATAGCGGACCGATGAGCGTGGGGCTTACCCCCCTCTGCCCTGCCGGGCATCTCCCCCTCAAGGGGGGAGATCGATCTGCGGCTAGGTCTCGCTCATCTCGAAGCTTGCGCGTGGAGCGATGGTAGCACCTCTTGCCGATCTCCCCCCTTGAGGGGGAGATGCCCGGCAGGGCAGAGGGGGGTAAGCCCCACGCGCGTCGGTCCGCTGTCAATGGACACTTCCCAAAGCCGACACCCCAAGGCTCTGCAAACATTACCGGTATGTAATGAAACGGACATGCGCCGGTAGCTTCGGCGGGCGTAGTCTTGTTCCCATCTCCTGCACTGCGCCCAATATGATGCGCGAGCGGGAAGACGAAGGAGCAAGACAATGTGGACCAGGATGAACAGGTTCGCCTCCGCAGGTCTGGTTGCTTTGACAATTGCGGGCACCACAATTGCCACCACCAACCAGGCGGAAGCACGCAACCACTTTGGACATGGGCATGGCGGCGGCGGCATTGCCGCAGGTATCGCCGGAGCGATTATCGGCGGCGCTATCATCGCCGGGGCGCGGCATTCCTATGGCGGCCCCTATTATGCCGAGCCTTTTTACGGCCCGCCCGTTTATGGCCCTCCGGTGATCTATCAGCCGGCCTATCCGCGCTGCCACGTCGTCTGGCGGGAGAACAGCTGGGGCGATATGTACCGCGCGCGCGTGTGCTACTGACCCTTCGCTGAAAACCGAAAATAAAAGACGAAAGAATGCGCCCCGATTCTAAATGCTTCGCGGCGCAACTTCCGGTGTGATCCCGACGGCGACATTCTGGTCCGTCGCGGCGATCGAGGCCGGCATCGGCACTTTTCTCTGCTTCTCGCGAATGAGGGTCAGCAGTCCGGAGCCGACAATGAGGGCGATGCCGACCAGCATCCAGCTGTCGATATGGTCGCCGAAGATCAGGTAACCGAAGAAGATGGCCCAGAGCATCTGGCTATATTGCGTCGGGCCGATCATGGCGGCGGGCGCATAACGGGCGGCATACATGACCAGCACGTTGCCGACGGCAGCAAAAAGGCCATAACCCGCCAGAAGCAGCCATTGCTCGCCGTTTGGCGGCACGAAGGTGGGGATCATGGCGAGGCCGCTGATCGCCAGACAGCCCAGCACGCCCGCGCCATAGAGTGACAGATTCTTTTCGGATGGCCCCATGGCGCGGAAGATCACGATGGACAACGCCCCGCTCAAACCACCGAGGATCGCGCCGAGATGGCCGATGCCCAGCTCGCGGAAACCCGGCCGCAGAATGATGAGAACGCCGACAAAGCCGATGATGACCGCAGACCAGCGCTTGATACCCACCTGTTCCTTCAGGAACACCACCGACATGATGGTGACGAAGGAAGGGAGCAGGAAGATCAGCGCAAAGGCTTCCGCCATGGAAAGATGGGTAAAGGCGGTAACACTGCCGACCGCGCCGATGCCGGAGGCGAAAAAGCGGATGAGCCAGAGCGGGCGGTTCGTCGTCTTGACGATATCCATCCAGCGATCGTTGCGCTTGCGGATGAAGGGCAGGGCGGCAAAGCCGAAAAGGGCGCCGAAGAAGGCCGATTCGATCGGCGAAATCTGGCCTTCTATGAGTTTAACGCTTGCATCGCTCCATGCGTAGGCAGCGAAGGCGGCAAAGGCAAGCAGAATGCCTTTCAGGGTCTGGTCGGACACGGGAAAACACCGGCGGAGAATCGAGTTGCTGAAAAACCGAAGGTGTTTGACCGTCAGTTCATCGACTTATGCTCGTCCGCTTTGATTTTTGCAATATCCCGCAGTGCAGCAATCAAGACGTCAGGCGTTTGTGCGCCGCTGATGGCGTATTTCTGGTCCAGAATGAAGAAAGGCACGCCGGCGACGCCCATTTGCTGCGCCGCATCAATTTCGGCAACGACCGTATCCTTGTCCGCCTCCGAGGCGAGAAGCCGTGCCACTACCTTCGCATCCATGCCAGCCTTTTCGGCTATATCGGTCAGCACGGCGTGATCGCCGATATTGCGGCCTTCCTCGAAATTCGCCTTGAACAGAGCGGTAACGACTTTCTCCTGAACGTCGCGGCCTTCGGAATGGGCCCACAACGACAGGCGGTGCGCATCGAGTGTGTTCGGCCCGATCTTGATCGCATCGAAATCATAGTGGATGCCGACTTCCTTGCCGAGTTGCACTAGCGTGATATGCGCCTGCTCCAGACGCTCCTTGCCGAGCTTTTCCTCAAGCGCGGCCTTCTGGTCGACGCCCTCAGGCGGATAATCCGGATTGAGGCGGTAGGGACGCCAGTTCACGTCGACGCTGATTTCGTCCTGCACCTCGGCAATGGCAAGATCGAGCCTTGCCTTGCCAAGATAACACCAGGGGCAGACCATATCCGATACGACGTCGATAACGATGCGTTCCATGGTTTTATCTTCCGTTGCTTGGACCGGTCGGGGGGCGGCTATTGCGCCCGCGCGTCCCACCAGGTCTGTTTCTGATTGCCTGATATCGGGGTCATATCCGGGCGGTCGATATATTTCCAGCGCGCGATCCATTGGGCGCCGATGTAATAGAGCGGAATGACGTAGTGGCCGGCGACCAGCAGACGGTCATAACCACGCACCGCCGCCTGGAAATTCTCCGTCGAACGGGCCTGCAGCAGGGCCTCGATCATCCGGTCTATATCGGGACTGGCGGCCCCCGCATAGTTGAAGCTGCCCTGCGCGTCGCGTGATAGCGAACTCCAGCGATTGAGCTGTTCCGCCCCCGGCGAGAGCGAGGAGGGCAGCGAGCGGATGATCATGTCATAATCGAAACTGTTCGAGCGAGCCTGGTATTGGCCGTCATCGACCGAACGAATGCCCATGGCGACGCCGATCAGATTGAGCGAGCGCTGATAGGCGAGCGCAATGCGCTCCTGCGCCGGGTTCTGCGTCATGATCTCGAAGGCGAGCTGGCGGCCATTGGCGTCGGACATTTTTCCGTTCTTGATGCTGTATCCGGCCTCTTTCAGCTTATCGACGGCCAGTTTCAGCACCTTGCGGTCCGCACCGGTGCCATCGGTGGTGGGCATGGCATAGGTTCCCGCCAAAAGCTCCGGCGGCATGGTTTTCGCCGCATCGCCCAGCAGCGCAAGCTCGCGTGCATCGGCGGCATTGCCATAGGCGCCGAGCGGGGAATTTTGCCAGTAGCTCTGCGTGCGCTTGAAGGCGCCGCCGAGGATATTTCGGTTCATCCACTCGAAATCGAGCGCGTAGGAAAGGCCTTCGCGCACCTTTTCATCGGCAAAGACGGCGCGGCGGGTGTTGAACACCAGGCCAAACATGCCTGATGGCAGGCGCGGCTGGAAAACATCCTTGACGATATCGCCGCGATGCACGGCCGGGAAATTGTAAGCCTGCCCCCAATGCGAAGTGTCGGAAGTGCCGTTGATGGCGTCGCCTTCGGGGTAAATGTCGATATCGCCCTTCTTGAAGGCCTCGAACATGGTGGTGACCTGAAGGAAATAGGTGACGCTGATCTCGTCGTAATTCTCGAAGCCGACCTTGCTCGGAATATCCTTGCCCCAATAGTCCGGGTTCCTCTCCCAGGTGATTCGTTCGCCCGGACGCAGCGTCTTGATTCGGTATGGACCCGAGCCCACGACCGGGCCGAGGCCCGCCTGCTCGAATTTTTCCGGATCGATCGCGTGTTTCGGCAAAATCGGGGTGGAGGAGGCGAGAATGAGCGGCGTTTCGCGGTTTGCCTTCTCATTGAAGGTGAAGCGGACGCCGTGGTCGCCGATCTTCTCCAGCTTTGCCACGCCGTCGAGACGGCTGTTGAAGGGTGGGCGGCCTTTTTCCTTCAGGAGATTGAAGGTGAAAATTACATCGTCAGGCGTTACCGGCTCGCCATCCGACCATTTCGCCTTCGGATTGATGTTGAACTGGATGAAGCTGCGCTCTTCGTCCCACTCCGCCGTTTCAGCCAGCAGGCCGTAAAGGCTGAAGGGTTCGTCGCTGGAGCGCTGCATCAGCGGTTCGTAAAGCAGGTTGCCGAATTCCGGGTCCCAGACGCCGCGCGCCGTGGTGCGCATTCCCTTGAGAACGAAGGGGTTGAGGCTATCGAAGGTGCCGACGACGCCATAGGAGATACGGCCGCCTTTCTTCACGTCCGGATTGACGTAGGGGAAGTTCCGGAAGTCTGCCGGCAGGGCAGGCGTACCGTGCATGGAAATGCCGTGAAGCGGCTGCGCCTGGGCGTTCCCGGCGGGAAGCAGGGATGAACCCAAAAGAAACAATGCGGGGATGAGGGCCGCAAGGTCGCGCATCTTATTATCCTGTCTCAACTGTCCGTCCGATTTGTCATGATGATCGGTTTATCGTCATGATTGGTTTTTTCGTTATGATTCTGGCAAATATGTAGCACAGGCCCATGGCCGGACCCATGCGCGGGCGGGAAATCTTGGCCCAGCTCAAGAAAAAGTTAAAGAAGTGCTGGATATCGCCGCGATCGGCATGTAACAGGGTGGCCGGAAGAGACGGGTCACGCATTTGCCTCATTTAAACGACAGTTGAACGGGCAGAAGGATACCGCCATCGGCGAGCAGGACCTTAGCGGTTCTGTTCTGGCAGACATTCAGGAGACGGAACTCTTATGATGCAAAAGGCAAACACATTCACCCGGACGGCTCTGTCCGCTCTGGTCCTCTCTCTCGGCGCAATGTCCGCTCCGGCCATCTCGCAGGCGCAGGATGCTGCTCCCGCCGCTCAGGGCGCAGGCGCTCCTCCGCTTGGCTGGTTCAAGACCTGCTCCAAGCAGGAAGACAACGATGTCTGCGTCGTGCAGAACGTGGTTCTTGCCCAGAACGGCCAGATGATCACCGCCGTCGGCCTCATCACCGTTGAAGGCAAGGTCAACCGCAAGCTGCTGCAGGTTTCCGTTCCGACCGCGCGTCTCATTCCTCCGGGCGTGATGATGCAGATCGACGGCGGCAAGGGCCAGAAGCTCGATTACGCCGTTTGCCTTCCCGACAAGTGCACGGCCGAAGTTCCGCTGACGGACGCCATGATCGCGTCGCTCAAGAAGGGTAGCGAGGTGGTCTTCACCTCCATCAACTTCCGCCGCGCGCCGAACCCCATCAAGATTGCACTTTCCGGCTTCACGGGCGCTTATGACGGCGCACCGATCAGCCAGTCGCAGCTTGCCGAAAGCCAGCGCAGCCTGCAGGAAGGCATGCAGAAGAAGGCTGAAGAAGCCCGCAAGAAGCTGGAAGCCGCACAGGACGCCGCCAAGGGCGCGCCGAAGCCCTGATTGCAGCGTAAGCTCCAAAAACAGGAAAACCGGTCTGGCGACAGACCGGTTTTTTTATGTCCGGGGATTGGGGAGGCTCGCTGTCCGAACTGCGTTTAATGCGCAGTCGACATTTTCGGGCGCCATTCGCCGTTCGGGGCCTTGTCGAAGATGCGGCCGATATTGGGATTTCTCAGCGGCGTCTCGTTTTCGTCGTGGACGAGGTTCTGTTCGGAAACATAGGCGACATATTCCGTCTCCTCGTTCTCGGCCAGAAGATGATAGAAGGGCTGGTCGCGATCCGGCCTGATTTCCGCGGGGATGGCGTTCCACCATTCCTCCGTATTGGCATATTCCGGATCCACGTCGATGACCACACCGCGGAACGGAAACACCTTGTGGCGGACGATCTCGCCAAGCGTGAATTTTGCGTCTCTTTGTTTCATGGCATGAACTTCCTTTCCCACTAATAGTTGGGGGCGGAATGCGAAATATCAAGGGTTAGGGGTTCTCCCGTCCCTATCCGCCACCTGGCGTTCAGGCCCTGCGGCCGATCGGTGCCGTGGCAATGACGACGCCGCCGGTGACCAGCACGATGCCGATGGCGTGATAGGTCTCGAAGGTCTCTCCAAGGAAAAGCGTGGCCATCAGGATCGAGACGGGCGGCATCATGTAGAGCGTGATGCCCGCCGTGGCGGGGCCGAAAACGCGCACCGTATGGGTAAAGCAATAAAAGGCGAGCAATGAGGCGAACAGGATGATGCCGCCGATCTTCGCCCAGGCCATTGGTGTGGCCGGCAACAATCCGCCCTGCGCCAGTTCCAGCGCGGCCGGCGGCAGAAGGACCAGCGCGCCGGAGAGCGCGATCAGGCCGAAGAGGCTGAAGGAGGCCATCTGCCGTGCCGCCGGGTCGCGCAGCAGCAGCGAATAGACCGCAAAGGCAATGGCCGCCGTCAATATGGCGAAATCGCCGATGTTGAAATTCAAGTGCCAGAGAGCCGACATGTCGCCCTTGAGCACGATGGCTGCCACGCCCGCAAAGGCGATGATCATTCCCGCGACTTCGAGCTTTCTGATGGGGCGGCCCTGGAAGACGCGCTGGAACAGGATAATGAAAAGCGACGACGTCGTATAGATCAGGGTGCCGTTGGCGGCCGTCGTCATGGTGAGGCCCCAATAGACCACGCCGCCGCAGATGCCCATGCCGAGAATGCCGAGGACGAGCCAGAGCAGCGTTTTATGGCGCACAAAGGCGAGGCAGTTTCGCCAGTCGGCGATCATGAAGGGCGCGATGATAAGGGTTGATCCAATCCAGCGAATGAAGGCGGCGATGAAGGGCGAGACCTCACCGACGACGCCACGGCCGAAAATGACGTTGCTGGAGAAAAAGAACGGCACAGCCAGAAAGATGAGCCAGTCCGTAAGGCGGTTTTGCTGAGAGGCTGGCGTGTTCGACATTCTTCGCGATATGGCTGGGCTTCAAAAGAAAATGGCGGCCTCCTGGGAAGCCGCCGGAATGAAAGGGACGCTCCGAAGAGCGTCCCGAATGCCGATCAGGCCGAGTAGTACATGTCGAATTCGACCGGATGCGGGGTCATTTCGAAACGCATGACTTCCTGCATCTTCAGCTCGATGAACGAGTCGATCTGGTCGTCGTCGAACACGCCGCCTGCGGTCAGGAACTTGCGGTCCTTGTCGAGGCTTTCCAGCGCTTCGCGCAGCGAGCCGCAGACGGTCGGGATCTTCTTCAGTTCCTTTGCAGGAAGATCGTAAAGGTCCTTGTCCATCGGCTTGCCGGGGTGAATCTTGTTCTTGATGCCGTCGAGGCCGGCCATGAGCATGGCCGCAAAACCGAGATAGGGGTTCTGGGTCGGGTCCGGGAAGCGGACTTCGACGCGCTTTGCCTTCGGGTTGGAGCCGAAGGGAATACGGCAAGATGCGGAGCGGTTGCGCGCGGAGTAGGCGAGCAGAACCGGCGCTTCATAACCCGGCACCAGACGCTTGTAGGAGTTGGTGGTGGGGTTGGTGAAGGCGTTGATGGCCTTGGCGTGCTTGATGATACCGCCAATGTAATAGAGGCAGTTTTCAGACAGGCCGGCATATTCGTCGCCTGCGAAGGTCGGCTTGCCACCCTTCCAGATCGACTGGTGCACGTGCATGCCCGAGCCGTTGTCGCCGAAGATCGGCTTCGGCATGAAGGTTGCCGTCTTGCCATAGGCATTGGCGACCTGGTGGACGACGTACTTGTAGATCTGCATCTTGTCGGCGCTGGAGACCAGCGTGTCGAACTTCACGCCCAGTTCGTGCTGTGCGGCAGCCACTTCGTGGTGGTGCTTTTCAACGACCACGCCCATTTCCGACAGAACCGTCAGCATTTCGGAGCGCATGTCCTGCAGGCTGTCGATCGGCGGAACCGGGAAATAGCCGCCCTTGACGCGCGGACGGTGGCCGAGGTTGCCGGTTTCATAATCCGTGTCGTCGTTGGACGGCAGTTCGGAACTGTCGAGCTTGAAGCCGGTGTTGTAAGGGTCGGCCTTGTACTTCACGTCGTCGAAGACGAAGAATTCCGGCTCGGGGCCGACGAAAACCGTGTCACCGATGCCGGATGCTTTGAGATAGGCTTCGGCCTTCTTGGCAGTGCCGCGCGGGTCGCGGTTATAGGCTTCGCCGGAGACCGGGTCGAGAATGTCGCAAAGGATGACCAGGGTGGACTGGGCGAAGAACGGGTCGGTATGGGCGGTTGCCGGATCGGGCATCAGCACCATGTCGGACTCGTTGATGGCCTTCCAGCCGGCGATCGAGGAGCCGTCGAACATGACGCCATCGGCGAACATGTCTTCGTCGACGCACACCACATCCATGGTGACGTGCTGCAGCTTGCCCTTGGGGTCGGTAAAGCGCAGGTCCACGAACTTGATGTCGTTATCCTTGATCTGCTTCAAGATATCGTTTGCGGTCGTCATTTAAACGTTTTCCTTGAGTGTGGTGGTGACGAGGTGAAAACCCAAGCCTCCCCGGCTTAGGACCTGGTTCTGATTATATGGCGTCCACGCCTGTTTCACCGGTACGGATGCGGATGACTTCCTCGATATTGGAAACGAAAATCTTTCCGTCGCCGATACGTCCGGTCTGTGCCGCATTGCGGATCGCCTCGATGACGGCTTCCGCATTCTCATCCGCCAATACGACTTCGACTTTCACTTTCGGCAAAAAGTCCACGACGTACTCCGCTCCGCGGTAAAGTTCCGTGTGGCCTTTCTGACGACCAAAGCCTTTTGCTTCCGTGACCGTGATTCCCTGAAGTCCGACTTCCTGAAGGGCTTCCTTCACTTCATCGAGCTTGAAAGGCTTAATGATCGCTTCGATCTTTTTCATGAGAAAATATCTCTCCGCTTCTCCCGTTAAAGCAGGTTATTCCCGCTCTGCCACAAGAATGCACGTATTGTGCCAGATCGGAAGCGGGCTTGAAGAAAAAACTTCGCTCCCCCGGCCTTCCGGCACAAAAAGCATTCGCATTTTGCGGTTTTCCGGCCAATTTCTCGCCAAAACCCGAAAATTCCATCACCAATTCTACGGATTTGTATTATTTTAGCGATATTGAATATTTTGAAGAGCGATGCCGGCGTCAAGTTGCATTGGTTATATTTTATGCATTTGACTATTATTTGGTCGTGGCGATCTGCTTATTTTTGTATCGATTGCCTTTCCGACGTTTTGCGGGAATGATCGGGCCATGAAATCCCCATCGCACCTCTTCCTGATCGACCCTGTTGTCATGGCCCGCATCGATGCGGCGGCCGGTCAATCCGGCATTCCGCTTTACGATCTGATGGAGCGGGCGGGGCAGGCGGTCGCCGCCTCGGCCCTTCGCCATTACCCGCAGGCGCTGCGTTTCGTGGTGCTCTGCGGTGGCGGCAACAATGGCGGCGATGGTTATGTGGCGGCGCGCGTACTCTTGCAAAGCGGGGCGGCGATTGCCGTTCATCACCTTGGCGATGTCGGAGCGCTCAAGGGTGATGCGCGGACGGCTTTCGAGCGAATCGGGATCACACCACTGACGCTTGGCGACTATGTGCCGCTCGACGGTGACATGGTGATCGATGCAGTTTTCGGGGCCGGATTGTCCCGTGATATTCCGCCGGAACTCAGCCGGGTGATCGATGCGGTGACAGAGGCGGCTGTGCCGGTTCTTGCCGTCGATCTTCCGTCGGGTCTCTGCGGCCGCCGGGGCGTGCCGCTCGGTGCCTCGTTCAAAGCGGAGCGCACGGTGACGTTCATGGCGCGTAAGCCCGGCCATCTGCTCCTGCCCGGCCGGGAATTATGCGGGGCGCTGGAGGTTTTCGATATCGGCATTCCCTCCCGCATCCTTGCTGCCCATGCGGGATCGGTGGCGGAAAATGATCCGCTGATCTGGCGGGATGCCTTGCCGCATGCCGATATGGAGACCCATAAATTCCGGCGCGGGCACCTGACCGTCTTTTCCGGCCCGCCGCATGCGACCGGGGCAAGCCGGATGACGGCGCTTTCGGCGCTGAAGGCGGGGGCCGGCATCGTCACGATCGCCGCCCCCAGAGAAGCGCTCGACGTGCTTTCGGTGACGCTGACGGCGGTGATGAGTGCCGGTCTGGATGATGCCGAGGATCTGGGACACTGGCTGGACGACAAACGCCATGGCGCATTCGTTCTCGGGCCCGGTTTCGGCGACCTCGAAAAGGCGCGGCAGTTCGTGTCCCTGCTTGGCGACAAGGCCGTGGTTCTGGATGCAGATGCGATCACCGCTTTCAAGGATCGTCCGGAGACCCTGTTCGAGCGCGTGACATCCGGCACGGGAAAATTCGTGCTGACGCCGCATGAGGGAGAATTTGCGCGGCTGTTTCCCGATCTTGTTGAGGATGCCGGATTGAGCAAGATCGAGAGGGCGCAGGCTGCCTCGGCGCGCAGCGGCGCGGTGCTGGTCTATAAGGGAGCGGATACGGTGATTGCTGCGCCGGACGGCCGGGCGCTGGTCAACACGAATGCGCCTGCGAGCCTTGCGACGGCCGGATCAGGTGATGTGCTGGCCGGCGTCATCGGCGCGCTGCTGGCGCAGGGAGCCCCCGCCTTCGAGGCGGCTGCGGCCGGTGTCTGGCTGCATGGGGAGGCGGGCAAGAGGGCGGGAGCCGGCATGACGGCGGAGGATTTGTCCCACGCGGTTCGGCCGTTTGGGTGAGTTAGCCTGATTGTGTTCGCTGTTTGCTGGCTGCCGACCGCTCGCTGATCCGGTGGTTTTTGCACAGTTCCATCATCCGCACTCCGTCACCCCGGTCCCCGGAACAAGCCCGAGGATGATCCGGGGTCCAGTGCGATCAAGTCCTTGATCGCGAGAGAGTCTTTTCACGGCGCGGATGCGCCGTGGCTGGATGCCGGATCAAGTCCGGCATGACGGAGGAGAGGTATTTAACCCGGAAACAAGTTCCCTCGCGTTTGAGGCATTCAATCCAGCATTCAATGCGCGGCCTTGCCTGCCTGGCTCGCCATCGCCATTCGCGACGCACTGATCAGCAGCTTGCGTTCGGCCCGTTCCTGCTGCGGCGTGCGATTGTAGATTTCGCGATAACATTTGGAAAAATGCGAGGCCGAGACGAAACCGCAGGCGACGGCGACTTCGACCACCGGCATGGCCGATTGAACGAGCAGATGACGCGCGCGGTCGAGGCGGATTTCGAGGTAATAGCGGGCCGGGGAGCGGCCCATCTCCTGGCGGAAGAGGCGCTCCACCTGCCGGCGCGACAGATCGGCGGCATCGGCTATATCGAGCAGCGACAGCGGTTCGGCGAGATTGCCTTCCATCAATTCGATGATCGACAAAACCTTGCTGTTCTGGACACCGAGGCGGGCGCGTAGCGGCAGGCGCTGGCGGTCATTGGGGCTGCGGACCCGGTCGGTCAATTGCTGTTCGCAGACGCGGTTGACGAGGTTTTCGCCGAAATCCTGGCCGATCAGGCTCAGCATCATGTCGAGCGATGCCGTGCCGCCGGCGCAGGTATAGATGTTGCTGTCGACTTCGAAGAGGTCGGCATAGACTTCCACCTGCGGAAAGGCTTCGGAAAAACCCGGCAGGTTTTCCCAGTGGATCGCGCAGCGCTTGCCGTTCAAAAGGCCCGCCTGCGCCAGAATATGGGCGGCGGTACAGAGGCTGCCGATGGCGATGCCGCGATTATAAGCTTCGCGCAGCCAGGCGTTGACGGATTTGTTGATGTGCTGGTCGACATCGATGCCGGAACAGATGATCGCCATTTCCGGGCGGTTTTCGCCGCTGACATATCGCCGTTCGTCGGCAAGACAGGTATCGGCCTCAAGACAGATGCCGCTGGATGACATGACCTTCTGGCCGTCGAGCGAGGCGATGCGCCATTCATAGGCCTGATAGCCCAGCATTCGGTTGGCGATGCGAAGCGTTTCAACCGCTGCAGCGAAGGGCAGCATGGTAAATTGCGGAATGAGAAAAAAGACGATTGAGCGTTTCTTCTGGGAGTTCTTGCTCATTTGCCCGTGCTCCGTTGCGAATACGCAATTCCTCTCTTGGAATTGGTCTTCTGGATGTCCTGTTTACGACATCTTTAGCGAAAAATACGCCGTGGAATCGGGGCTGTCAAAAAAACGCTTTTGAAATATGCAAAATTTGCCTTGAGCCTTTTTAAAAGGCGTTGTGTCGCATGTAAAACAGGCAGGTCATTTTACGCCGTTGCGGTTGCTTTTATGACCTGGTGGGGTGGTTCGCAAGTCTCAAGGCGATTGCGAACCACCGGTCTCGATTTATCTGCGGACGATGCGCATGCGGTTGTTGTCCGTCGTCGGCCATCCAATGTCCTTCAATGTTTCAGGGGGCAATCCTTCCAGCGCACGCAGCATTCTTGCGCGCTGCCATGACTGATACAGTCCGGAAACATAGCCCGACACGCGATGCAGCCAGCTGGACGGAGGACGATGCGGAGAGCGTGTCACCGTTGGGAGATAATGTATCATGGTCATTGTCTTGATCCTTTCCTGAACCACGATCCTGTTTGCGAATTCGGTATGCGCCTGCATATTCCATCAAACAAGAGAATGAATTTTATATCACTCATCAATGTTTTGAATGACTGGCCAGCGGAGCCTGCCGGCTTCTATGCCTGCCTTGCACGATGAGTGCCTGGCTCCGAAGAGGCCGTGTTCGGCCCTGTCATTCGATGTCCCGGATGGTGCGCCCTTGTTGACATTCAATCAAACGAAATGATATCCATCTATAAATCAAAATATTTGAAGGTGCGTGCCATGACCGTGACTTTCCGCCAACCCCTGCCGTTGCTGGATAACGACATATTGAGAACCTTCGTCGCGATTGCGGAAACGGGAAACTTCTCCACCGCCGCCGAGGTGGTGTTCAGAACGCCCTCGGCCGTTTCCATGCAGATCAAGAAGCTCGAGGAGCAGTTAAAGACGACATTGTTCCTGCGCGATGCCCGCTCGGTGACGTTGACGGCGCATGGCGAGACGCTTCTGACCTATGCGCGCCGGATGATCGCGCTGTCCAACGAGGCCGTGTCGCGTTTTGTCATGCCCGAACTGTCAGGCGTGGTCCGTCTCGGCGCGCCTGAGGATATTGGCGAGCGCGGTCTGCTGCCGGGCATCCTCAAGCGTTTTGCCGAGGCGTTTCCCGGCATCATGATCGATGTCACCATTGATTCCAGCTCCAATCTCTACAAGCGCATGGACGAACGGCGGCTGGATCTGGCGCTGGTCAACTGTGCCTCGCATCCGCTGCGAGATACCGGCGAGGTGCTGATGCGCGAGCGCCTTGTCTGGGCAGGGGCAAAATGCGGCACGGCCTATCTGCGCGATCCGCTGCCAATCTCGATTTGGGAAGAGGGCTGTATCTGGCGTTCAGAGGCGATCAATTCGCTTGAAAAGCGCGGGCGCAATTTCCGCGTTGCCTATCTCAGCGGTCACACGATGGCGCAGCGCGCGGCGATTGCCGCCGATCTTGCCATCGCACCCCTGCCGCGATCCTATGTGTTAAACGACATGGTCATTCTCGGCGACAAGGAAGGTCTGCCGGAACTTGGCTGTTTCGATATTCGTCTGATCATGGCCGAAAAGCCTTCTCGTCCCATCCTTGCGGTGGCGGAAAGCATCCGCAATGCGTTTGTCGAGGTTGCCAAGGCGGCTTGAGGCGCGGTGCGAATAACTCGGGTGCTTGCGCGGCGGCGCTGTCCGTCGCGCCGCAGACAGCGTCCTAGACCGCAACCGAGCCCGGCGATGCCGAACGGCCCGTGTTTTTCTCTTCATGGGATTGCCAGCTTCCACGGCCGACCAGCCAGTCGGCCGAATTCTGCAGTCCGCCAAAGGGGAAAACGTGGATTTGCCGGATCGGTCCTGACGGATTGGCCTGCCAATGCCGCTCGATCGGTCCGACGATGCTTTCCGGCGAGTGGCCCTTCGCCAGCGTTGTCAGGGATAGCGCGTTTTTCTTCAGATAGGCGATGGAATTGCCGACGCCGCAGAGAGCGGCATATTTCAATAGTGTCGTGATCTTCGCCGGGCCGGAAACGCCAATATGCACTGGCAGGTCTATGCCTGACGCCGCAAGCCCTTCCGCCCAGGCGATGAAGCGCGCGGGATCGAAGCCGAATTGCGTGACGATACGCATCGTCGCACCGGTTCTTTCGCCAAAATCGCGTTTCAGCCTGAGCGCGGCCATTGCCGTCTCCTCGCTGAAGTCGGGGCTGCCTTCGGGGTGGCCGGCGATGGCGATGTGCTTTATGCCGCAGCGATCGAAAATGCCGGTCGAGAGCATGTCCATGCTGGATGTGAAGGGACCGGCCGGCCTGTCGACGCCGCCGCCGACCGCCAGCACGTCCGACACATCCGCTTCGCCCGCAAGCCGCTTCACCTGTTCCTCAAAGTCCGCGCGGGAGGATATGCGCCGCGCGGCAAGATGCGGCACGGGATTGTAGCCGAGTTCACGAAGATGTCTGGCGGCATCCACGAGTCTGCCCTGCGAGGCCGCTCCCGTGTCGGTCAGGTAGACGCGCACCCCTTGCGGGAACAGGCCGGCAAGACTTGCCGGGCCAAGCACCTGTGCGGGCGAGGCCTCAATGGAAGCAGGGATAATGGAAGAGGTGGTGATATCGGGCAATTTGTGCATGGTCCTTTTTATTATCATGCACCGGTTTTTCACCCAAGTCTTTGCCTGTTGCGGCAAGACAGGCCTGCATCTGCGACGAAGTTTGGCCTCATATGGGCTGATAAATGGGCCTGCCTACCAGACCCGCTTCGTCAGCCCGTTCCACAGCCATGTCCAGATCGGCGGCGGAAACCGCAGCACGGATTTTCCGGGCGAGGGCGGCTTTGGTGACAGGCTGCCGGAAAGGGCATCCTCAATGGCGCTGACGGCAATATCAACCGAACCGGCGGTTAATAGCAGCGGGTAGGTGGCGATCGTGTCGGAAGGCGAGGGTTTCAGCCGTTTTTCATAGAGCGTGGCGCCGGTATCCACGCCCTTGTCGACCAGATGCACGGTCGCGCCGAAATTACCCCGGTCCTTTTCCACCAGCGCCCAGTAGCCGCCCATCTGGCCGCGATAGGCCGGATTGATGCCGGCATGGAAATTGATGACCGGGCATTGCAATGACCGGAGAGTGGCGGGTGATAAAAGACGGCAGGAAATGGTGAAGATCGCTGCCGGCTGTAACGTGTTGGCGGCCCTGTGGCATTCCTCGTCATTCAGTGAGGAAAACTGCGTGACGGGCACTGCATGATGGAGATCGGGAAGCAGCCCATGTTCGGCAATGATCTCCCGTGTTCTTTTGAGCGTGAAGCGTTTGCCAAGCCTTGAAGCAACCATGGTTGCCATCTGGCCCGCGGCAGCGATCCAGCCGAGCCGGCGCGCGCGCCGCTTGAGAATCGCCGATTTGCTTTCCGGCTGTTCCACGAAGACGTGGATGTCGGGGAAACGGGCGGCCAGCGCATTGATCATGACATTGGGGTTCAGGCCGCCCGCCGTCATTACCAGAAGCCGATTGTTGATATCAGTCATGTCACTCACACGATTTTTCCTCGGGCGCGAGTTTCCGTTACGAACTTGAAAACCATGTTAATTTTCATCGACGTGATTTTTTAAAACGCCGGTGGAACCGATTTTTGCGGCTCACGTTAATGTGACGCATATCACATTGGCGCTTGCTTTTGGACGCAAGTCATAGGGGAGTTTTCAAATGATCACACGTATTCTTTCGACCGTCTTCGTGGCTCTGTTGACCGTCGTGACCTTGAGTTCATGCGGCAATACCATTCGTGGCATGGGCCGGGATACGGCGAATGCCGTTGATGCGACGCAGGACGCCGGCCGCAGCGTCGACCGCGCCGCTCGCCGCTAAAAAACTCCCCCAGGAAGCATGGCGCCATCCGAACTCCGGCTGGCGCCTTTTCTTTGACCTGATTTCACGGTCACAATTCATGCTGTAGGAATCGCGCCAGCATGTGCGCGAAACGCGTGAACGGACGATCGATGAAAAGACTGATGAGGTTTCTGCTGCCATTGCTGCTGCCGATTTCGGCGCAGGCGGGCGGACAGGCGGATTTCTGCAGGATCATGGACCATGCGGGCGGCCGTTATACCGTCTGCAGTTTCGATCCGGAAAAAAGCACGATCCGGATTTATGACCGCGACCATGTCTCGGGTGAGGGATATCGGTCTTTTTCCGATCTTTCCTCCGCGCTCTGGCGGCAGCACATGTTCAGCATCTTCGCCATGAATGGCGGCATGTATCATTCGGACTATTCACCGGTCGGTCTCTTTATCGAAAATGGTGTCGAGACCTCGCCGATCAGCACAGGTGGCGGCTGGGGCAACTTTCATCTTCTGCCGAATGGCGTCTTTTATCTGAAGGGGACCACGGCGGGCGTTCTCGAAACGCAGGCCTATCTGGCGGCAGGTGTTAAGCCGGATTTTGCCACACAGTCCGGGCCGATGCTGGTGATAGACGGAAAGCTGCATCCGCGATTTCTGCCCGACAGCGACAGCCTGAAACGCCGCAACGGCGTCGGCGTCTCCCGCGATGGCAGGGTGCATTTCGCGATTTCGGAAACGACCGTGCGCTTCTACGATTTCGCGACGCTGTTCCGCGACGTGCTGGATGCACCGAACGCGCTCTATCTCGACGGCACGATTTCCAGCGTCGACATTCCCGCGATGAAAAGGCGGGATTCGCTGTTTCCCATGGGGCCGATCATCGCGGTCGTCGAGAAAGTGCCTGATTAAGCCGAAAAATCAGATCGGGGCCTTGGGATAGGCTTTTTCCAGGCCACCCGACGCCGTCAGCCCCTGACGAAAGGAGAGGTAGGTCGGATGCTGGCTGGCCTTTGCGGCTTCCATCAGGCGGATCTGCAGGCGGGCCGGGGCGTTTCTGCCAAGCCATTCGCCTGCCGCCTCCAGCCTCAGGCTGTTAAGGAAGGGCGCATTGGCCTGCCTGTCGAGATAGAGACTGAGACCGGCCAGCAGGTTTTCATCCTGCAAGGCGTTTTCCATCAACAGCAGCACCCAGGCCTTGTCCTCGCTCGCAAGCGAAGCCAGTTTCGATGCGACCGTTTCGCGATCGGGAAAGGATGATGCCTGCTGCATGAAATGACGTGTCCCGTTGCCGTTGTCTGTCGATAGAGCAGTGGTCGCAGGCTTTCAAGGCGCAACAGTCTGACCGCGGAAATTCGACCTTAACGTGCCGGTGGAAGCAGTTTTCAACAGGTGTTTGTGTGAAACCTTCATAAACCGGTTACACTTTGGTTCAAATTGAGGCGATGGGTGAAAATGGCTTTGTCGACAGCCTGCCTCTAAGGCTTTGTTTTTTCTTATACCTATGCAATGGGCGAATGGCAGCCTGTCAAAAACGCCTTCATTTAGCCGCTTTTTGCATTTGCGTTCCCCGCCGGATTTTAATAAATGCTTCATCCACGGGCCGGGTCTTGAAGATCCCCCGGAGAGTGAATAGCTGGAGTAATCATGGAAGAAACCGCTCAGAAATCCTGCTGGGGCGTCACGTTGCGCGCACTTGCAGGCTTTGCCGCTTTTCTCGCATTGACGTACATTTTTGGCAGCCCATAAGCACTTCTCCTGAATTGACGGGTTTTGAAACGGCGCGGTTTTCCTCTGGAAACCGTGCTGTTTTCGTATGGGCGGCCGATATGTCGCAGCTGTGCAAACCGCTGACGCTCTTTTGTGGCGATCCGTCGCGGCTTTGGATATGATGGTGGTGGAATCCATTTTTATTCAGGACAAACCTCATGTTTCTTTCGGTCTTCGACGTCTTCAAGATCGGCATCGGTCCTTCCAGTTCGCATACGATGGGGCCAATGACGGCGGCGAACCGCTTTCTCGCCCTGATCCTCTCGGATGAGTGGCCGCGTCCGGCGGGTGCCTCCGTTTCGCGTCTGAAGGTCAGCCTGCATGGCTCTCTTGCCTTTACTGGCATTGGTCATGGCACCGGGCGTGCGGTCATTCTCGGTCTCACCGGCGAGCGGCCGGACCTTGTCGATCCCGATGCGATGGACGCCATTATCGAAAAGGTGGAAAAGGCCGGCACCGTGTCGCCGCCCGGCCATCCGTCCTATGAGTTCCGACCGGCTGAAGATCTGGTCTTCGACAAGAAGAACCCGCTGCCGGGCCATGCTAACGGCATGACTTTCTCCGCCTTCGACAATCAGGGCCGGTTGCTGATCAAGCGCATCTATTATTCCGTTGGCGGCGGTTTCGTCGTCACCGATACGGAACTGGAGGCGATCAAGCAGCGTGGCAAGACCATCGATAACGGTCCGCGCGTGCCTTATCCTTTCGCCACCGCGCGGGAGATGCTGGATATGGCGGGTCGTTCCGGCCGAACCATCGCGCAGATGAAACGTGCGAACGAGGAAACGGTGGTTTCCCGCGAGGAGTTGAACGAACGTCTCGACCAGATCTGGGAAGCGATGAACGGCTGTATCGAGCGGGGCCTTAAGGTCGATGGCATCATGCCGGGCGGCCTGAAGGTGCGCCGCCGCGCGCGTTCCATCTATGAGAAGCTGAATGAGGAGTGGCGCAGCAACCGGATGAACCCGGTTCTGGCGAATGACTGGCTCAGTGTCTATGCCATGGCCGTGAATGAAGAAAACGCCGCCGGCGGCCGGGTGGTTACCGCGCCGACCAATGGTGCGGCAGGCGTCGTTCCGGCCACGGTCAGATATTTCCGGCATTTCCATGAGGATGCGACTGTTGACGACGTGCGGGACTTCCTGCTGACGGCCGCCGCAATCGGCGGTATCATCAAGCACAATGCTTCCATTTCAGGCGCTGAGGTGGGCTGTCAGGGCGAAGTCGGCTCGGCGGCGGCCATGGCGGCCGCGGGTCTTGCCGCGGTCATGGGCGGGTCGCCGGAGCAGATTGAAAATGCTGCTGAAATTGCGCTGGAACATCATCTCGGCATGACCTGCGATCCGATTGCCGGGCTGGTGCAGGTGCCCTGTATCGAGCGCAACGCGCTGGGTGCCGTGAAAGCGGTGACGGCGGCGTCGCTGGCGCTGAAGGGTGACGGCCAGCATTTCGTGCCGCTCGACGCCTGTATCGAAACCATGCGTCAGACCGGCAACGACATGAGCGAGAAATACAAGGAAACCTCCACCGGCGGCCTGGCCGTCAACGTTGTGGAGTGCTGAGCGGGCAGGGCGGCGGGCATTGTCCAGATGCTTGACGCCCGCCGCAAAAAGGCATTGATAGGGCCATGCCTCTACATCTGATAAAACTTTGCGTCGGCGCGGATTCACTCCAGGATTTGAGAGACTGGGTCGCGCATCGCTCGCTGACCGCGATTGCCGCCGGCCTTGAGCCGCATAGCGTGCACACGACCCGGATGATCCCCAAGCGAGTTGAGGAGCTGCTGGAAGGCGGCTCGCTCTATTGGGTCATCAAGGGGCAGGTGCAGGCGCGGCAGAAGCTTCTCGACCTCCGCTCCTTCAAGGGCGACGACGGTATTACCCGCTGCGATCTCATTCTCGGCCCAGAGGTGATCGAAACCTCGCCAGCGCCGAAGCGGCCGTTTCAGGGCTGGCGTTATCTCAAGGACGACGAAGCGCCGCGCGATCTCGGCGGCGGCGGTGCGGGCGGTGAGGATATGCCTTCCGATCTGCGCCGGGAGCTGGCCGAGCTTGGCCTGCTCTGACGCTCAGCGAATTGCATGAAAACGAAAAAGCCGGCTTCCTTGCGGAGCCGGCTTTTTCGTTTGGGGAGACGGTATTGCTGTCGCTTGAACGGCCTTAGTTGATGCCGCCGACGGCGTTGGTGGCGCGGCCATCCTGAATTTTCATCCAGCGGCCGGGATTGGCGGTGTCCTGGCGCTTCAGGTAGGTATATTCGGTCTCCGACCAGTTCATGACCTTGTTACGCATGTTGTCGAGGATGAAATCGCCGCGATCGGTGCGAACGGTGAGGACGGCGTGGCCTTCGCCATTCGGCTGCAGAACCACCGTGATCAGCAGGTTGGAGGCGGAGAAGCCCTTGTTCATCAGCATCTTGCGCTTCAGAAGCACGAAGTCTTCGCAATCGCCGACCGTGGTCGGATAGGCCCAGCGTTCCTCAACGCCGTAGATTTCCATGTCGGTCATCGGCGTGATCGTCGTGTTGACGGTGTAGTTGACGTCCAGCATCGTCTTCCAGCGCTCTTCGGTCAGCTTCATCGGACCGGTATCCAGCGAGGTCGGCTGGCATTCGCTCTGATAGGTCTGGCAGAATTCATAGTGGCCGATCGGCGGGTTGGCCTTGCCGATCACACGCATGACTGCGGCCGGCGATGCGCCTGCCTGGCTTGCGAAGGCGCTGACGATGAATGCGATCAGGACGAAAACGATACGGTTGTTGTTCATTGCTTGTCTCCCCGTGTTGAGGAGACATTCGCAGGTATATTTTGACCCGCCGGAAATTTAGGTGGGGCAATTTGAGCTTAAATTTCAGCAAATTAGCCGCTATTTTGAACTGTATTTGAGTGAGTTTTTATGCGTGTTTGAGACAAATTTTATTAGAATTTTACGCATCCCGCCCTTAGTCTTTTGGTAGCCATTTATTCCACTGTATTGACAGCGATTTTTTGAGTTGCGCTGTTTTCACGGCCGCGTGAAGTCATCCGGTGGCGCAGCGCAGGGACATGGATTTCCCGTTTTGGGATGGCTGTTTCAGGTCGGGACAGCACGAAAAGTCAGCGAAAAAAACTTCGAAAAAACTGCTTTTTTCTTGGAAAAAGTTTTGGAACGGGCGTTTTCCTGAGGGTCCAAGTGCAGGAAACTGCCCGCAGTGGCGCTAAGTTACGCGCTGTGACCGGCCATATGGCATCTGGGTTAAGCGGAATAGACGGTGCAGGACGTGCTGTTTAAAACTCAATCTCCGCCGCCGCCATTCCGGTTTTGCGGGAATCGCGTCGATGCGCGTCCGCGCGGTGGCTCGAGGCTGTCATAACGGCAAGCAGTATTCGCGATAGGTCCTGGCGCATCAAAATGCTGCGCCCGCATCAGGCCTGCTTCACCTTCCATGGATTGAATTTGTCGGGGCATTTCTTACCCCCGGTTTTACGCATTCTGTGCGTAAAACTACTCCAGGACTGCCACTGGAAATGTCTAGAGAAATTCGATCAGGGCGTCGGGAGACTGGACGCGATCGAACTCGACCGCCACGCCTTCCATGAAGTGACGCACGATCTTGCCGCTCATGGCCTTGCCGAGCTGCACGCGGCTGCCGAGCGGCGGCCGGTTTTCGATTTCGATTGCAGCGCCGGACAGGGAAAGGTCGATGAGCCGGCAGGTGACAAGCACGCCGTCTTCCAGAACCAGCTGGGCCTTGGCATTGCGCGGCGTCAGGCGGTCGTGGCGGCGGTCTTCCGGCAGGCCAAGCAATTGGCGCTTGGCGATCCATGCCAGCTGGGCGGCAAGCTTTTCACGCTTGCGCTCCGGCGCATTGATGGCGATGACAAAGCCGGAGGCGGTGAGCGAAGTCACCGTTCCTTCGATGCGGCCAATGTGCTGGAGATAGGCGATGACACGGTCGCCGTTGCGGGCGATGCCGGAGCAGCTGAACTGTGCTTTCTCGGCGGTCATCTCGGTCGCTGTGCAATCATATTCCTGATGGTCGGGCAACATGAGACGGCCGCTGAACGACACGCGAACGGCGTCGTCGAGGGGCGCCTCTTCAACGGGACGCAGAATTTGGGCGGTGTTGGCCGAGCGAGATGAAAACATGGACAGCGCAATTGTGACGGATAATGATCACAAATCTCTACCTTGCCCGGGTTAACAGACTGTATTGTTTGATCTCTACAATTTTTCCAAATGGCAATAATCGTTACACATATGACGTTTTTTAAACGAAATTACACGACGGCTGCGTGCCGTCTGCCCGCACCGGGGCAGGTGGATCAGTCTTCAACAGTTTCCCGTGCGCGGTGTGACGGCGGCTCCCGCATTCGCCGCATAATTTGCTGAGGCGATGTCCAGGTGCAGCAGGCGGCTGCCCTTCATCACAAGGCAGTTGACGGGCGCGTCGAATTCGTGACGCGGCCGTTCCGGAAGCAGCGCTCCGAGCAACCGCGGGGCCGTGCCTTCGTCGGTGCGCAGCGGCAACAGCAGCATCTCGAATGCCAGCGGTGCCGCGCCATGATTATCCTCTGCCTCCACGTCGAACACGACGGGTAACCTATGCTGCAGGATGCCACGCGCGACGCGGCAGGGGAAAACGGCTTTTTCCGCCGACCACAGTTCCGAAAACGGACGATCCCGCAATTCCCGGCCGAACAGATCGCAGAGACGTGTACCGGCCAGGCGGAAGAATGGCGAGTGTTCTCCCTTGTCCGTCAGGATGAAGAGATCGCCCAGATGATGTTTGAGCCTTGCGGGATCTATGTCTTCGCGACGGGGCGCGGGCTTGTTGCCGCGCAACTCGTCCCAATAGTTGTATATGTCCAGTCCGCCCATGCTTTTCATAGCATCGTTCTCCATGTTCGTTTTTGGGACATCATGTCCTTTCGAACGTCTGTATGGAGAGGTGTAGCGAATTTCGTGCCAGTCGATTTTGTTAAGGTTAACAAATGGTTGAGATTGCGCGTTAGCAAGAGCCGTGGCATCGGTGCAGCCATGTCGGGGTAACGTCCGTCAGCACAATTGATGGCTCCGCCCGAGACTTTCAGGGCGCTGTCTCAAGCCGGACTGTCCTTGATCCCGGCGCTTGGACCGATAGGGTTTTCGCGTCAGGTGCATCAAAGGCAGGACGGCTTTTTTTTCGTCCGGGCTTCCTATATTGCTCGGAGACGTAAATTTCTAAAAAGACAGGGATGGTATCATGTCCTATGGCGACGGCGAGCAGCCGCCGGTTTCGGAAACGCCGGAACCGAAAGACGACACGAACAATCCCGTCTTCAACCTGCCGCCGTTTCTGGTCGGTCTATTGGCTGCATTGCTCCTGGCCTATGTGCTTCCGGCCTATTTTCTGTCGGAGGATGGGACCGCCTGGTACATTTTCACCTTCGGCTTCATTCCGCTGCGTTATGCCATGTCTTTCTCCCAGCAGGGAATGGAATGGCTCTGGACGCCGGTCACCTATTCTTTCCTGCATGGCGGCATCGAGCATATTCTCTTTAACGGATTGTGGCTGATGGCCTTCGGCGCGCCGGTTCTGCGCCGGATCGGCACACTCCGATTCGTGTTGTTGTGGTGCATTTCCGCCGCCGTTTCGGCCTTTGGCCATGCGGCGCTGAACTGGGGCGATGTCACGGTCCTGATCGGGGCGTCAGGTGTGGTCTCGGCGCTGATGGGGGCCGCCTGCCGTTTCGCTTTCCCCGCTCGCGGCGGCTACAGCGCTTCTTTCGGGCATCTGATGCCCCGGCAGAGCATTCTGGCGGCGCTTTCAAACAGAACCGTGCTCGTCTTCACGCTGATGTGGCTTTTCGGCAATGTGCTGATTGCGGTCGGGGTTCCGCTGTTCGGTGATGTCGGCGGTGCAATCGCCTGGGATGCGCATATTTTCGGCTACCTGCTTGGCTTTCTTTTCTTCGGCCTGTTCGATCGTCCGCTGCGCTGAAGCGATCACGCTCCTTGACGGCCGTGGCGCAAATTTGCTTGCGCGCGTCCCATCCGGGATTGCATTCACGCGGGCCTCAGCGCACCATGCTCCATGATTTGCAACCGTCGGGGGAGACTGCGGCGCGTTGCGGATTGCTGAAAAGAGGAGGAAGGCATGGCAACATTCGTAAAAGATCTTCTCGACCGCAAGGGCCGGGATGTCGTGACTGTCGGTCCGGGCGTGACCATCGGCGAAGCGGCGGGAACGCTGCATGCGCATAAGATCGGCGCTCTCGTCGTGACGGATGCCGACGGTGTCGTTCTCGGCATTTTCACGGAACGCGATCTGGTGAAAGCCGTGGCAGGCCAGGGCGCCGCTTCCCTCCAGCAACTGGTCTCGGCGGCCATGACCAGGAACGTCATCCGCTGTCATCACAACTCCACCACCGACGAGTTGATGGAGATCATGACAGGCGGACGTTTCCGCCATATTCCGGTCGAGGAAAACGGCCGTCTTGCCGGCATCATCTCCATCGGTGACGTGGTGAAGGCGCGGATCGGCGAGATCGAGTTGGAGGCCGAACATATCAAGGCCTATATCGCCGGCTGAGGTTTCGCACCTTGGCTAGCGGTGGTTCCAGCGGGGCATTCCGTAAGGTTTTGACCGAGTGCCCCGACACGCTCCTTCCTGTGACGAGCACAGGTAGGAGGGCGCGGGAGCACGCGTTTTTTCTCTAGCTCGAAATGCTCGGCGCTAAAATCTAACCCTACGCGTCATGCATCAGCGGCGGAACGCCTGTTGCATGCGCTCCAGTTCAGGAATGCGGGCGCGCGTTTCCTCATATCCCCTGTCGATGGCTTCGCTGGCGCGGTGGAATTCCGACAGGCCGATATCGTTGATGCGGGGGTGCAGCATGAGGTCGGGCGGATCGCCGGCAAGACGCGAGCGCGAAATCCGGTCCTGAATGATGTTGAAGGCCTGTACCATCACGCCCGGTAGGCCGGGGCGCGGGGCGCTTTCCACGGGGGCAGCGCCGCCGCCGGCTGATGAAGCCGCGTGCTTGACCACCGCGGAGCGGCCGAACAGATCATAATTGAGGTTGACGGCAACGACGAGCGCCTGCTCATAGGCCCGGCAGACCGAAACCGGCACGGGATTGACCAGTGCACCATCGATCAGCGTGCGGCCGTTGCATTGCACCGGCTCGAAAATTCCCGGCAGCGCATAGGATGAGCGCAGCGCCGTGACGAGATCGCCCTGATGGATCCAGACCTCGTGGCCCGTGCGCAATTCCGTCGCGACGGCGATGAAGGGATGATCGAGGTTTTCGACGCGCAGGCCTTCCAGATGCTCCTGCATGCGCTTGGTCAGCCGCATGCCGCCGAAGAGGCCGCCGCCGCCGATTGTGAGGTCGAGAAGGCCGGCAATGCGGCGCATCGTCAGCGAGCGGGCGAATTCCTCCAGCTCATCGAGCTTGCCGGCGAGATAACAACCACCCACCAGCGCTCCGATCGAGGTTCCGGCAATCATGCCGATCTTCACCCCGGCCTCGTCCAGTGCCCGCAAGACGCCGATATGGGCCCAGCCGCGTGCTGCGCCGCCGCCGAGCGCCAGCGCGATGCGGCGTGTGTCGACAATCTCGGTGACGGGCGGCTCGTTGCCGATGTTTTCGGGATTTCCAACCGCAAGAGGATTGTGACGATTACCCCATCCCAACATGACCGCACTCCCTGCCAGTTCTACGGACTCCGCCCTTATCCCCGGAGCCCCCTATATTGGTAGCAAATTGGTGCGGCCGATGGAAGATCGAGCTTCACTTGTCCGAATAGACGCTGGCCGGATCGAAATGGCGGGTATCGTCGGTGATTCTGGTGACGGCATTGCCGTCGGCCAACTCAACTGTGCGGTAAAAGCACGAGCGGCGACCGGTATGGCAGGTGGCATCATGACCGGCGACGCAGACCTTCAGCCAGACGGCGTCCTGATCGCAATCGGTGCGGAACTCCTTCACCGTCTGCAGATTGCCTGATGTTTCGCCCTTCTTCCAGATCCTGTCGCGTGAGCGGCTGTAATAGTGGGCGATGCCGGTCTCCAGCGTCAGAGCCAGGGCTTCCGCATTCATATGGGCGACCATCAGCAATTCGCCGTCATGCGCATCCGTAACCACGGCGGTGACGAGGCCGTGGGCATCGAATCTCGGTGAAAAAAGGCCTGCGTTTTCGAGCACTTCCTTGTCCGCAGGCGCGGACGGAAACGATGTGGACATTGCTACCCCGGAGGAAAAGCGGAACCTTAACGGTTCCGCACCATGGTCATGAAGCGCACCTGCTCGGCCGGATCGTTCTTGAACGTGCCGGTGAAGCTGGTGGTGAGGGTCGTGGACCCCTGCTTGTTTACGCCGCGCATGGACATGCACATATGTTCGGCGTCGATCATGACGGCCACGCCGCGCGGTTTCAGCGTTTCCTCAATGGATCTCGCGATCTGCGCGGTCATGTTTTCCTGTGTCTGCAGGCGGCGGCCGAAGATTTCGACGACGCGGGCGATCTTCGACAGGCCGAGCACGCGTCCGGCCGGAAGATAGGCAACATGCGCCTTGCCGACGATCGGCACCATATGGTGTTCGCAATGGGAGAAGAAGGGGATGTCGCGCACCAGCACCACATCGTCATAACCGCCGACTTCCTCGAAGGTCGTGCCGAGCACGTCCTGAACGTTCAGCTCATAACCGGCGAAGAGTTCGCGGTAGGCCTTGGCGACGCGCTTGGGCGTATCCAAGAGACCTTCGCGGGCGGGGTTTTCTCCTGCCCAGCGCAGAAGAACGCGTACTGCTTCTTCCGCTTCCGCCTGGCTTGGGCGAGCCTCGGCCACATCGGGTTTTGCGCCAGCGCCGGGGAAATTCTTCACGATCGCATCCATTCCGTCTCTCCCGATGCGGGTCAAGGCCGCACCTGAACTTCGTTTTTTTAAAAGCGGACTTCTGTCCGCTGTTGCTGCTATCTGGTTGTTTTACAGCATTTTGGCAAGACCGATGCTGATATTTCGGTATCAGAGCCGTTAATTTCATCGCAGCTTGATGTCCAGAAAGCTCGTTAGCATATAATGAGAATGAAGGGCAGGAAAGCTTCACCGCGAGAAACGCTGTGTTTGAAAAATTTGACCTGTCCTGTTTTTGGGCATTCTTGAGCGCGCCGGACACCTGACGATGGACGATATCTACAATAATCGCATTCTGGAATTTGCCGGGAATATTCCGCTGATCGGTGTTCTCGAGGATGCCGATGCCAGCGCCGAGAAACACTCGCGGCTGTGCGGCTCGAAACTCAAGGTCTATCTGAAGCTCGAAGGCGGCATCGTCACGGCATTTTCGCATGAGGTTCGCGCCTGCGCACTGGGGCAGGCCTCCGCCTCCATCATGGCGCATCATATCGTCGGTGCTTCCAGTGCCGAGCTTCGGCAGGCGCGCGAAGACATGCTTGCCATGCTGAAACAGGACGGCGAGGGGCCGACGGGCCGTTTTGCGGATATGCGCGTGCTTTCACCGGTCCGGGACTTCAAGGCCCGCCACGCCTCGACCATGCTGACTTTCGAAGCGGTGATCGATGCGCTCGACCAGATCGAGAGCCGGCCGGTTCTGAACGCTGCGGGTTAGGCAATGTGCGGCGAACCGGGCTGCCGGCATAATGAGACGGCGGTAAAGGCCGGGCGATCCCGCAACTGGGGCGGCGCCTTTGCCAAAACGCCGGGGCGGCTTCTGGGCGTCGGTTTCATCCGGCTTTATCAGCTGACGCTTTCCGGTTTTATCGGGAACTCCTGCCGCCACATCCCCACCTGTTCCGAATATGGTTATGAGGCCATTGCCCGCCACGGGCTTTGGGCGGGGGGATGGATGACGCTGTTTCGCGTCGCGCGCTGCGGGCCGGGTGGTACCAGCGGGCTTGATCCGGTGCCGGAAAAGCTCGGCGGCAACAGGCGCTGGTGGGCGCCCTGGCGTTACTGGAAGCTGCGCCGATGACCTATGTGGCTCTGCTGCACAGTATCGTGCTTGGTGCGGGCAGGCGGCTCCTCATGGCCGATCTGCGTGAAATGGCGCAGGAGCTCGGTTTTGGTGACTGCAGAACGCTGGTCGCGACGGGAAATCTTGTCTTTCACGCGCAGGCTGCTCCTGTTCGCGACATCGAGGACAGGCTCGAGCGCGCCTTTGAGAAACGGTTCGGCAAACATGTCGATATTCTCGTTCGTTCAGGCCCTGACTGGCTGAGACTGACCGCCGAGAATCCGTTTACTGACGGTCATCCACCGGACGTCTGCGTGCGGGTGATGCGCGAGCCACTCGGCAGCGACGTCCTCGGATTTCTGGAGAAATATCGCCGGGATGAAAAGATCACCCTTGTCGGCGGCGACCTCTGGATCGATTTTGGCGGCAAGCCAAGCGAAAGCCGGCTTCTATCGGTATTGACCACCAGGAGGCTTGGGGTAGGGACGACACGCAACGCCAATACCGTCAACGGACTCGCTGAAATGCTCCGGTGAAACGCCGTTCACCTTTGACTGGAACGGCAAAATTCTTTATCAGCCTGCCTGCCCATTACTAGTCGGGCGATTATTATTCCAACACCACCCGCATTCGTTGGCGGGACTGGACAGGAGAGTTAGACAATGTCTGAAGCTGTTTCCCTTACATTTCCCGATGGATCCGTGCGCAGCTACCCCGCCGGTACGACCGGCCGCGAGGTCGCCGAATCCATTTCCAAATCGCTTGCCAAGAAGGCTGTCGCCATTGCGCTTGACGGCACCGTGCGCGATTTGTCCGAGACCATCACCGATGGCAAAATCGAGATCGTCACGCGTGAAGACGGGCGTGCGCTGGAGCTCATCCGCCACGATGCCGCCCACGTCATGGCTGAAGCCGTGCAGGAACTGTGGCCCGGCACGCAGGTGACGATCGGCCCTGTAATCGAGAACGGCTTTTATTACGACTTCGCCAAGAACGAACCTTTCACGCCGGAAGATCTGCCAAAGATCGAAAAGCGCATGAAGGAAATCATTCTGCGCAACAAGCCGTTTACCCGCGAGGTCTGGTCACGTGAAAAGGCCAAGGAAGTGTTCGCCGCCAAGGGCGAGAACTACAAGGTCGAGCTGGTCGACGCCATTCCGGCAGGTCAGGACCTGAAGATCTATTACCAGGGCGACTGGTTCGATCTCTGCCGTGGCCCGCATATGGCCTCCACGGGGCAGATCGGAACGGCCTTCAAGTTGATGAAGGTGGCCGGCGCCTATTGGCGCGGTGACAGCAACAATGCGATGCTGTCGCGCATCTACGGCACCGCCTGGGCGACGCAGGAAGAGCTGGACAATTATCTGCACGTGCTGGCGGAAGCCGAAAAGCGCGACCACCGCCGTCTCGGCCGCGAAATGGACCTGTTCCATTTCCAGGAAGAAGGCCCGGGCGTCGTGTTCTGGCACGGCAAGGGCTGGCGCATGTTCCAGACGCTGACGGCCTATATGCGCCGCCGGCTTGCCAATACCTATCAGGAAGTCAACGCGCCGCAGGTGCTGGACAAGTCGCTGTGGGAAACCTCCGGTCACTGGGGCTGGTATCAGGAAAACATGTTCGCGGTGAAATCCGCCCATGCCTTCACCCATCCCGATGACGAGGAAGCCGATCAGCGCGTTTTCGCCCTGAAGCCGATGAACTGCCCGGGTCACGTGCAGATCTTCAAGCATGGCTTGAAGTCTTACCGCGAAATGCCCGTCCGCCTTGCGGAATTCGGCACCGTGCATCGTTATGAGGCTTCCGGGGCTCTGCATGGCCTGATGCGCGTTCGCGGCTTCACGCAGGACGATGCGCATGTCTTCTGCACGGAAGAGCAGATGGCGGCGGAATGCCTGCGCATCAACGACCTCATCCTCTCCGTCTATGAGGATTTCGGTTTCAGCGAAGTCGTCGTCAAGCTCTCCACGCGCCCTGAAAAGCGCGTCGGTTCCGACGATCTCTGGGATCGCGCCGAAAGCGTGATGATGGATGTTCTGAAGACCATCGAGGAACAGTCCGAAGGCCGCATCAAGACCGGCATTCTGCCGGGCGAGGGCGCGTTCTACGGGCCGAAGTTCGAATATACGCTGAAGGATGCCATCGGCCGTGAATGGCAGTGCGGCACGACGCAGGTGGACTTCAACCTGCCGGAACGTTTCGGCGCCTTCTATATCGACCAGAACTCCGAAAAGACGCAGCCGGTGATGATCCATCGCGCCATCTGCGGCTCCATGGAGCGCTTCCTCGGCATTCTCATCGAGAACTTCGCCGGCCATATGCCGCTGTGGTTTGCGCCGCTTCAGGTCGTGGTCGCGACGATCACCTCGGATGCGGATGATTACGGCCGTGAGGTTGCCGAAGCGCTGCGCGAGGCCGGCATGGCAGTCGAGACCGATTTCCGCAACGAGAAGATCAACTACAAGATCCGCGAGCATTCGGTGACCAAGGTTCCGGTCATCATCGTCTGCGGCCGCAAGGAAGCGGAAGAGCGCACCGTCAACATCCGCCGTCTCGGTTCGCAGAACCAGACGCCGATGTCGCTGGAAGATGCGATTACGAGCCTTGTGGACGAAGCGACGCCGCCGGATGTGAAGCGCAAGCTTGCGGCGAAGAAGCAGGTTGCTTGAGAAATGACGACGGCCCCTTCGGGGGCCGTTTTGTTTGTGGGGATGTGCTGGCAGAAGGCGGGGCATCCGCACTCCGTCACCCCGGACTTGATCCGGGGTCCAGTGCGATCAAGTCCTTGATCGCGAAAGACTCGTTTCTCACGACGCAGACGCGCCGTGGCTGGATGCCAGATCAAGTCCGGCATGACGGAGGAGAGGTTTTTGGGTCATACCGCTGGCCTCGCGATTAGTTCAATCGAACCTACTCGAAATCCCCGGTCATATCTTCCGGCGCCTGATCCTTCATCAGCACTTCCACGTCCGAATCCCGGCCGGACGTGACCTTGAAGTTGCGCTGGAAAACCTTGTCCTTGTTGCGGGCGATGGCGGTATATTCGCCTTCTGCCAGCACCATGGTCGAAAAGGCGCTGACGCTTTCGTTGACCACGTCGCCGCCGCCGTTCAGCACCGACCAGGCCGTATCGGCAATGGCCTCGCCGCCTTCTTCGGAGACGAGCTTGAGGGTGATCTGGGCGGCCTGATGCTGGAGGGTCGCTTCCGTCAGCTTGCCGGCTTCCACCTGGATATCGGCGCGCACCACCGCATTGACGTTGCCATATTCGGAAACCACGTGGTACGTGCCGGCATTGAGGCGGACGATGGTGTTGGGCTTGATATCGGACATGACGAGGCCGCGCTCGCCGTCCGGCCGGGCGTCCGACGAGTAGACGGAAAATTTCAGCTGGGTGCCGGAGATCTGCTTGTCGGAACCTGCGACCGCGTTCAGCACGAAACCGCCGGCATCGAGAATCAACACCTGTTTCTGAACGTTGCCTGATGTCGGAATGTTGAGTTTCTTGGTGACGCCGGCGCGGCCGAAGGCGACGTTGACGAAATATTCTCCGGGAACCAGATTAAAATGTGCCGAGCCGCCCTCGGAGCTTGCCAGCATCGGCAATTTGCCGTCAGCACCGGGGATCGGGCTGAAAACGCGCCAGGACAGGCCTTCCTTCACCGCTTCGCCTTCGCTCGTCAGCTTGGCTTCCATGGCGATGTCGCGGGCGGTGCTTGTCGGGGCATTGGGCGCAGTCGGGGCGGTGAAAGCATTGAGTTTCGGCATTTTCGGCGTGCCGCCAAGCTGCTTGAAGTCTTTAAACGCATCCTGCGAAAAAGCTGCCTGTGATAAAATGCCGATCGCGGCGAACGCAATGGCCAGACGTGTCGCGAATTTGGCCACGAATTTGATTGCCGACATTTTCGATACCGATTGACTTCTTGATTTTCCCGGATCACTTCAAAACCAATGCCGTGGCTATTTCAAGGCCCATAATTTCGCGATGACAGCAGAATGGAAGATTTTTGATCATGACAAGCGATATCAAGCTCCTCGACTATCTCAAGGTGCGCCGTTCCACGCCCGCTTTGCAACTTTCCGAGCCGGGTCCTTCGAAAGCGGACATCGAGGAAATCCTGCGCCTTGCCGTGCGCGTTCCGGATCACGGCAAGCTGGCGCCCTGGCGTTTCGTCGTTTACCGCGGTGAAGATCGTGTGCGCCTTGGTGAAGCCGCGCTCCGGATCGCGCTCGAGAAGAACCCGGAGCTGGACCTCCAGCAGCAGGATGCGGAGCGTACCCGCTTCACCCGCGCGCCTGTCGTCATCGCCGTCATCAGCACCGCCAAGCCACATTTCAAAATCCCGGAGTGGGAACAGGTCATGTCCGCCGGCGCCGTCTGCCTCAATCTCATCTTTTCGGCCAATGCCAATGGTTATGCGGCAAACTGGCTGACGGAATGGCTCGCCTTCGACCAGGCCTTCCTGTCGGAACTGGGCGTTGCCGCGGACGAGAAGGTGGCGGGTTATATCCATATCGGCTCAACGACATTCCCGCCGGTGGAACGGCCACGGCCGGAGCTTGCCGACGTGGTGACCTGGGTTGGGGACGTCTGATGTTCTACACCACCGATACCAACCAGCACGGTCTGCCGCACGATCCTTTCAAGGCGATCGTCGCGCCGCGGCCGATCGGCTGGATCGGCTCGAAGGGGAGGGACGGTTCTCTCAACCTCTCTCCCTATTCCTTCTTCAATGCGATTTCCGACCGGCCGAAGCTCGTCATGTTTTCCTCCAGCGGGCGTAAGGACAGCCTGCGCAATGTGGAGGAGACCGGCGTTTTCACCGCCAACCTCGTCAGCCGCCACCTGGTCGACCGGATGAATGCCTCTTCAGCGCCCGTCGCCTACGATGTCGATGAATTCGCCCTTGCGGGTCTGACCGCCGTTGACGGTCGGGTCGTGGATGCGCCTTTCGTGGGCGAGGCGCTGGCCGTGCTGGAATGCCGGGTGACGCAGATACAGCAGCTCATGGACATCGATGGCAAGCCGGCGGATTCGTGGATGGTCATCGGACAGGTCATGGCGATCCACATCGATGAGACGATCATTCGCGACGGCCGTATCGATATGGGGCTGGCGCGTCCCGTGGCGCGCATGGGTTATATGGATTATTGCGACGGCGGCAGCGATGTATTCCAGCTGCAGCGGCCTTCTACTGCGCCATCAATATAGTTCTTCGCCGGCAACGGTTAAATTTTATGGTGAACCAAACGTAAACCATTTGCGCCTAGAGTTTTATACATGGTGGCGGCGATGATGCCGTCACTCATTGTTGCGAATGTGTTTCGAGGCTCAGGTGATCGTACAGGCATTTCTTCGCTGGTCTGAAAAGGCTGGATCGACCGAGCGGGCGAAAGCCGCCAATGCTCTCGGTCGCGCCTATCTGCATTCCGACATGGCGCGGGAGAACCGCGACGCCGCCTATATGGCGATGACCTATCTTCTCGACGATCCTTCGCCGCGTGTCAGGCTGGCGCTTGCCGAGGCGCTGGCGGAAGCCACCGATGCGCCGCGCGCCATTCTCGTTTCGCTTGCCGAAGACCAGCCGGAAATCGCCTGCACGGTGATTGCCCGTTCGCCCGTTCTCGGGGAGGCCGATCTAGTCGATCTTGCCGGGCGTGGCGAAAGTGTTACCCGTGCCCTCATCGCCGCGAGGCCGGCCCTGCCGCGCGGGGTCTGTGCAGCACTTGCCGAAGTCGGCGATTTGCCGGAAACGATCATTCTTCTCGAGAACGACGATGCCTTCATCACGCCGTTTTCCTTGCGGCGCATTGCCGAGCGCCATGGTTCGGATGCCGATATTCGCGATCTTCTGCTTCGCCGCGAGGCGCTGCCGGCCGATGCGCGTCACCTTCTGATGGGCCGCGTCAGCCAAGCTCTGGCGGGCTCAGCACTGGTTCATGCCCTGATTGCGCAAAGTCGCGCCGACAGCATTTTCCGCGAAGCGGAGGATTGCGCCACCATCCTTATTGCCGGCAGCGTTTCGTCGCCTGAATTGCCCGCGTTGGTGGAGCATCTGCGGCAGAGGCTGGAATTGACACCGGCGCTTCTCATCCACGCCGTCTGTTCGGGCAAGCTGGAATTCTTCACGGCGGCGATGGTCAATCTTTCGGGCCTCGACGACCGTAAGGTACGCGCCATTCTTGCCACCGGACGGCCACATGCGCTGAAAGCATTGTTCCAGTCGATCGGCCTTTTCGGTGATGTCGTCGATGTCTTTACCGAGGCGACGCTGATGTGGCGCCGCGCCGCCCGCTCGCATCTTTCAGAGGCCGCAGCTTCCGTTTCGGCCGAACTGCTTGCCCATTTCCGCAATGCCGATGGCTCGGAAACGCTTTTCGAGCTGCTGCATGCCGTCCGCAAACTCGCCATGGCCGAAGAACGGCAGAAGGCGCGGCACTATGCGGAAGCCTTGACGGTGGAAGCAGCCTGAGGTCTGGGGATTTTCGGCGAGATCGAAATCCATTAAACGCTGCGATGTTTTTTCGAACCGGCGCATCCCACCTCCACTCATTCCTATGCCTGTCACAGGAATGAGTGGAGGTCATTTCCTTATTTCTCGAAGCGTTTGGCGATCCAGGAATAGCTGTTTTCAACCATCCGCACCGGCGTTCCGAGCAGGTGTTTCACACCTTCGGTGGACGGCAGGATACGGCTGACGCGGCTGATCGCCTGCCGGGTCATGCTCTCTTCTTCCTTCTGCGTCACCTGTGGTGTCTCTGCCGGTGCAGCGGCGGCAGGAGGCTGGGTGCCGGGCGTATTGCCCGCGGTCTGGGGCGTCTCTTCGCCGGGTGTCTGGCACACCGCCACGACGACCGGATATGACGCATTGGCGTAACGTTCCAGCTCCTTCTCGGAAACGGCGTCGCAGAGCTCGATACTCGTCCAGCGCTGCTGCGATGTGGCGATGTAATGGCAATCGGTGGCGCTATCGTCGCAGCCTAGAAAGGTCATGAGGACGAGGGCTGTTTTCATGATGTGTGTTGCCTCTGTCAGGAATTATGCTCTAGAAACTCATCTATCGGGATTGCAGTGACATTACGACGAAATACGCATTTTTATAGAGAAAGCAGGCATCGCATTGGCCACGGAAATCAAGCTTGAAACGCCCCGGCAGGAAGCGGTTCTGCGCCTCATCGATCTTTCGAACGCCTATATGGCATCGCTTTATCCCGCCGAGAGCAATCACCTTGTCGATATCGGCCAGCTGGAAAAGGACAATGTTTCCTTTTTCGTCGTGCGGCATGATGGCAGCGTGGTCGGCTGCGGTGCGCTGGTGGAAGCGGGCGACGGCACGGCGGAGGTCAAGCGCATGTTCGTCGATCCCGAAGCGCGGGGATTGCGGATCGGCAAGCTGATCATGGATACGCTTGTTGCGCGTGGCGTGGAGCTTGGTCTTGCCGCCATCCGGCTCGAAACCGGTATCAGCCAGCCGGAAGCGATCGGTCTTTACCGCAAGGCGGGCTTTGTGGAGATCGAAGCCTTCGCACCCTACAGGCCTGATCCGCTCAGCCTGTTCATGGAGAAGGCGCTTTAAGCCTGCTGCGCGCGTTTGCCGGCAAGCCGTGCTGCACACTCGACGTCACCCTCGGCCTTGTGCCGAGAATCCAACCACGTAGCGTGAAATCAATCGGTCGCAGATGCTCGGGACAGTCCCGAGCATGACGGAGGCGGGGTTCAGGGATTTTTCGCCAGCTGAGCCGCTTTAGAGCAAGCCCTTCACTGCAGGCATCAGCAATCAGAAAGCGGCTTTTCGAAATGCCGTTGTTTCCTCGTTATCGTCTTCAAGCGCAGCGACCTCATCAACGGGATCGTCCTGCGTGGGCGGTGACGGCGGAAGCTCGGCGCTGACGGCGCCCGAGAGTTCCACTTCGCGCACCCATTCGCGCCAGATCGCCACGAGCAGCGCCATCAACACAGGGCCGATGAAGAGGCCGAGGAAGCCCATGGTCTTGACGCCGCCGACGAGGCCGAAAAAGGTCGGCAGGAAGGGCAGTTTGATCGGGCCGCCGACCAGCTTGGGGCGGATGGTCTTGTCGACGATGAAAAGCTCGACCGAGCCCCAGACGAACAGCGCCAGCCCGTAGGCCGGCGAGCCGCTGGCGACCAGATAGATCGAGACCAGCGTAAAGGAGAGCGGCGCGCCGCCCGGAATGAGGGCCATGACGCCGGTGAGAACGCCGAGCGTGACGGGTGAGGGCACCCCGGCGATCCAGTAGGCGATGCCGAGGATGATGCCTTCACCGATGGCGATCAGCGTCATGCCCGTAACGGTGGAGCTGATGGTGGCGGGCACGACGCGGGAGATGCGTTCCCAGCGTGTCGGCAGGATGCGTTCGCCCACAAGGTCGACCTGGCGGGTGAAGCCGGCGCCGTTGCGGTAGACGAAGAACAGCGCGATCAGCATGAACAGCAGCGTCAGCACGAGGTGGAAGGCGCCATTGCCGGCAGCGAGGATCGCCCGGTAGATATTGCCGATATTGGCGCCGCTGACGAGCTGGATGACTTCGCCGATGGCGCCCGGCGTGCCGATATATTTCACCCATTGCTCGCCGAACCAGGGGCCGACGCCGGGAAGTGCGGCGATCCAGTCCGGTACGGGAGCGCCCGTCTTGTTGACATGAACGGCCCAGCCGAACCATTCGCGAATTTCGCTGGCCGTATAGGAGGCGGCGATGAAAATCGGCACGACGAGGAAGGCGAGGATGAGGATGATGGCGATGGTGGCGCCGAGTGTGGTGTTGCCGCCTACCTGCCGCAAGAGCCGTGTATAGACCGGCCAGCTGGCAAAACCGATGACGAGGGCGGCGAGAACGGGGACGAGAAAGCCGTGGAAGAAATAAATGCCGGCAAGGGCAACGAGAACGAGCAGCCAGCGCGCAGCCGAGATGGGCGGGATCAGGGCGATCCGCGTCGGGCTGGCGGGACCAAGCCATCTCGGTTCGCCACTGGGCTTACGGCTGTCAATATTACTCACGGCAGGCTCTTTCTCGCATTCTCCCCGAAGGGTGCATTCACTCTGTCACACCGATACATATAAGTGCAATATAATCGGATCACATTACCGTTGTGTGTTTATTGCCTAGCCTATTGAACGATTTTGGTAAAAATAGAACATCGGTCTTGGCTCGCGCATTGAAATATGACAATTGAACTCCGTTTTTCTTGCGGCGCAGGGTTGCCGCGTCCGATCTCCAGGTCATGCCATGCTCCGCCGTTTCTTTTCCTATTACCGTCCCTATCGCGGTCTGTTCATTCTCGATTTTTCCTGCGCGGTTTTGTCGGGCGTGCTCGAACTCGGCTTTCCCATGGCGGTGAAGGCCTTTGTCGACGTGCTGCTGCCGGGCGGTGAATGGGCGATCATCCTTGCGGCGTCGGTGGGTCTTCTCGTCATTTACGTGCTGAATACCGGGCTAATGGCGACCGTCACCTATTGGGGACACATGCTCGGCATCAATATCGAGACCGATATGCGGCGTCTGGCCTTCGATCATCTGCAGAAGCTTTCCTTCCGTTATTTCGACAATCAGAAGACCGGCCATCTTGTCGGGCGGCTGACGAAGGATCTGGAGGAGATCGGCGAGGTAGCCCATCACGGCCCCGAGGATCTGTTCATCGCCATCATGACCTTCATTGGCGCTTTCCTTTTGATGCTGTCGGTCAATGTCCAGCTGGCGTTCATCACTGCCGCCGTCGTACCCGTCACCGCCTGGGTGACCAGTCGTTACGGCGGCCGCATGACGCAGAATTTTCGCGCACTCTACGGTCGTGTCGGCGACTTCAACGCCCGTATCGAGGAAAATGTCGGCGGCATGCGGGTGGTGCAGGCCTTTGCCAATGAGGACCACGAGCGCGCGCTGTTCGAGAAGGACAACCAGAAATACCGCCGCACCAAGCTCGACGCCTATAAGATCATGGCCGCCAGCACCTCGCTCAGCTATATGAGCATGCGCCTGACGCAGATGATCGTGATGATCTGCGGCGCCTGGTTCGTGCTGACGGGCAGCCTGACCGAAGGCGGCTTTGTCGGCTTCCTGCTGCTGGTGGGCGTATTTTTCCGGCCGGTAGAAAAGATCAATTCGGTCATCGAGACCTATCCCAAGGGCATTGCCGGTTTCCGCCGCTTCACCGAGCTGCTGGACACGGCGCCTGATATCGTTGATGCGCCGGATGCGGTGGAAGCGCCGCTGCTGCGCGGCGATATTGAATATCGCCATGTCGGTTTCGGTTATGCCGAGGGCAAGACGGTTCTTACCAATATCGGCCTGAAGATCAGCGCCGGCGAGACGGTGGCCTTCGTTGGCCCTTCAGGAGCTGGCAAGACAACGCTCTGTTCGCTTCTGCCGCGCTTTTACGACGTCACCAGCGGCGCGATCACCATTGACGGCGTCGATATCCGCAGGATGAAGCTTACTTCACTGCGCAACCAGATCGGCATCGTGCAGCAGGATGTCTTCCTGTTCGGCGGCACGATTCGCGAGAATATCGAATATGGCCGGCTCGGTGCATCGGATGAGGAAATCATGGATGCGGCACGGCGCGCGCGTCTCGATGGCGTCATCGAGGCGATGCCGCTCGGGCTCGACACCGTTATCGGCGAGCGCGGCGTCAAGCTGTCGGGCGGCCAGAAACAGCGTCTTGCCATTGCCCGCATGTTCCTCAAGAACCCGCCGATCCTCATTCTCGATGAGGCGACGTCGGCGCTCGATACCGAGACCGAACGGGCCATCCAGCAATCGCTGACGGAACTTGCCAAAGGCCGCACCACGCTCGTCATCGCCCACCGGCTGGCGACGATCCGCGATGCATCGCGCATCGTGGTGGTGGACCAGACAGGCATTGCCGAAACCGGCGCCCACGCCGAGCTTCTGGCCGCCAAAGGCCATTACAGCCGCCTGCATGAGGCGCAGTTCAGCGCGCATCTTCCGGCCTGAGTCCCCGGCGCCTGCCGCCGGAGGCTTTGTGCCGCTAGCGCTGCTTTACGCCCCGTTTTCCGTAGCCTGCTCCTCGACTATGCCGGGGTTCGGCTCCGGTTTGCCGGGATGGCTGGTAACGAGATAACCCATGGCGACCGTGGCGGCGACGATGAACAGCAGCACCATGCCGCTGATCGTCATCAGCCAGTCACGCGGTCTTCGATGCGCCATGATGTATTTCGGCCATCGGCTCGGATGATGCACCACACTGAATTTATCGCCGTATCGCATGAGCTTCCCCGGAATATCGTTGCTTCGTGAAAGATCAACGCAGGCGCGCGAGCGGCTGTTCCGCAATGACGGGGCAGGGGCGATGACAAGGCCGTGAGGGTTGCCCGGCCATCGCCAACGTTATTTTGCCGCGGAATCCGCCTCAGGTGGATTGGATGGCGATGCGATTTCCCTCGCTGTCAGCGATTTCGGCGACGAAGAGATTCTCGTTTGCCGGCGTTTTCGGAAACAGGATTTCGCTGCCATGCTGAACGGCTCTGGCAAGAACATCATCGATATTCTGGACGCCAAGATAGATAATCGCCCCATCTTTCGTCGGAACATAGGTCTCGCCCTCGGCGAGCGCGCCGCTCGCCCCGTCCTTTCCCTCCTCAAAGGGGAAATAGGCCATCCGGTTATCGTGGATCGTGACGATCTCTTCGAAGTTCACATCAAAAACGGCGGTGTAGAAACGCATTGCCCTTTCAAGATCAAGGACCGGAATTTCGACGTGGGCAATCAGGTTCACTTCGCTGTTCCTTCTGAAATAGTGCCGGAAATGTATCGACCGCCTGTGTACATGGCACGACATCCCGGCTGTCAATCGCCAAACGAAATAGTCCCCCATGCGGTGGCAAAAACCCGCCGCTCCGGGCGCATCTAGCGGCCCTGATGTCCCGCGGCGCTGCCGGAGCAGGGGCTTCCCGTGCCGGGATAACCGCCGGCAAAATGACCGACAATCTCCCGCATCAAAAAGAGGTCAAAAGCACGCTTGCCAGTCAATCCCGTTTATGCGAATGATTTGCAATTGCATTAATAAAATTCCATTTGAAAGTTCGCAAGATGGACAAGCCTGTCTTTGGATGGCGGCGGAATGGCGACGACCTTTCGCTCTCCGACGTTCACAGCACGATCAGGGTCAAGCCGAATGCCGGCACGTTTCGCCGGGCCATGGCCTTTTTCGGACCCGGATATCTCGTCGCGGTTGGTTATATGGATCCCGGAAACTGGGCGACCTCGCTCGCCGGCGGTTCCAGATTCGGCTACACGCTGCTGACCGTCGCGCTGGTGTCGAACATCATGGCCATTGTCCTGCAATCGCTCTGCGCGCGTCTGGCGATTGCTTCCGGGCGCGATCTCGCCCAGGCCTGCCGCGATGCCTATCCGAAACCCGTGGCGATGGTGCTGTGGCTGCTGGCCGAAATCGCCATCATTGCGACTGACATCGCCGAGGTCATCGGCACGGCCATCGGCCTCAACCTGATCTTCGGCATTCCGCTTGAACTCGGCGTCCTCATCACCGCGCTTGATGTGTTCCTGATCCTTTATCTGCAAAAGCTCGGCTTCCGCTGGGTGGAGGCGCTGGTCATCACGCTGCTTGGCGTCATCGCCGTGTGTTTCGCCATTCAGGTGGCGCTTGCCGATCCCGACTGGGGGCAGGTGATCCTTGGGTTCGCGCCGACGACTGATATCGTCACCAATCCGGACATGCTTTATCTGGCGCTCGGCATTCTGGGGGCGACGGTGATGCCGCATAATCTCTACCTGCATTCGGGCATCATACAGACCCGTGCCATCGGCGAGACGCTGCCCGAAAAGCGTGAGGCGCTCAAATTCGCCACACTCGATTCCACCATCGCCCTGATGTTCGCGCTGCTCATCAACGCATCAATCCTCATTCTCGCGGCGGCGACCTTCAATAAAACCGGGCAGACGAATGTCTCAGAACTGGGGGAGGCGCATAATCTGCTCGCGCCGCTGCTCGGCCTTGCCATTGCGCCGACGCTGTTCGGCGTGGCGCTCCTGTGCTGCGGCATCAACTCCACCGTCACGGCGACGCTTGCGGGCCAGATCGTGATGGAGGGTTTCCTGAAGATGCAACTCGCCCCCTGGCTACGCCGCCTCATCACCCGCGCCATCGCCATCGTCCCGGCCGCCGGCGTCACCATTTTCTATGGCGACAGCGGCACGGCGGAACTCCTGATCCTGACGCAGGTGGTGCTGAGCCTGCAACTCTCCTTCGCGGTCTTTCCGCTCGTCATGTTCACCTCCGACCGCGCCAAGATGGGCGCACTGAAAGCGCCGCTGTGGCTCTCGGCCTTTGCGTGGCTGATTGCGGTGGTGATCGCGGGGCTGAATGTGAAGTTGCTGGTGGATTTTATGGGGTGAGGCGACTGGGCCGCGCCACTGTTGGGCTCGGTTACCGGTCACAACGATCAAGGAGTGTATAATAAATCTCCAGGACTTTTTGGTGATGAAGGCAGTATTTATATCAATCCTTCAGGAGATTTTCTATCTTTTCTGGTATTTCAAGGCGATTTGAAATGATTTTTCCGATATTGTTTTTATCAATTTTAATCATCAAGTTTGACATCTTGCGGTCGCATCTGAATAAATCCACATCATTCAGGTAGAGTAAATGAAGGAGATCAACTAAATCTGATGGTTGAGGTTGATGTCGTTCATTTATCACCTCCTCCATATACCATGGAAAATGTTGTCCCCTATCTTCGCCAAAAATTGACGTCCAGTCGATTTTCGGCAGGGTTAATTCAAATGCGGGTAGCTTCGGCAGAGAAAGGGACGACTTTAAGGTAGAAGGTAGCTCAACTTTCCTTAATTCATCATAGTAAGCTGAGCGCGATTTTTTGACGCTTTTATATGTATCCCTTGCATTTTTTATCGCTGATATGGCTTTTGACAATTTCTCTGAAATCTCATTGTATTTTTCAGTCACTAAACCGTGTAAAGGGTTTTTTAAGCCAGAGTATTCGTACCAAATCTGAAAAAAAACTTCTGGATCGTGTATCCATTTTTTTAAAGCATGACTGACAGTATTTATCGATATTTCGCCACGCCAGTATCTTTCAATATATCTTGAATTAATGAAATCGTCAGAAACAGGAATGTCTTCGAACATATCCTTTCTAATTGTTAAACGAGGGGTCTCCTGAAGGAGCTTTTTTAATCCTCGACGAGATTGCGCGGAACGTCGTTGAGCCCGCGACAAGCCTTCTCGTTCTTTAGCGGTCTCTTTTTGCCGTATGTTTAGAAGACTACGCAAGTTTTGAGGGGAGAATACATCAATTGTGCTGTGAGGCATCCAGATGCCTTGATTGGGAAAACGATGACCTTTTAGCAAGTCAACTGGATGGGGATGAGCATTTTCCCCGCAGATCAATTTTAGAAACCTTGCCCTCTTCAGTCGGTCTTCTCGATGTTTTTCATCGCTGTTTTGTAAAACCTCAAAAATAATAGGATATGAGTATCCTATCACCACATCTCCGGATTTCACTTTTTCTATTAGGTAATGCTTTAATGGTATTAGGTCTTCTCTCACGTCCTCTTTGTATAACTCATAAAAATCCGACGTATCCAGGTAGAGATTTATAGGCCGCTTTTTCATAAAATATCCCCGCAGCGAATTTCTCGTTACGGGGACATAATTGTCTAGCCTGATGCCATGCGAAAGCAGATTTACTACTTATCCATGTATTTCTCAGCTGCACCCGCTCGTAGCACCGCACGTATCGCACTTCTCGCAGGTGCCGTTCCGCACCATCGTGAAGTTCTGGCATTCCGAGCACATGTTGCCCGTGTAGCCCTGTGCGATCGAGCGCATGCGGCGTTCGTTTTCCACCTTCTTGGCTTCCGCCTTGGCCGATGCCGCGTCGGCGGCGGCCTTGTCGGAGAAGAGGGCGGTGGCGGTCTGGTTGGCTTCCTGGGCCACGTCGTCGATCACCTCTTCGGCAATCTCTTCCGCCAGCTCCTTGGCGCGCTCTTCATAATCGCGCTTGAAGGAGACGATTTCGGAGGTTGCGATGGCGACCGTCGGTTCCAGCTTGCGGGCGGCTGAGCCGGCAAAGGAGGTCACGTTGGCCGAGCCACGGGCGGGGGCTGCCGTTGCCGAACCCTTGGGCTCGGAAGACGAACGTTCGCCGCCATTGCTGGAAACCAGCGTCGGCTTGTAACCGCGGGTCCAGCCAGTGGAAACGAGGTTGGTCTTGCCTTCCTGAATACCCTTGCCGAGCGCCGTGTTGGAGAAGTCGGACGTATCGACATGGGCCAGATCGTGGCGGCCGAGATAGGAGACGGCGAGTTCGCGGAACACGTAGTCGAGGATCGACGTGGCGTTCTTGATCGCGTCGTTACCCTGCACCATGCCGGCCGGTTCGAACTTGGTGAAGGTGAAGGCCTCCACATATTCTTCCAGCGGCACGCCATATTGCAGGCCGAGCGAAATGGCGATGGCGAAGTTGTTCATCATTGCACGGAAGGCAGCGCCTTCCTTGTGCATATCGATGAAGATTTCGCCGATGCGGCCATCGCCGAATTCGCCGGTGCGCAGATAGACCTTGTGACCGCCGACCGTTGCCTTCTGGGTGTAACCCTGACGGCGGTTCGGCAGCTTTTCACGCTCACGCGAGACACGCTCGATGACGCGTTCGACGATCTTTTCGGTGATCGTCACGGCCTGCTGGGCGAGCGGCTGCTGGACCAGTTCCTCGACGAAATCTTCTTCGTCCTCGTCTTCCACCAGCGAAGCGTTGAGCGGCTGGGAAAGCTTGGAGCCATCGCGATAAAGGGCGTTGGCCTTCAGCGCCAGCTTCCAGGAGAGCATGTAAGCTGCGCCGCAATCCTCAACCGTCGCATCGTTCGGCATGTTGATCGTCTTGGAGATCGCACCCGAGATGAAGGGCTGTGCCGCCGCCATCATGCGGATATGGGATTCGACCGAGAGGTAACGCTTGCCGATTTTGCCGCAGGGGTTGGCGCAATCGAAGACGGCCAGGTGCTCGTTTTTCAGGAACGGTGCGCCTTCCAGCGTCATCGCGCCGCAGACGTGAACATTGGCCGCTTCGATGTCCTTCTTGCCGAAGCCGAGGTGCTCGAGCAGGTTGAAGCTCATGTCGGAGAGCTGCTCGTCGGAAACTTTCAGCGTTTCCTTGAGGAAGTCGGCGCCGAGCGTCCACTGGTTGAAGACGAACTTGATGTCGAAGGCGCTCTTCAGCGCGCCATTGACGGCTTCGATCTTCTCATCGGTGAAGCCCTTGGCCTTCAGCGTGGAAGGGTTGATGGCCGGCGCCTGGTTGAGATTGCCATGGCCGACGGCATAGGCCTCGATCTCGGCGATCTGGCTTTCGGAACAACCGAGCGAACGCAGCGCATCTGGAACCGCGCGGTTGATGATCTTGAAATAACCGCCGCCGGCGAGCTTCTTGAATTTCACCAGCGCGAAGTCGGGCTCGATGCCGGTCGTGTCGCAATCCATCACGAGGCCGATCGTGCCGGTCGGCGCGATAACGGTGGTCTGGGCGTTGCGGTAGCCGTGCTTTTCGCCAAGCTCCAGCGCCTTGTCCCAGGCGGCGGTGGCGTGGGTGATAAGGTCCTGATCCGTGCAATCGGCATGGATGAGCGCAACCGGGTTGACCGACAGGCCCTCATAACCATCCGACAGGCCATGAGCGGCGCGGCGGTGGTTGCGAATGACGCGCAGCATGTTGTCGCGGTTCGGCGCAAAGCTCGGGAAGGGGCCAAGCTCGCCGGCCATTTCAGCCGAGGTGGCGTAGGAAATGCCCGTCATGATCGCGGTCAACGCACCGGCAATGGCGCGGCCTTCGTCGCTGTCATACGGAATGCCGGAGGACATCAGCAGGCCGCCAATATTGGCGTAACCGAGGCCGAGCGTGCGGTATTCGTAGGAGCGTTCGGCAATCTGGCGCGAGGGGAACTGCGCCATCATCACGGAGACTTCGAGCACGACGGTCCACAGGCGCACGGCATGTTCGTAATCGGCGATGTCGATGCGCTTCGTTGCCTGATCCTTGAACTGCAGAAGGTTCAGCGAGGCGAGATTGCAGGCCGTGTCATCAAGGAACATATATTCCGAGCACGGGTTCGAGGCGCGGATCGGGCCTTCGGCCGGCGAGGTGTGCCAGTCGTTCATGGTGGTGTTGAAGTGCAGGCCCGGATCGGCCGATGCCCAGGCGGCGTGGGAAATCTTTTCCCAGAGGTCGCGGGCCTTCAGCGTCTTCATGACCTTGCCGTCCTTGCGGGCGGTGAGGTTCCAGTCGCCGTCATTTTCGACAGCGCGCAGGAAGTCGTCCTTCAGCGAGACGGAGTTGTTGGAGTTCTGGCCGGAAACCGTGAGATAGGCTTCGGAATCCCAGTCGGTGTCATAGGTCTTGAACTGGATGTCCTTGTAACCCTGTTCGGCGAACTGGATGACGCGCTTGATGTAGTTTTCCGGCACCATGTCCTTCTTGGCAGCGCGGATTTCGCGCTTCAGGGCAGGGTTCTTGGCCGGGTCGAAACAATCGCCATTGTCAGCCTCGCAATTGACGCAGGCCTTCATGATCGCCTTCAGGTGCTTGGCGACGATCTTGGAACCGGTAACCAGCGCGGCAACCTTCTGCTCCTCGTTCACCTTCCAGTCGATATAGGCTTCGATATCGGGGTGATCGGCATCAACGACGACCATCTTCGCCGCACGGCGGGTGGTGCCGCCGGACTTGATGGCGCCGGCTGCGCGGTCGCCGATCTTGAGGAAGCTCATCAGGCCGGAGGACTTGCCGCCGCCGGAAAGCTTTTCGCCTTCGCCGCGCAGATAAGAGAAGTTGGAGCCGGTGCCGGAGCCGTATTTGAACAGGCGCGCTTCACGCACCCACAGGTCCATGATGCCGCCTTCATTGACCAGATCGTCTTCGACGGACTGGATGAAGCAGGCATGCGGCTGCGGATGTTCGTAAGCGGACTTGGACTTGGTCAGCTTGCCGGTGAAGGGGTCGACATAGAAGTGGCCCTGGCCGGGGCCGTCAATGCCATAGGCCCAGTGCAGGCCGGTGTTGAACCATTGCGGGCTGTTGGGGGCGACGCGCTGGGTGGCGAGCATGTAGGCAAGCTCGTCGCGGAAGGCGAGGGCATCTTCTTCGGTGGAGAAATATTTGCCCTTCCAGCCCCAATAGGCCCAGGTGCCGGCCAGACGGTCGAAAACCTGGCGCGCATCGGTCTCGGAACCGTAACGTTCGGCCTCGGGCACGTCCTTCAGGGCCTTCTCATCGGCAACCGAGCGCCACAGGAAGGAAGGAACGTCGTTTTCCTCAACCTTTTTCAGGAACTTCGGCACGCCGGCCTTGCGGAAATATTTCTGCGCCAGAACGTCGGTGGCAACCTGGCTGAACTGCGCGGGAACGTCGATATCCGCCAGACGGAACACGATGGAACCATCAGGGTTCTTGATCTCACTGACGGCCTTGCGGAAGTCGATTTCCGCGTAAGGCGATTGGCCGGGCTTCGTGAAGCGGCGTTCAATGCGCATGGTTTCCTGTCCTCGTCCATTGGGCGCCCGGTCAAGGGCGCAAAAATCCGGTCCAGCCGTGCGGTCTTTGCGCGCAGCCGGTTGTTGCCGTTCTGAAAGGGATGTTCATCCTTGGATGTGATCCCTGTATCTCGTGGCTTATTCGGCTGCAAGCATCGTGTGGAATACTAAATATAGTATCAACAGCTTCCTGCCGCCAGTCCCCGCGTCATGTTTTTGGCGGTTCCCGAAGGCGCGCAGAAACCCACCGGCAAACCGCCCCCTGATGGCCGGGACGCCGCGTCTGGATTAGCGAGCTGAGATTGAAAGGAGCCGGCCTCGTTACTTTCCGGTCCGTTGCCGCCGCAACATAATTGTCACTTTCCTCTCGCGGCATAGATTCGTCAAGCCATAGATTGAAACGCATTTTTAACCACAAGATATTGTGTGAACTGCCTGTGGAAAACGGGGAAAGCAAAAGCGTTCAAAAAAATCAGTGACTTGGCGAGAGAATTTGAAGCTTGTGCGAGGCTGGTTTCCGCAGCGGAATGCAAAAACCGCGCATTTCCGGGGTGAGGCATAAAGGCGACACTGCGGTTTTTCCGTGTTTTTCTGTCGTCGTCAAAAAGGCATTTCTCCACAAAAAAGCCGCCCCGGCGGGACGGCTTTTCACGGCTGCTTTTGAGTGGCGCGGGTGATCAGCCGCGCGATCCCTTGGCGATCGGCTCCTGATAGGTGAAGCCCATGTCCCAGGGGAAATAAATCCAGGTGTCCTGGCTGACTTCGGTGACAAAAGTGTCGATGGTCGGCACGCCCTTCGGCTTGGCGTAGACACAGGCGAAATGCGCCTTCGGCAACATTTCGCGCACTTCCAGCGCCGTCTTGCCGGTATCGGTCAAATCGTCCACCACAAGCACGCCTTCGCCGCTATCGGCCATCAGTTCAGGCGCCACGCCCTTCAGGAGAACCGTGTCGCCCTGGTTGACATAGTCATGGCGGGTGGCGATGCAGACCGTATCGATCATGCGGATGTTCAGTTCGCGGGAAATGATCGCCGCCGGCACGAGGCCGCCGCGGGTGATACAGACGATTGCCCGGAACTCTTTGTCGAGACCGGCAAGACGCCAGGCAAGCGCGCGGGCGTCGCGGTGGAACTGATCCCAGGATACGGGAAAGGCTTTATCGGGAAGGGACATGTCGTCTACCATCTGGTCAAAATTGTCGATGGCTTTGGCTAATAGCCGCAAGACCGGCAAAAAGGCAAGCTTTGCGCGTAGGGCAGGGCAATTGATATGGACCGAGAGTCTGCGGCTTGTTTCTTCTCCCCATCGGGGAGAAGGTGGCCCGAAGGGTCGGATGAGGGGGAAACGTTGCCGTAACTCACGACCCTTGCCCCCTCATCCCGCTGCCGCGGACTTCTCGCCGGCGGGGAGAAGAAATATGCGGGAACCGCTCGCTTCGTGCGTAAAGCCGAGAGAGCTTACGGAGCCTGTTTTTTAACGCGACAGCAGCGTCAGCGCCGTCATGGAATCCAGCAGGGTGCGGGTCACGCCGCCAAACAGCAGTTCCCACCAGCGGGAATGGCCATAGGCGCCCATGACCAGAAGGTCGATGCTGTGGTCGGACAGGCGGTTTTCGATGGCCGCCTGCGGCGAGACGCCGGCGATCTTTTCCTGCGAGGTGACCGTGACGTTGACGCCGTGGCGGGCAAGGGTGGCGGCCAGTTCCGTGCCGGCAAGACCGGACGATTGCGTTTCGCTCTCGGCCTGATCGACGGAGAAGATCTCTACGCTTTCGGCCGCAATCAGGAAGGGCAGGGCATCGAAGGTGGCGCGTGTCGCCTCGCGCGAGCCGTTCCAGGCTATGAGCACCCGTTTGATCGGTTTTGCGACCGTCAGCACATGTGGAACGAGAAGAACGGGGCGGCCACTTTCATAGAGAAAACCGTCAATGTCCGAGCGGCTGTCGGACAGGGCCGAGGAACTGCTCTGGCGGGCGACGATGAGATCGGCGCAGCGGGCGCTGTCGATCGCCGATGCGGAGGCGTAACCAACCGAGGTGATGAAGCTGCGCCATTCATGCGAGATGCCATTGGCCGAGAGCGTGCGCTCGAAAAGTGTCCCGACATCGGTGGTTTCCTTATGCGCCACGTCCTGCAGCGCCTGCACGGTGGCGGGGTCGGGAATTTCCATCGGTGCGACCAGCGGAACGGCGGCCAGCGTTTCCATATGCAGGCCGATCACATGCGAGGAAAACTGGTCGGCAAGGCTCACCACGAATTCGCCGAGCTTTTGCGTGTTCGCAACATTGTCGACCACTGTCAGTATCGTTTTGTAACCCATTTCTCTCTCCTCGGTGACATCTCGGTTTCAGATATTTCCGGCCTCTATTCGAATCGCCGGAACGATCTAAATCTTGTTTTACGCATTGTCCGGATGGAAAAGCGGCCCCGCTTTTCCTGGAAATGCTCTAGGGGGAGAGTGGCCGCCTTTGCGGGCCGCCACCTTGATTTTGGTCAAACTCTTTTCGTCTCAAGCCTTTTCTGTCTCAAGCGGTTGCGTCGCCCTTGCTGGCGGCCAGCCTTTTTTCCTCGCCGATGGTTTCGATCATTGCCGTAACCGCCTCCGCCGCCGCCTTCAGGACGGTGGCGTCGCGGGCGCGCACGACGATTTCCGTCGAGAAACGCTGCCCGTCATATTTGGGATAGGAGCCGATGCTGGTTTCGGGGTGCGCCTTCTGGATGGCCGTGAGCGGTGTACCGATATCGCCTTCGCCATAGGGCGAACGAACCGCCTGCGACATGACCTTCGCGCCGGTGCGCAGCGTCGGCATGACATTGTCGAGCATGGCCTGGAATACCTGCGGAACGCCGGCCATGACATGGACATTGCCGATGACGAAGCCCGGCGCGACGGAAACCGGATTGGCAATGTGCGCAGCGCCCCTCGGCATGCGCGCCATGCGCTTGCGCGCTTCGGTGAATTCCATCTCGCGGACGCGGTACATCTCGCCGAGGAGGCGCAGCGCTTCGGCATCGTGTTCGCAGGGCAGGCCGAATGCGACTGAGACGGCGTCCGCGGTGATGTCATCATGGGTCGGGCCGATGCCGCCCGACGTGAAGACATAATCATAACGGCTGCGCAACGCGTTCAGCGCCTCGACGATTGCCTCCTCCTCATCGGCGACGATGCGCACTTCCTTGAGGTCAATTCCCGACATGGTGAGGACATCCGCGAGATGACCGATATTCTTGTCCTTGGTGCGGCCCGACAGCAATTCGTCGCCAATGGCGAGCATGGCGGCGGTGACGACGGATTGGGAGGAGGAGGGATTGGACATGGTTGCACTCATCATCTGTTTCGCCCGACGTTAACGCCGCGTCAGCGTGAATGCAAAGCGGTTTTGAATAAACGCAAAACGGGAAATGGTTGACGATGCCAGTTTGCGTTCACTCATGGTGAACAGTGCGTATGCCAATCCCCGACTGGTGGGAGAGAGGCCCATCGGCTACCTTTTCTCCACACACATTTGACGGGTCAAAGCCGATGATCATCGAGTTTTTAAAGAAACTTATAGCCGGTACGCCGGAGGCAGTTCCAACAAGGGAAACGAAGAGAATGACGAAGGTTCTGGTACTCTATTATTCTTCTTACGGTCATATCGAGACAATGGCCTATGCTGTCGCGGAAGGTGCGAAATCGACAGGCGCTGACGTCGTCGTCAAGCGCGTTCCGGAACTGGTGCCGGAAGAAGTCGCCAAGTCCTCCCATTTCAAGCTGGATCAGGCAGCCCCGATCGCAACGGTCGACGAGCTGGCCGATTATGACGCCATCATCGTTGGCGCCGGCACGCGTTTCGGCACGGTCGCCTCGCAGATGCGCAATTTCTGGGATCAGACGGGCGGCCTGTGGTTCAGTGGAAAGCTGGTCGGCAAGGTGGGCGCCGCCTTTACCTCGTCCGCCACGCAGCATGGCGGCCAGGAATCCACCATCCTCGGTTTCCTTCCCACCTTCCTGCACCACGGCATGGCCGTTGCCGGTCTGCCCTATGCTTTCCAGGGCCAGATGGGTGTCGATGAAATCAAGGGCGGTTCGCCTTATGGCGCCTCCACCATTACCGATGGTGACGGATCGCGCCAGCCTTCGCAGATCGAGCTCGAAGGCGCGCGCTTCCAGGGCGCGCATGTCGCCAAGCTCGCCGCCAAGCTTTCGGCCTGAGCCTGAATTGCTGAAAAAAAGAAATGCGGCCCGAAAGGCCGCATTTTCTTATCCCGGCATTCAAGCCGCCGGTCCTTCAGGGACATGATTGGTAAGCCGTGTCAGATCGGCAGGTTGACCATGAAAAGGCAGGTTGCGACCACGAAGCCGAGCATCGAGATTTCGAGAAAACCATTCAATCCGTCACGCATTTCAATCCTCCTTGTTTCATCGAAAAGAGAACGGAAAAGAGTTATCGCGGTTCCATAACAGAAGAATGAAATTTAGGAATTTTTAACACGCCGTCCTTGCGCGTGGCGGCGGGTGCTCCTTGGCGGCTTCAGCCGGTGACGACGAAGGCCACGACGAGGTGGCCGAGAAGGCCGATTGCCAGGCAGGACAGAAGAAAGATGAACAGGGCTTTTTTCATGTTTCCGGACGCTTCCATCTATTTTGACCGATCAAATCCGTTGTCTTGAATTTTCGCGTGGCGCGACACGTTTGTCACCTTGCGGTTAAACGATCCTCGCATCGTCACCCCTTGAAATCGAGGCCTGCCTCGATTGCGGCGGCGATGAAGGCCTTGCGCGCATCTTCCGGCTTTTTCTTGCCGGCGTCGACGGCGGCGCAGACCAGCAGCGCCTTGTCCAGCGCATCACCATCCTCTATCGGCCAATCCTCGATCAGCGCCCAGGAAGCCGCCTGTGTGGTTTCGATGCTCGTATAATCGCCCGGCGTTTCGAACGCGATCAGGACGGGTTTTTGCCAGCGCGTGTTCATCGCTTATCCGTATTGGTTGTTGCGCCCGGCTCTAAACGAAGCGGTCAGGATGTGCAATCCCGTTGCAGGGCGGTTTCTCACCGTTGCGGTGCGGTCAGTCGTCGCGCCCGAACAGCCAGTCGCGAATGATGCGCCGGTCGATGAGTTCCAGCGAGCGATCCGGCGCGATGCGGTAGGTTTCCACCGCCCTCGTGCTGCCGTCGATACGGAATTCATGGCTGAACGTGCTGCCGATCGGCGATTTGGTCAACTTGGTGCGTGGCTGGCCTCGGTAGATGATGCTGCCGGGGATGGGTTCGACATAGGGCGCGGGGCCGACATAGCCCCCCGGTCCGGCTGTGGTGCATCCGGTAAGTGCCAGTGCGAGCGCGATAGTGGCCGATGATACGAGCGTCTTCATCCTGTCCTCCGAAGTGCGTCTGTGAAAACGATGTGGAGGCGCGGCGGTTCCCGGCGGACAAGGGGACGGAGATTATTTTTCTCCGATTATTTGCTCTTCGGATCCTGAATGTCGCGCGCGACCCAGCGAAAGAAAAAGTAGACGAGGAGGCCGAAGATGAAAAGCGGGATGAGGTTCGCAAAACCGGACATATGATTCTCGTTTCTTCCTCCCGGTCCGGGGTCTAGCCGGAGAGAAAGAGCCAAGGCAAGAGCTGCCGGCGGCGCCGTCGGTAAAATGTCCGTGTGCCTGCGGGGGAAACGACTACCGGCAGAGGAGTGAATGCCGGGGGAGTGAAAGTCTGCGGGGGAGGCCTGGCGCACTGCCAGTGATACCAGGCCTCTCCGTCCTCCCGCCAGTTTCAGGGGTCGGGTGACTTCAACAATTATGACGAGTGATTGCTAATATACATAGACCGAGAAATTACCTCGAATAAATAGCTACCATGGTCGAACGCCGGACCGGCTCCGTGCATGGCGCGACGCGCCGCAGCGCCGTGGCCCCCCGTGTCCGGTCTTCTTATCCGGCAAATAATTTCGCCGCGATGGGACCGGGCGTTCCGCAATGACGCTTTAAGCCGTTGAAACGGAAGGTGATGCCCGTTTTGATCCATGTTGCCGCGGGCAAAGCAAAGGAACCTTTTGGCTTCCTGCGCCATTAAAGCAGTCAGAACACATGCCAATAGTGGAGGATTATACATGATCGGCACCATCCTCGTTATCCTGCTCATTCTTTTCCTGATCGGCGCTCTGCCAAGCTGGGGTTACCACAATTACGGCTATGGTCCGTCGGGTGGCCTCGGGCTGGTTCTGGTCATCGTCCTGATCCTGGTTTTGCTTGGGCGTATTTGACCGAAAGCATTGAAGATGCAGCAAACGCCCGCACCGACGCAAATGCGCCGAATGCGGGCGTTGTTTCTTCCGCAATTTGAGGAAGATACAAAAAAACACGGAATTCGAATGGCTTAGAGCGCAGCGGACGGTGCCTGCTCCATCAGGCCCGAAAAAACACCACATTCGCAGCGAACCCTCTTGCGCCCAAAATGGATTCGTTCTAAATGCCCGCCATCGCTCAGATTAAAGAGCGTGTGAGGCCTCGTGGCGGAGTGGTGACGCAGAGGACTGCAAATCCTTGTACCCCGGTTCAATTCCGGGCGAGGCCTCCAACAATTTCACCGATAATCGAATACTTGCAGTCAAAAAGCTCTTTTTACGATAGCGCTTTGACGGGGCAGCTTGTTGCATGCAGATCCCCCCTGATTTTCGGACAGTCTCCTTTGCCCACGACGAAGCCTTGCGACATGGGCTGAGGCATGCCGCAGCAGAATCGAAGGCATCGGCCGTATCGTTTCCATGACAACAATTCGTCTCGCTGTAGCATGAACACGAGCTCCAGACGAAACGAGTCGATTGGGCTGCGTCAAAAAGGCACTGCATGAGCGCCTGAATTGAAGTTGTTGAAGCATCCGTTTTGAGGTAGCGCTCATCATATCGATAGTGTCGCGTAACAGCTTGGAAATATTCGAAATGATGGATTTGGATTGGGTAGACTTGTTCCCCATAGTCGTCTTTCCGCTCAAGGTTATCGTCCTGGGCACGGGCATGTTCTTCGCCATCAAGTGGCATCACGATCAAGCGAAGAAGGACAAAGGAACCGGCGGACGGTAAAGTGCCTGCCGAACGCATCTTGGACGCCTCGGATTCGGCAGCTCGTATGAAGGCCGATTTTTCGAATTTCGGGTTTAGCCTCCCGAACTCTCACCAACAGAGCCTGTTGTCTTGACCTTGTTGCATCTTAGTTGCGGTCATTCCCGTTCCTGCTGCCCTAAAAATCCCCGCCACTTCGCTTTATCCCGCTCACCGCGCTTGAAAGCGCAGGCTTGGGCAATTATGAGGTTATCCAAAGGCGAGGGGAGACCCGTGCCGTTTTGAGCTTTTGGAGCCGAGGCTTCCCGACCGGCATCCGCGAAATTGAGGCGATAACGATATGATGGATTTCGAAACCGCACGCGCCAATATGGTCGATAGCCAGTTGCGCACGACCGACGTGACGTCACATTCGGTGCTGAAGGCGTTTTTGAGCGTGCCGCGCGAGGCTTTCGTGCCGGCGGGCGTGCGGCAGATTGCCTATGCGGACGAAGATCTGCAGATCTGTCCCGCCCGGGACGGCCTCCCGGCCCGTTACGTGATGAAGGCTTCGCCACTGGCAAAGCTTCTTCAGCTTGCTGCCGTGTCCAAGGAAGACGTCGTGCTGGAAGTCGGCGGTGGCGCCGGTTATGCGGCCGCGATCCTTTCGCAGATCGCCGGTTCGGTGGTTTCTCTCGAAAGCGATGAGGCTCTGGCGGCACAGGCCACCGAGACGCTGGCTTCGCTCGGATATGACAATGTTGCTGTTGTCACCGGCGATCTCGAAAAGGGTTATGCGGGCGAAGCGCCCTATGATCTCGTTTTCGTCAACGGTTCGGTCGAGGAAGTGCCGGCGGCGCTGACCGACCAGCTGCGTGACGGCGGACGTCTGGTTGTCGTTGTCGGATATGGCAATGCGGCAAAGGCCACCGTCTATCGCCGCGACGGCAACAGCACGTCGGCCGTGACCTCCTTCAATGCTTCGGTCAAGCCCCTGCCGGGTTTCGCCAAGGCGGCCGAATTCGTTTTCTGATCCCAGGAATAGATCATTCTGTTCCGGACGCCGGGGTGAAGTTTTCACCCCGGCGTTTGTTTTTTGGGGCAGGGCCGCCATGTGCCCCCCGCTCATCCTCGGCATTGCCGAAAAGGCCGTTCTCACAAAGCTGTGCATCACCACGAAAGTTGTCGAATCAGTGATTTAGTTCCTGAGTATGCTGCCCTAAACTAAGGGTGATTCGGGGTGTGCGTATTTCTGCCCCGCATGAACCTGCGACAGGGACGGCAAAGACGCTCGGCGGTTTTGACCTGACATGTTTCAGAGCATCGGCGCGGCGATCGGGTTCGATTGTCGTGAACGCGATGCAGGAATTGAACAGGTGCGAAGCGCCCTGTCCGGCATCCGAAGCGATGCGGCTGGGACGCTCGAGAGTGGAAACCGGGGATTGATATGGCTCAGCCAAGCGTAGCGCGTGAACCGTCCATGGAAGAAATTCTGGCGTCCATACGCCGGATCATCGAAAGCAACGAGACCGGCCCTGCCGGTGCGTTTTCCGGACAGTTGCCGCCTGTCTATGATGATGAAGACGACGCTGCAAGCGAAGCGGCCTTCGTGGCGGAGCCTGCCAGCCCGCCGGCACGTGTTCCCCCCGCCGCAAACCAGGCCTATGGCGCAAGGCCGGTGCAGGATTTCTCTCCGGTCTCCGAAAAGCCGGCGCCTGAACAGCAGGACAGCTCTGACAAGACCATGTCGCTGGCCGATGTCGCAGCGCGCGTGCGTGCCGCTGCCGACCGCAACGCCGCCATGGGGCCGCAGGCATTCGCCGCACAGGCACAGCGTGAGCCCGCACAAGCGGCTCCCGCTGCCCAGTCTTCAGGCGTAGCTCAGCCTTCGGCCGCACAGCCGGTTGAACGCGCCGCGCCGCAGCGCCCGACCGATGTGCGCCCGTTGCTGGCAGCCGCTGCCGCAAGCATCAGCGAACAGCCCGCATCTTTTGCCGCAGAGGATCGCGCCGCCGCTGCCGCCGTCGAAAATGCGCCTTTTGCCGGGAGCCGCTTCGATCAGCTGACGCTGCGCGGCGCCATCGAGACGCCTGCCGCCGAGGAGCGTTTCGAGATTTCCGTGCAGGAACCTGCCGTCGAGATGCCGACATTCGATCTGGCCGAGCCGCAGGAAGAGGGCGGGCTGTCGCTCAACCTTATTTCCGCCGCCGCCGGTGCGCAGATCGCGCGCTCCTTCAGCGAGCTTGCGGAGGTTTTTGATGGTGTCGAGCGCCGTTCGATCGAGGACATGGCCGCCGACATGCTGCGTCCGATGCTGCAGGACTGGCTGGAGGACAATCTGCCGACCCTGGTGGAGCGTCTCGTGCGTGAGGAAATCGAACGCGTGGCGCGCGGTTCGCGCCGCTAAATCACGCCCGGTCGCCTGTTGCAATGCGACAGGCATGACGAAACACAGGCCGCTCCGGCACCGGGGCGGCTTTTTTGTTGAAGATGAAGGCGTTATCGGGTCATAGTCGCAGATGGAACCTCTCAATGGGTCGCTCGCGGGCTGGTTTCTGTTGACTCTCGACCGTCCATCCTTATTTAAAAAATCCACACAAGAACTCTAAAATTCAGGTCAGGAAATGCTCGAAAAGACCTACGATTCCGCAACCGTCGAACCGAAGATCGCCAAAGCCTGGGACGAGGCGAACGCCTTCCGGGCCGGCGCCAATGCCAAGCCGGGTGCGGAAACCTTCACCATCGTCATCCCGCCGCCAAATGTGACGGGCTCCCTGCATATGGGCCATGCGCTCAACAACACGCTGCAGGATATATTGGTCCGCTTCGAGCGCATGCGCGGCAAGGATGTGCTGTGGCAGCCGGGCATGGACCATGCGGGCATCGCCACGCAGATGGTCGTCGAGCGCAAGCTGATGGAAGCCCAGCTTCCGGGCCGCCGCGACATGGGCCGCGAGGCTTTCGTGGAGAAGGTCTGGGAGTGGAAGGCTGAATCGGGTGGTTTGATCTTCAACCAGCTGAAACGCCTCGGTGCGTCCTGTGACTGGTCGCGCGAGCGCTTCACCATGGACGAGGGTCTTTCCGAGGCCGTTCTCGAGGTTTTCGTCACGCTCTACAAACAGGGCCTGATCTATAAGGACAAACGCCTCGTCAACTGGGATCCGAAGTTGCTCACCGCCATTTCCGACATGGAAGTCGAGCAGATCGAGATGAAGGGCAATCTGTGGCACCTGCGCTATCCGCTGGAAAAGGGCGTCACCTATCAATACCCCGTTGCTTTCGATGAAGAAGGCAAACCCACGGAATTCGAGACGCGCGATTACATCGTCGTTGCCACGACGCGCCCGGAAACCATGCTGGGTGATACGGGCGTTGCGGTGAACCCGGAGGACGAGCGTTATAAGGGCATCGTCGGCAAGCACGTCATTCTGCCGATCGTCGGCCGCAAGATCCCGATCGTCGCTGATGATTATGCCGATCCGACGGCGGGAACGGGCGCGGTCAAGATCACGCCTGCGCATGATTTCAACGATTTCGAAGTCGGCAAGCGTTGTGGCCTGCGCGCCATCAACGTCATGAATATCGACGGAACGATTTCGATCAAGGAGAACGAGGATTTCCTCGAAGGCCTCAGCCATCCCGCCGCGCTGCATGGCGCGTGGGATCGTCTGGAAGGACAGGATCGCTTCTTCGCCCGCAAGGTCATCGTCGAAATCTTCGAGGAAGCCGGCCTGCTCGACAGGATCGAGCCGCACAAGCACGTGGTGCCGCATGGTGACCGCGGCGGCGTGCCGATCGAGCCGCGTCTGACCGACCAGTGGTGGGTGGATAACAAGACGCTGGCCCAGCCGGCCATTGCCTCCGTTCGTGAAGGCCGCACCAATTTCGTGCCGAAGAATTGGGAAAACACCTACTTCCAGTGGATGGAAAATATCCAGCCCTGGTGTATCTCGCGGCAATTGTGGTGGGGACACCAGATTCCCGCATGGTACGGCCCGGACGGGCAGGTCTTCGTTGAGAAGACCGAGGAAGAGGCGCTTCAGGCGGCCATCCAGCATTACATCGCCCATGAAGGCCCATGGAAGGCCTGGGTCGAGGAGAAGCTTGAGAACTTCAAGCCGGGTGAAATCCTGACCCGCGACGAAGACGTTCTCGACACCTGGTTCTCGTCGGCGCTCTGGCCGTTCTCGACGCTCGGCTGGCCCGAGCAGACACCGGAACTGGCGCGTTATTATCCGACCAACGTGCTGGTCACCGGCTTCGATATCATCCCGTTCTGGGTTGTGCGGATGATGCAGATGGGCCTGCATTTCATGAAGGACGATGCGGGCAATCCGGTCGAGCCGTTCAGCACGGTCTATATCCACGCGCTGGTTCGTGACAAGAACGGCCAGAAGATGTCGAAGTCCAAGGGCAACGTCATCGATCCGCTGGAACTGATCGACGAATATGGTGCGGATGCGCTGCGTTTCACGCTTGCCATCATGGCGGCGCAGGGCCGCGACGTGAAGCTCGATCCGGCGCGTATTGCCGGTTATCGCAACTTCGGCACCAAGCTCTGGAATGCGACGCGTTTTGCCGAGATGAACGGCGTGAAGCGCGATCCGCATTTCCTTGCAGAAACCGCTTCGCTGACCATCAACCGCTGGATCCTGACCGAACTTGCCAATACGGCGCGTGATGTGACGGCGGCGCTTGAGAACTTCCGCTTCAACGATGCCTCCGGCATTCTCTACCGCTTCGTCTGGAACCAGTTCTGCGACTGGTATCTGGAACTGCTGAAGCCCGTCTTCAGCGGCGAAGACGAAAAGGCAAAGTCGGAATCGCAGGCCTGCGCGGCCTATGTTCTGGACGAGATCTACAAGCTTCTGCATCCCTTCATGCCCTTCATGACGGAAGAGCTGTGGGCGCACACGGCCGGCGAGGGCGAGGAGCGGGACGATCTGCTCTGCCTGACCGACTGGCCGGTGCCGGAGTTCCGTGACGATGCCTCGGCTGCGGAAATCAACTGGCTGATCGATCTGGTCTCCGGTATCCGCTCGACGCGCGCCGAGATGAATGTGCCGCCGGGCGCCACCGCATCGCTGGTGGTTGTCGGCGCCAACACATCGACAGAGGCGCGGCTCGACCGCCATGCTGCCGCCATCCGGCGTCTGGCGCGGGCTGATGAAATCCGCGGCGCCGATGTTGCGCCGAAGGGTTCCGCGCAGATCATCGTCGGCGAAGCCACTGTCTGCCTGCCGCTTGGCAACCTTGTTGATCTTGGTGCTGAAAAAGCGCGCCTTGAAAAGGCGATCGGCAAGGTGGATGCGGAAATGGAGCGCATCGACAAGAAGCTCTCGAATGAAAAATTCGTGGCCAATGCCGATCCTGAAGTCGTGGCCGCCGAGCGCGAGCGCAAGGCGGAGCTGGATGTTCAGCTGGCGAGCCTCAGAACCGCCCTGCAACGCGTCAGCGAGGCGGGATAAGGCTTGCGGTGTGCCGCCGCATATTGAAAGCGGGCCATGAGGAGGGCAGGCCCATCGTGGATGTTCTCCCCTTGAACACAAGCTTATCCCCGGGTTTGGCCCGGGGATAAGGGCCCACGATCGAAGATGGTTTCTCGCCTCACGGGCGAGGACGACAGCGCCAGTATTTTCGACCTTTCATCGACTGTCTGAAGCACCGGCAAGGGCGGGTGTTTTTTGCCGGTTGTGACAATTCATTTCTTTTCATTGCTGCGTTGCACTGGCGAATCGCACTTGCCTGACAGTGCGATTATTTCACCCTGATTGTCGCCAAAAACGCCTGGAAAAGCTGAAAAAAACCAATGAAAACGGCCTGATAAGCGGGTTTGTTCGGGAAACCGCCAACTGTGGTTATTTGGCGACATTTCCCGTTCCGGTTGGGAATTTGTTTCGTTTTGTATCAGTTTTTCCAGTCGGGTTAGAAAAATAGCCTAAAATGATTATATAAGAGGGCATACATAAAAAACTTACGTAAAAAAATGGCTGTGCGGGCAGGATCGCGCCGCGCTGCGGCACATTGTCATTTGCCCGTCAGCACTTCACTCTATCCTCGATCACATTGCCTTGATTGGGGAGAGAGATGGCAAAAACTGCAATTTTTCGCGGCGCGGTATGTTTCGCAGTCAGCATCGCGGCGGTCACGCCTTCACTGGCGGGTGGCCTTGAGCGCGGTGGTTATAATATCGACCTGCTGTTCGACCCGTCCGACTATGTTCTGGATAGTTCCGCTACTTTCGTAGCGCCGCAGCGCAAGGTCGAGAATGCGCGCGACAATCCCAACAAGAGCCCGACCAGTGCGACACCCATTCCGTTGCCGGCCAGCTGGAGCACCAGCGCTGACGATGGCGAGAACTACTGGTCGACCCGGGTTGGCGCAAAAGCGGCCATCGGCGATTTCGGCGACTGCATGTTCGATTATTCTCAGCCCTGGGGCGCGGATCTCAACCCCGGCATCTGGCAGGGCGCGAGCTACAACATCGAAACCAAGGTGAAATCACATAACTACGCCACCACCTGCCGCGTGAAATTCGATCTCGGCAAGGGTGATTTCTCGATCATCGGCGGTGGTTTCTATCAGGAACTCAGCGGCTACAAATATCGTCAGGTCGTATCGCCGATTGCCCTTGCCGCAGGCGGCATTCCGACCTCGATCTATAACGGTATCGGCAAGCTGGAAATGGAAGGCGATGGCTGGGGCTGGCGCGCCGGTGTCGCTTACGAAATTCCGGAAATCGCTTTCCGCACCAGCCTTGTTTATAACAGTGCCGTTGATGTCGATCTGACGGGTAACGTCAATCTCACCAATCTTCCGGTTGGTTTGAATGCGATTTCCGGACGGATCACGCCGGTTTACGGCAGCGTCTCCATGCCTGACAGCATTGAGTGGAAGGTCCAGTCCGGTATTGCGCCCGGCTGGCTGGCTTTCGGTTCGGTGAAGTGGACCGACTGGAGCCAGATCCAGACAATTCCGTTCTGCGCCGTCGGTTCGCCGACCTGCGTTGCGGGAACCGCCAGCGCCATCAACACGCTCGACCTCTTCTACCGCGACGGCTGGACGATTTCGGGCGGTATCGGCCACAAGTTCAACGAACAGTGGAGCGGCGCGGTCAGCCTGACCTGGGATCGCGGCACATCGACGGTCATCGGCACGCAGACCGATACCTGGATGGTCGGCACGCAGCTGATCTATTCGCCCAACAAGAACATTGAGTTCAAGATTGCCGGCGCGCTTGGCCTCCTGACATCGGGCAGCTCTTCCATCGGCGGCGCACCCTGCGGTCCCCTGGGCGCAAGATGTGGCGACGAGGCGGGTTACACCTTCGGCAACGATCTCGTGGCTGCCATCTCCACGGGCGTGAAGGTCAAGTTCTGACGCCATCCTTTCGTGGATGCTAAAATAAAGGTCCGGTTTACCAACCGGACCTTTTTTCTTGGCCGACTGTGATTCCTGCCTGGTAAAAATTTCTAGCCCACAAGTTTTGTGACGATTTGGCAACACTTTTCTGCAAGCGTGGAGCCGCGTTGGAATGTGGGCATATCTGTCCATTTCCCGCCACAAACAGGGTGCTTGGCTTATGTTTATGGGCGCGGGAATGGAAGAACATGCAGGCGTTTGATGTGGGCCTGCGGAATTGCAGAAAGTGAAAACGGATTTGGATTCAGGGTTTAAGCAAGTAATACGGGAATTTGGTCCGGCTTTCTTGTTTGACGTTGACCGGCAGGCGGTGAAACGCCGTTATATTGCCGGAAATTATGCCTATATCTGTCTCACTGAAAATTTTGAGCAATTGCCGCATGAAACCACCGGCGGTGCGCTGGAAAGTGCTGCCGGAAAGACGCAGTGTGTTCGAAAAATCGCGACCCGGCGGGGTTCGGCTTTGCAGTATTCCGCAAGTATTGGCTATATGCCGGGAAGAGTGAGAGAAGTTCGCTGAAATGCTGAAATGTGAAGCCAACGTTTTAAAGCCGCTCCTTATGGGCATGTTGCTTGCGTCGCTCGCAATGCCTGCCGCGGCTTTTGACATCAATGCGGGCGTGACCAAGGAATCCGGCCCCTTCGATCTGTTCAAGTTCGGTTTCAAGGCCTACAAGAACGGCAACAAGGGCGAAGCTGTCGAGGCCTATCGCTACGCGGCTGAAAAGGGCCATACAGGCTCGCGCTGGGCGCTTGCCAATATGTACGCCTTCGGCGACGGCGTCGCCAAGAACGACTTCGAAGCTTTCAAGATTTACAGCGAAATCGCCAATCAGGGCGTCGAGCCGGGTTCGGAAGATACCGGTTTCTTCGTCAACGCGCTTCTTTCCCTTGCCGATTATTACCGCCACGGTATTCCCGGAAGCCCGGTGAAGATGGACCTTTCGCAGGCCCGCCAGCTTTATTTTCAGGTGGCTTCAACCTTTGGTGTGGCCGAAGCGCAGTTCCGGCTGGCGGAGATGATCCTTGCGGGCGAGGGTGGCCGCGCGGATGTGCAGCAGGCCAAGAAGTGGCTTAACCAGGCGCGCAAGCACGGCCATGCTGGCGCCATGTCGATTTTCGGCAATCTGCTCTTCCAGGAAGGCCAGACGACGCAAGGACTGGCCTTCATGACGGCCGCGTTGGACAAATGCACGGCGGTGGATTGCACCTGGATCCAGAGCCTTCAGGAGCAGGCGTTTTCGCTCTCTGGTGAAAATGATCGCCGCGCGGCAATCGCGATGGCGCAGAACATGCGGATCGACGATCCGGATTGAACTGATGTCGCCCGCGGCTGAGGCTTCAGCCGCCTTGGTGAGAGCCGGTCAGCCGACCGGTCTGAAATCGAAGTAACCGCAGACCGGTACGTGGTCGGACGGTTTTTCCCATGCCCGCACATGTTTTTCGATGTTGACCGATTGCAGCCGGTCCGCCGCTTCCGCCGACAGCATCAGGTGGTCGATGCGGATGCCGTTGTTTTTCGGCCATGCGCCGGCCTGATAATCCCAGAAGGAATAAAGTCCGGGCTCATCCGTCGTTGCGCGCGCGGCATCGGTAAAGCCGAGATTTTCCAGCTTGCGGAAGGCCGAACGGGTCTGCGGCAGGAACAGGGCGTCACCTTCCCACACGCGTGGGTCGTGGCAATCGAAGGGTTCGGGGATGACGTTGTAGTCACCGGCCAGAATGAGCGGCTCCTCCAGCGCGAGGCGGTCTTCGGCAAAGCGGCGCAGCCGTTCCATCCAGGCAAGCTTGTAGGGATATTTGACCGGATCATCCGGCGGATTGCCGTTCGGCAGGTAAAGCGAGCAGACCCGGATCGCGCCGCCATCGACGGAAAACACGCCCTCGATGAAACGCGCCTGTTCGTCGGCATCGTCTCCCGGCAAGCCGCGATTGATCTCGTCCGGCTTCATCTTCGAGAGCAGGGCGACACCGTTGAAGCCCTTCTGACCATGTGTCTCGACATGATAGCCGAGAGCCTCGATCTCAAGGCGGGGAAAGCCTTCGTCGACGGATTTGATTTCCTGAAGGCAGACAATGTCAGGCGATGAATCCTTCAGCCACTGGCAGAGGTTTTCGATACGCGCCTTGACGCCATTGATGTTCCAGGTGGCAATCTTCATCGGAGTTTCCCTTTTGTGGGGGTACTTTTACCCGATGCAAAAGCGATTGCCACCGTTTTTGGAAACGGCTGGTGAGGATGTGGTGGATAGAATGGCGTCAGATCGAGAAGCTGGTGCCGCAGCCGCAGCTTGCGACCGCATTCGGGTTCTTGATCTGGAAGGACTGGCCGAGCAGGTTGTCGACGAAGTCGATTTCGGAGCCGGCCATGTAGATGACCGACATGCTGTCGATCAGCACCTTGGCGTCGCCGCGCGCAATCACGATGTCGTCATCGGCGGGGTCTTCCGCCAGATCGAACTTGTAGGAGAAGCCCGAGCAGCCGCCGCCTTCCACCGAAACGCGCAATGCCTGTTTGCCTGCATCCGCTGCGACGATCTGGGCGATTCGCTTCGCTGCGGCTTCCGAAAGTGTAATGTCGCTGTTTTCCATGTCGTTCCTCGTGCCGGGGTCAAGAACCGGAGAGCAATTATCTCATTGTCACTATTATAAACCGGTCAAATTAACGGTCTATAGCCTGTGTGAAGGCGCCTGCGCCGCGATGATGCTTTGCGCTGACCTCTTCGATAGGTATGAAGGGTGAATGAAAAGGTCAATGGCCGAGACGAAAAGGACGTCGCGGCCAGAGAAGACAACAGGTGGATATATGATCATAGACCAGCGCGCATTGGGTTTCGGAAGTGGCGAGAGAGCGGTTTTCGCCTCCGATCCGTGGACCACGCGCGGGCGTCTTTTTGCCGAAGAGGGTAGCCTGACACGGTCGGAATTCCAGCGCGACCGGGACCGCATCGTCCACACGACAGCCTTTCGCCGCCTGAAGCACAAGACGCAGGTGTTCATCAGCCCCGACGGCGATCACTATCGCACGCGTCTCACCCACACCATTGAGGTGGCCCAGATCGCCCGCGCGCTCGCCCGCGCGCTGAAACTCGACGAGGACCTGGCCGAGGGCGTGGCGCTGGTGCATGACTTCGGCCACACGCCTTTCGGCCATACCGGCGAGGATGCGCTGGACGCGGTGCTGTTGCCCTATGGCGGCTTCGATCACAATGCGCAGTCGCTGCGCATCGTCACCAAGCTGGAGCGCCGCTACGCCGAATATGACGGCATCAACCTCACCTGGGAGACGCTCGAAGGGCTGGTCAAGCACAATGGCCCGCTGGTGAATGCCAGGGGCGAGGGGATCAAGGGGCCGGTTCCGCTGCCCATCCTCGAATATTGCGAGCTGCAGGATCTGGAGATCGGCAGCTATGCCAGCCTCGAGGCGCAGGTGGCGGCGATTGCCGATGACATCGCCTATAATACCCATGACATCGATGACGGGTTGCGCGCCGGTTATCTCACTTTCGAGATGCTGGAGGAGGTGCCGTTCCTCAGCGGCCTGATGGCGCAGGTGCGGGCGAAATATCCCGTGCTCGACAAGGAGCGTTTCGCCAATGAGATCATGCGCCGGCAGATCACCCATATGGTGGAGGATGTGATCGGCGTTGCGCAGCAGAATCTGGCCCGTCTGAAGCCGAAGAGTGCGGCGGATATCCGCGCTGCCGATTTCACCGTTGCGACCTTCTCGCCGGAAATGGCCGAGACCGACCGGCAGATCAAGAAGCTGCTGTTCGGCCATATCTACCGCCACCCGGAGATCATGCGCATCCGCGCCGGCGCGACACAGATCGTCACCGATCTTTTCCACCGTTATATGGAAACGCCGGCGGAGATGCAGAGCCACTACTGGGTGGACAGCATTTCCGGCATGAGCGTGGCCGCAAAAGCCCGGCATGTGGGCGATTATCTGGCGGGTATGACGGATAGTTATGCACTGCGCGCCCACCAGCGGCTGTTTGACCACACCCCCGATTTGCGATAGGGCAGCGGGCGATCGCGAAGCCAACCCGGTTATGATGGCCGGACATAAACAGAAGCCCTTCGCGCAGGTTGGAACGATGAACATTTTTGCCGATTTCGATACCAGGATCAAAAACGCGCTCGAGACCCTCGATCTCGTGAAAGAGAACCGCGAAAAGGTCGATTTCAGTCGAATTACCGTCGAATCCCCGCGCGATCTGAGCCATGGCGATGTCGCAACCAATGCCGCCATGGTGCTGGCGAAGCCGCTCGGCACCAATCCGCGGGCGCTGGCCGAACTCATCGTGCCGGCACTTCAGGCGGATGGCGATGTCGACAGCGTCAATGTCGCAGGTCCTGGCTTCATCAATCTCAAGGTCTCGGTCGGTTACTGGCAGCGTCTTCTCGCCGACATGATCGGGCAGGGCATCGATTTCGGCCGCTCCACCATCGGTGCGGGCCAGAAGATCAACGTCGAATATGTCTCCGCCAACCCGACCGGCCCGATGCATGTCGGCCATTGCCGTGGTGCCGTGGTGGGTGACACGCTGGCGAACCTGCTTGCTTTTGCGGGTTATGGCGTCACCAAGGAATATTACATCAACGATGCCGGTTCGCAGATCGACGTGCTGGCCCGTTCGGTGTTCCTGCGTTACCGCGAGGCGCTCGGCGAAGATATCGGCGCCATTCCGTCGGGCTTCTACCCCGGCGACTACCTCGTTCCCGTCGGTCAGGCGCTGGCGGATGAATATGGCATCAAGCTGCGCGCCATGCCCGAGGAAAAGTGGATGCCGATCGTCAAGGACAAGGCGATCGACGCGATGATGGCGATGATACGCGAGGATCTTGAGACGCTGAACGTCAAGCATGACGTGTTCTTCTCGGAGCGCACGCTGCATGAGGGCAATGGCGGGCCAATCCTCTCGGCCATCAATGATCTGACCTTCAAGGGCCATGTCTACAAGGGCACCCTGCCGCCGCCGAAGGGCGAATTGCCGGAAGACTGGGAAGACCGCGAGCAGACGCTGTTCCGCTCCACGGAAGTGGGCGACGACATGGACCGCGCGCTGATGAAGTCGGACGGTTCCTACACCTATTTCGCCGCAGACGTCGCTTATTTCAAGAACAAGTTCGACCGTGGTTTCTCCGAGATGATCTATGTGCTCGGCGCCGACCATGGCGGCTACGTGAAGCGGCTGGAAGCGGTTGCGCGCGCTGTGTCGGAAGGCAAGTCGAAACTGACGGTGCTCCTGTGCCAGCTCGTCAAGCTCTACCGCGACGGTGAGCCGGTGAAGATGTCAAAGCGCTCCGGCGACTTCGTGACACTGCGCGATGTTGTGGACGAAGTGGGTCGCGATCCGGTGCGATTCATGATGCTTTATCGGAAGAATTCCGAGCCGCTGGACTTCGATTTCGCGAAAGTGACCGAACAATCGAAGGATAATCCGGTCTTTTACGTGCAATATGCCCATGCCCGCTCCATGTCGATCTTCCGGCAGGCGCAGGAGGCGTTTCCGGGGCTTTCTCCTTCGGCTGAAGAGATGGCGGCGTCTGTCTCTTTGATTAGCGATATCAACGAGTTGCAACTGGTTGCAAAGCTCGCTGAATATCCGCGCCTGATCGAATCGGCGGCCCTTTCGCATGAGCCGCACCGGCTTGCTTTTTACCTCTATGATCTCGCCAGTTCCTTCCATGGACACTGGAACAAGGGTAAAGACCATCAGGAATTACGTTTTATTAACGATAAAAACCGAGAATTGAGCATTGCCAGACTTGGGCTGGTGAATGCTGTCGCGAATGTTTTGAAGTCTGGCCTGGCTCTTTTAGGAGCGGACGCGCCTGACGAGATGCGATAACATATCACCATTATTTGCTCACAATACGCTGGCAAGAGCTGCAATGCGTAGATGGTGGAACACGTAATGGTCGAAAAAAATGTCGCGTATAACCGGGACGCCCGGTCCGAAGGGTTCGCTGACAACGATCCTCTGGCAGAACTGGCGCGTATCGTCGGCTTCGAAGATCGTCCTTCGCATGCGGGTTCCGAGGCTGCGCCATCGGTGACCCGCCGCGAACCCGAATTCAATCTCGAAGATGAGCTTCTGAGGGAATTCGAGGTTTACGACGCACCGCACGCCGATCCGGTCGTTCTTGATCCAGCAAACGATGTCCGTGCGGGCATCCACCCCAACGACTTCATGCAGCGTGTCGAGCAGGTTTTCGCCCGCCGCGAGCCGGAACTTTCTCCCGTGGCCGAGCCGCAGGTCGAGGCCCGGTATGCGCCGGAGCCGACGCCGGCCTATGAGGTGGCGCCCGAGTTCACGGAAGAGCCGCTTCCGGAAGTCGACAACGCCTATATTCACAGTTACGTGGAAACGTCGACGCAGGACATTCGCGCGGATTTCCGCGACGATGCCGGTGCGGTCGCCGAAGTTTTCGACGTGCATTCGCGCCAGCCGCGTGCTGCCGAGCCGGTGGTTTACCAGCAGGCCGCCCAACAACTGGCATGGGAAGAGCCGCAGGCCGTCGAGCCGGCCCAGCCCGAATGGCACGCCATGCCGGAACTTCCGGCCGATGTTTCCAGCAACATTCCGTCTTCGCATGGTTACGCGCCGGAGCCGCAGGCCTTCGATCTTGCCGATGAGGTGGAGATCGCGGTTGCCGAGGAAGCGCCTGCACCCGTTTCCGTGCGTCCGCCTTCGCATGGCGGCCGTTCTTCGCTGGAATTTTCCAGCCTGCGTCTGCCGCTTGCCAATTTCGGGGCGCGTCGCGATGTTTCGGCTGTCGATCCGCGACGGGTCGAGCCGAGGTCCGAACAGCAGCCGGTAGCCCGGATTGAACCGCAGATCGAACCTGCACCGGCGCCCGTCGTCATTCAGGCGGAAGAGACTGCGCCTGCCTTTACGCCTCTGCCTGCTGAAACCTTCACGCCTGCTGCGCAGCCGGTCACATCTCCTGTTGTTCAGAAGTCCGTTGCGGCCGATCTGTCGCCGATGGACGAGCTGATCTACGACGTTGCAAAATATTCCATTCCCGGCCGTGGTGAAGAACCCGTCGTCCAGTCTGCGCCTGTCGTTCAGGCCGCACCTGTCGCTCAGGCTGCGAAGGTGGAACCGCCAGTTGCCGCTATACCGGTACGGGCAGCCCCGGTTGCCGCTGCAACATCTGCGGCTCCCGTTCAGGAACCGGATTTCAGCGATTTTGCGGGCTTCAACGACGATGATTTCGAGCTTGCGCTCGACGATCTCGATCTTGATCTCGACCTTTCCGAAATTGCCGAAGCCGAGGTCGCACCTGCGCCCGTGCCGCAACCCGTTCGCCAGCAGCCGGTTGCGCCTGTGGTCGCTGCCGCTGCACCCCAGCCGGTAAGGGAGCAGCCCGCGCCCCAGCCGCGCGTTGTGCCGGTATCCGCGCCGATTGCCGCAGCTGCGCCCGTTCAGCCGCGTCCTGCCGCCGCTGCGCCGCAGCCGGTTGCGCCGCAGACACTGGAGAGCCTGCCTTTCGATCCTTCGCAGATCGGCGAGACGGAAGAACATCCGGAAACCATTGTGGAGATGGATGTGCCGGAATTGCCGGTCGGGGTTTTCGAACCCAAGCCGGTTGCCCGCCGTCACGAAGAAGATCTCGATATCGATACCGAGCTTGCGACGCTGTTTGCGCCTGCGGTCGCCGGCGGTCTTGATCGTCACAAACATGCGGAAAACCGCGCAGCCGCCCCGCAGGCGCGTGCCGCCGTTCAGGCTCCGGAAGAAGCCGATGAATTCGAACGGGCGCTGGAAGAGGACTTCCGCCGCTCCATGCAGGAGGCTGCAGCTTCTCGCGGTAACGCACGGGATGCCGAGAACACCTATGTAGATCATCAGGCCGCTTATCGCGATGAGGATGAGCGCGGCGGTCGCCGCTGGATCATGCCGGTTGCAGCCGCAATCGGTCTGGTGCTTGTCGGCGGCGGTGTCTACGCGCTGATATCAGGCGGTTCGTCCAGCACCGGCTCCAATGGCGCGCCTGTCATCATTTCCGCCGATAATGATCCGATGAAGGTCGTGCCGGAAAATCCGGGCGGTCGCGTCGTGCCCAACCAGGACAAGGCGGTGTATGACCGCGTGGCTGGCGGCAGTGCTGCCGATCCGAAGCAGCCCGCCCTGATTTCCAGCAGCGAGCAGCCGGTCGATGTGGTTCAGCGCACGCTGATCCCCGAACAATTGCCGCTGGAAGGTGAAAACGACGGGGATATGGAAACCGCAACCGGTACGCCGGTTGGCGAAACTGAAGATCCGCGCCTGCTTTCGCCGGAAGAAAAGGCCGCGCACAACGAAGGCGCCGGCGCAACCGGTGTTTCGCCGCGCAAGGTCCGCACGATGATCGTCAAGCCGGATGGCACGCTGGTCGCCCAGGAAGTCGATGCACCGGCAGCCCAGCCGCCGAAGGCCGACAAGGTCGCGGAACTTGCCGCGCCCCAGACAGCCAAGCCGGGTGAGGGCGCTCCCGCCGTCATCGCCGCTTCGCGTGTTCCGGTCGCGCCGGAGCAGGCCGCACAGCCCCAGGCCAATACGCCTGCCGCACCGGCCTCGCAGACGGCGGCGCCGCTTCCTGCAGCGCGTCCGTCCTCGCAGCCTTCCAATGTCGTGGCAACCGTCACCAATCAGGGCAATGTCCGTCCCGCCGCTACCGCTCCGGCCCAGCCGCCAGCCGCGCAGCAGCAGACAGCCGCCGCGACGCCGGCAGCGACAAACACCCCTTCGGCCGGTGGTTATTACATCCAGATCGCGTCCCTGCCGAGCCAGGCGGAGGCCCAGAAGTCCTACCAGAGCATGTCGGCCAAGTTCGGCTCGGTCATCGGTGGACGTGGCGTCGACATCAAGGCCGCCGAAATCGCCGGCAAGGGCACGTTCTACCGCGTCCGCATCCCGGCCGGTGACAAGAACGAAGCCGTGGCGCTGTGCGAAAAGTTCCGCTCGGCCGGCGGCAGCTGCCTGGTGGCACGCTGATAGCAACTGATCCGGCGTAGAAAGATTGGGGCTGCCGCGTGGGCAGCCCTTGGCATATTCGGACCTTCCGGCAAACTCTACGTCATCCTCGGGCTTGACCCGAGGATCCACGGCCGCCGAAATGGATCCTCGGGTCAAGCCCGAGGATGACGCGGAGAAATTAACCGCACCTCTCCGCAGTCTCGATGGCTAAAGGCCATTCTTCCCTTACCCCTTTTGTTCTCAGACAGGCGTGACACCATGACCGATTGCAAAGCTATGATCCTCGGATGCAGCGGACTTTCGCTGACCGCCGACGAGATTGCCCTTTACCGTGACCAGCAGCCGTGGGGCTTCATTCTGTTCGGGCGCAATATCGGCGAGCCGCAGCAGATCACCGATCTCGTCGCCGCCATGCGCGATGCCGTCGGGCGGCCGGACGCGCCGGTTCTGATCGATCAGGAAGGCGGGCGCGTACAGCGCATCAAGCCGCCGATCCTGCAGGCCTATCCGAATGCCCGCATTCTCGGTGAAATCTACGAGCGTGATCGTGAACAGGGTCTGCGCGCCGCCTGGCTGATGTCGCGCCTGCATGCCTTCGACCTCATGAAATTCGGCATCAATGTCGACTGCCTGCCGGTGCTCGATGTGCCGGTGGAAGGCGCCAGCAACGTCATTGGCAACCGCGCCTATGGCTACTCGCCGACCATGGTGGCCGAGATGGGGCAGGCGGCGGCCGACGGGCTGAAGGCGGGCGGCATGCTGCCTGTCATGAAGCATATGCCGGGCCATGGCCGTGGCATGGTGGATTCGCACCATGAACTGCCTGTTGTCGATGTGCCGCTCGATGAGCTGGACGCCCATGATTTCGTACCGTTCCGGGCGCTGAACCGTGAATTGATGGCGATGAGCGCGCATCTGGTCTTCAACGCTGTCGACCGCGAGAGACCGGCAACGACCTCGCCGAAGGTGATCGAGGAGGTCATTCGCGGCCGCATCGGCTTTGACGGGTTGCTGATGTCCGACGACAGTTCCATGAATGCGCTGAAGGGTACGCTTGGCGAGCGGGCTGCGAATATTGTTGCTGGTGGCTGCGATATAGTCTTGCATTGCAACGGCGTGATGGGTGAAATGCTTCAGGTCGTGAAGGAGGTTCCCGTTCTTTCCGGCCGTTCGCTGGAGCGGGTGCGGGCCGTGGAAGCGGGTTTCCCCGTTGCGGACGCTTCCGACGAAGCGGAACTGAGAGCCGAATTCAACGCCATGTGGGCCGTTTCCTGACAGTTGGGCGGCGGCCCGTTAATCGGGACGACAGGCCGGACGCCCGGCGGATGGAACAATGGCCGCAGACAAGTCTCGCAATTCAACACCGATGGACAAGCTCTGGCAGGATGTGACGCCGGAGCGGCTGACGGGTGAGGCCGGGCTGGTCATCGATGTCGCGGGTTTCGAAGGCCCGCTCGATCTGCTGCTGCATCTTGCCCGCACGCAGAAGGTCGATCTGTCGCGCATTTCCGTACTGGCGCTTGCCGAACAATATCTGCAATTCGTGGAAAGCGCGCGCCGGGTGCGCATCGAGCTTGCGGCCGATTATCTCGTCATGGCGGCTTGGCTCGCCTTTCTCAAATCCAAGCTGCTCATTCCGCAGCAATCCAAGGATGACGGCCCCTCGGGCGAGGAAATGGCCGCGACGCTGGCCTTCCGGCTGAAACGTCTGGAAGCGATGCGCGAGGCGGCGGAACGCCTCGTCAACCGCGCCCAGCTCGGCCGTGATGTTTTCGCCCGGGGCGCGCCGGAGCATATTCCGCATATCAACCGCTCCGCCTACGAGGCAAATCTCTACGATCTCCTGAGCGCCTACGCCAATCTGCGGCAAAGGCAGGCCATCACCCAGGTCACGATTGAAAAACGGCAGGTCTGGTCGCTGGTGGAGGCGCGGGAGCTCTTGACCAATCTGCTCGGCGATGTCGGTGAATGGACCGTGCTCGATCACTATCTGCTGCAATATGTGCCCGACCCCGCCATGCGGGTAACGGCCATCGCCAGCGCGTTTGCCGCCTCGCTGGAACTGGTGCGCGAGGGGTCGCTGCAAATTCGTCAGGAGGGCGCCTTCAAGCCCATCTATATGCGCAGGAGCGAGAGAGACGATCGCGCCGTGAATGCCGAAAGGACTGATAATGACGAATGACGACGAGACCGGCGAAGCGGCGATCGTGACAGATGGGGTGGGATTCGAACCCACGGTATTTTCCGAACGGCAGCTGAAGGAAGCCGAGCGGATCACCGAGGCCTTGGTTTTTGCTTCGGCCGAGCCGGTTTCGGTGGGGTTCATTGCCGAGCGCCTGCCACGCGGCATGGATGTCGCAGCCATTCTGCACCGGCTCAAGGCCGCCTATGGTGATCGAGGCGTCAATCTCGTGCAGGTCGGCGGGCAATGGGCTTTTCGCACGGCGGGCGATCTTTCCTTCGTCATCCGCACGGAGGAGAAGGAGCCGAAGAAGCTGTCGCGCGCGGCGCTGGAAGTTCTGGCGATTATCGCATATCATCAGCCGGTGACACGCGCCGAAATCGAGGAAATTCGCGGCGTGCAGACCTCGCGCGGCACGCTTGATGTGCTGATGGAAGCGGGTTGGGTGCGTTTCAGGGGCCGCAGGCGTACGCCTGGCAGGCCGGTGACGATCGGCACCACGGTGGAGTTTCTCGATCATTTCGGCCTTGAGGAATTGCGCGACCTGCCGGGGCTTGAAGAGCTGAAGGGGGCAGGGCTGCTTTCTGGCCGAATTCCATCCAATTTCGGAGTGCCCCTGCCGATGATGAGCGATGAATTGCGTGAGGACGAAGACCCGATCACGCAGCTCGATCTGGAAGAACTGGGCCTGCTTGCGCCCGGCGGCGGCGATGGCGATGAATGATTGACCGTCTTACTGGCGACAAGACGCAAAAACTTTATGTTCACTCCCCGTTGAAGCGACAATTTGTTGTTTGAAAAAGCCTTTCAAACATCTTACATCGTCTGAAAGCGAAATTCAGGAGTTTCAGTTATGGGTTCTTTTAGTGTGTGGCATTGGCTCATCGTTCTGGTGATCGTTCTCGTCCTTTTCGGACGTGGCAAGATTCCGGAATTGATGGGTGATGTTGCGAAGGGCATCAAGAGCTTCAAGAAGGGCATGTCCGACGAAGACCAGACGCCGCCGCCGGCCGATGCCAATGCGAAGACTGTCGACCACAAGGCTGACGAGATCAAGTAAGCGGCCTGTGCCGCTTGTTTTGAGACCGGCGCTAGGGTCTCGGGAGCGTATTGATGTTTGATATCGGCTGGAGCGAGCTTCTGGTGATTGCGGTCGTGCTGATCGTGGTCGTCGGACCGAAAGACTTGCCGCCCATGATCCGCGCCTTCGGTAAAACGATGGCCGGCCTTCGCAAGATGGCGGGGGAATTCCGCACGCAGTTCGATGAGGCCTTGAAAGAGGCTGATATGGACGATGTGCGGCAGACGATCTCGGATGTCCGCAATCTCAATCCGACCAATTCGCTGCGCGACGCGATGAACCCACTTCGCCAGCTCGGAAACGAGATCAAGTCCGATCTCCAGAAGGCGACGGCTGCACCTGATTCCCTGTCTTCGACAGCAGCACCGGCGACGAGCGAGCCGGTTGCGCCGCTGGTCAGCGTGCCCGAGCCCGAGATGAAGCTTCCGGATGCGCCGCCTGTCGCGGCCTCCGCACCTGCGGCATCTGCGCCGGTTGCCGCAGTTGCGGCAGCGGAAGAAAAACCGAAACGCGCGCGTGCGAAATCGGTTGCGACCGTCGAAGCCGAGGCGGTGGCCGCCAAGCCGAAACGCACCGTGCGCAGCAAGGCTGTCGAAGCGCCTGAAGAATCTGCTGTTTCGAAGCCTGCCGCGAAGGCCGTCGTCAAGAAGGCTGCCGTCAAGAAAACGGCGGCGGAGAAGGCGGTGGTAGAAGCCAAGCCGGCCAAACCGGCAAGAACAAAGGCTGCAAAGCCCAAAAAGGATGAAGCATGAGCGGGGACATCGAGGATAAGCCGCAGCCGCTGATCGAGCATCTCATGGAGTTGCGCACGCGGCTGATCTGGGCGCTCGGCGCATTCTTCATCGCCTTCATCGGCTGTTTCGCCGTTGCCAAACATCTCTTCAACCTGCTCGTCATTCCTTACAAGTGGGCGGTTATCTGGGCCGGGCTGGATGTGACGAAATCGTCGCTGATCTATACCGCGCCCCAGGAATTCTTCTTCACGCAGATCAAGGTTGCGATGTTCGGCGCCATGGTGATCTCCTTTCCGGTAATCGCCTCGCAGCTCTACAAGTTTGTGGCCCCCGGTCTTTACAAGAATGAGCGCGCCGCTTTCCTGCCGTTTCTGATCGCGTCGCCGATCCTTTTCCTCATCGGTGCGGCGCTCGTCTATTTCTTCTTCACGCCCATGGTCATGTGGTTCTTCCTCGCCATGCAGCAATTGCCCGAGGATGGCGAGGTGGCGATTTCGCTGATGCCGAAGGTGTCGGAATATCTCAGCCTCATCATGACGCTGGTTCTGTCCTTCGGTCTGGTGTTCCAGCTGCCGGTGGTTACCACGCTTCTGGCCCGCGTCGGGCTTCTGACCAGCGACTGGCTGCGCGAGAAGCGCAAGTTCGCCATCGTCATGGCCTTCGTGGTCGCGGCCGTGCTGACGCCGCCCGATCCGATGTCCCAGATCGGTCTTGCGCTGCCTGCGATCATTCTCTACGAGATTTCCATCTACATGGCTCGACTCGTGGAGAGGAAACGTGCGGCGGAATCCAAAAGCACGGAGCTGGAAGAGACCTGACGCTTCGCCACGGTCTTCCCGCTCATTTAATTTCCTCGCGCCGGGCCCTTCGCCCGGCGTTTTGCTGATAAAACACGGGCGGCCAACAACAGTCTGGAACGACGATGCACGACATTAAATGGATACGTGAAAACCCCGAAGCCTTTGATGCGGCTCTTGCACGGCGCGGCGCCGAACCTGCCGCCAGCGGCCTGATCGCTCTCGATGAAAAGCGCCGTTCCGTCATCCAGTCCCTGCAGGACATGCAGTCCCGCCGCAATGCCGCCTCCAAGGAAATCGGCGCCGCCATGGCGCAGAAGAACATGGAGCTTGCGGAAAAGCTCAAGGCCGAAGTCGCCGACATCAAGGAAAACATGCCGCGCGCCGAGGAGGAGGACCGCCAGGTCACCGCCGAGCTGAACGACGCCCTGTCGCGCCTGCCGAACATGCCCTTCGACGATGTGCCTGATGGCAAGGACGAACACGACAATGTGGTGGCCCGCGTGGTCGGCCAGAAGCCCGGCTGGAACCATGAGGCCAAGGAGCATTTCGAGATCGGCGAGGCGCTCGGCTACATGGATTTCGAGCGTGCGGTCAAGCTTTCCGGCTCGCGCTTCACCGTTTTGACCAGCCAGCTGGCGCGTCTGGAACGGGCGCTCGGCCAGTTCATGATCGATCTGCACACCTCGGAACATGGCTATACGGAAGTCTCCTCGCCACTGATGGTGCGTGACGAGGCGATGTTCGGGACCGGGCAATTGCCGAAATTCTCCGAGGACCTGTTCAAGACCACCGATGGCCGCTGGCTGATCCCGACGGCGGAAGTGACGCTGACCAACCTCGTGTCGGGTGAAATCCTCGAGCAGGAGAAACTGCCGCTGCGCTTCACCGCGCTTACCCCGTCCTTCCGTTCGGAAGCGGGCTCCGCTGGCCGCGATACGCGCGGCATGCTGCGCCAGCACCAGTTCTGGAAGTGCGAGCTTGTCTCCATTACCGATGCGGAAAGCGCTGTCGCCGAACATGAGCGCATGACGGCCTGCGCCGAAGAGGTGCTGAAGCGTCTCGGCCTGCATTTCCGCACCATGACGCTGTGCACCGGTGATATGGGCTTTGGCGCGCGCAAGACGTATGATCTGGAAGTCTGGCTGCCCGGCCAGAACACCTATCGCGAAATCTCGTCCTGCTCGGTCTGCGGCGATTTCCAGGCGCGGCGCATGAATGCCCGTTATCGCGGCAAGGACGACAAGGCGACGAAGTTCGTGCACACGCTGAACGGCTCCGGCACGGCTGTCGGCCGCTGCCTGATCGCGGTTCTCGAAAATTATCTCAATGACGACGGTTCCGTCACAATTCCAGAGGTGCTGCTGCCCTATATGGGCGGTCTGACGCGCATCGAGAAGGCGGCCTGATTGTCAGGCTCCTGAAGACGCCTCTGTCATTCCGGCCTTGAGCCGGAATCCAGCCAGCCCAAGTCCTTGGGCTGAAGAGGTTTTTCCCGCCGCGCGGAGGCGCGTCGGCTGGATGCCGGATCAAGTCCGGCATGACGGTCATGGGGATGCGTCCATGAGAGACAATATTAGTCCTTTCCCGAGGGCGTAGCAGTGGAGAGATGAACATGCGGATTTTGCTGACGAATGACGACGGTATTCACGCCGAGGGTCTGGCCGTGCTGGAGCGTATCGCCCGCACGCTGTCCGACGATGTCTGGATCGTCGCGCCCGAGACCGATCAGAGCGGTCTTGCTCATTCGCTGACGCTTTCCGAACCGCTGCGCCTGCGAAAAGTTTCCGACAAGCATTATGCGCTGCGCGGCACACCGACCGATTGCGTCATCATGGGCATTCGCGAAGTTCTGCCTGAGAAGCCCGACCTCGTGCTGTCGGGTGTCAATGCCGGCGCCAACATGGCCGATGACGTGACCTATTCCGGCACGATTGCGGGTGCCATCGAAGGCACGCTGCAGGGCGTGCGGTCCTTCGCGCTCAGCCAGGCCTTCAGCCATGCCGAAGGCCGTGTCGTGCCGTGGGAAGTCGCCGAGACCTATGCACCGGACCTGCTGCGCAAGCTGATGAATGTCGATCTGCCTGATGGCACCTTCCTCAATCTCAATTTTCCCAATTGTGCGCCCAAGGATGTGCAGGGCGTGTCCGTGACCGGGCAGGGCAAGCTCGATTTCGGCCTGACGGTGGAAGAACGCCAGGACGGCCGTGGTTTCCCCTATTACTGGCTGCGTTTCGGCGAGCGTCTCGGCACGTTCCGCGAAGGCACGGATATCCACGCCTTGAAGCACGGCAAAATTTCGGTCACGCCGCTAAAGCTTGACCTGACGGATTACACGGTCAAGGATCGGGTTGCGCAAGCGCTTGGATTCGGAGTCGCCGATTGAAATCTGCCATGGTCGAAAAGGAAGGTTTTGCCGCTCTCGTTCTCCGGCTGAGAGGCGAGGGGATTTCCGACCTCGACCTTTTGACGGCGGTGGAGCAGACGCCGCGCTCCAAATTCGTGCCGCCGCAATTTGCGGCCGATGCCTATTCCAGCCGGACGATCCCGATCGACTGCGGCGCCTTCATGGAAGGCGCCGACATGGCTGTCAAAATCCTTGCCCGCTTGCAATTGAAGCCGGGCCAGCGCGTGCTGGAAATCGGCACCGGCAGCGGTTTCATGACGGCGATCATCGCGCGTCGGGTGGAGCGCGTCTTTTCGCTGGAGCGTTACAGGACGCTGGTGCAGCAGGCACAGAACTGTCTGGATGATCTTTCCATCCGCAATGTCGTGATCCGCCAGGCGGATGGCAGCAACGGGCTTGTGGGCGAGGGCACCTTCGACCGCATCGTCTCCACGGCGGCCTTTACCACCATGCCCCGCTTTTTCGCCGAACAGATCGTCTCCGGCGGCATGATGATCGCGCCGATCATCCTTGACGATGATCGCTGCGTGATGACGCGCTTTTCCAAGACCGGCAGCCGCTTCGAAAAGGAAGAGCTCTTCGAAGCGCCCTATCTGCCGCTCAGCACCCATATTGCGCGTCATTTGTAACAAAATGAAAATTTTGAAGACGTTCCATTTTTGTCTTCGAAAGTTCTAAATTACAACAACTGTTTGATTTTCATTATTATTATTGTTCAGACATGACGCGCATCGTTTTCGTCATGGTTATCGAAGTGTCAAAAAAGCGCCAAACGGCTTAACGTTTTAACGGCGTGGTAACACTAACGCGCTTTAATCATAAACATCGACGCATGGTTTTCCCCACCTCGGGAAATGGGCCTTGCAAGAAGTGAAGTTTGTGCCGGATCGCATGTCGATGCGGCGGGTTGGCGTCAGTGTAGATCGAGTCATGCGTATGAGACATTCGTCTAAAATCGGAAAATCAGTCGCAAAAATGTTCGCAGCGGCATTGCTGGCAAGCGTCGCAACGGGCTGTAGCTCGGATGCAACGCGGTTCAGCGGCCTCTTTTCCAGTGGACCGGATCAGATGACGACGGCGTCAATTCCAACCCGGCAGGGTGGCGGTGCTTACGGGCAGGCTCCTGTTCCGCAGGGCGACATGAATGGCGGTTACGCCTCTGCCGCGCCGCAGGGCGGTTATGCCAACCAGAACATGGCTGGCAACTCCTATCCGCAGTCCGGCGGTTATGGCGGCAACGTGCAGCCTTCCACGGCCCGCTCGGCCTCCGCCTCTCCGGTTCAGCGCTCCGAACTGTCGGCGCCGACGGCGGTGGCGAGCCGCGATCCGGCGACGCGCAACGAAGCCATGGCCCAGCCCTTCCCATCCGCACAGCGACAGGCCGCGCCGTCTCCCGCAGCGCCAGCGCAGCAGGCCGCCGTTCCCGTCGCCGACAATCTCACCACCGCAACCGTCCGCTCCGACAAGAATGGCTGGCATACGGATGGCGCTTCCTCGGTGACGCTGCGTCCCGGTGAAAGCATCACGACCCTTTCCAACCGCTACGGCGTTCCTGAAAAGGAACTGCTGCGGGTCAATGGTCTGAAGACAGCCTCTTCGGCGCAGGCCGGCCAGTCGATCCTCATTCCGAAATTCGGTCAGGTTCGCAACGCCGCCAAGGATGCGGCCGGCAACATCGCGCTTAACCGCAATGGCGACCAGCCGACACCGCTGCGCAGCCCCGAGGGGAATGTGGCCGTGCTGCCGTCGCAGGCGGCGGCCCGTGACAAGGTTTCCTCTGATGCCGGCAAGCTCACGCCTCCCGGTGGCAAGCCCTTGCCGCCAAGCGGCGGTTACAAGGTTCAGCCGGGTGACAGCCTGGCGAAAATCGCCCGTGAAAACGGCGTATCGGTTGCCGCACTGAAAGCCGCCAACGGCATTTCCAACGAGAGCATCCGTGTCGGCCAGACGCTTGCCATGCCGGGCGCCGGCACCGACGGTATCAAGACAGCCTCCGTTCCCGCCAAGGAAGCGGCCAAGGCAGTCGAAACCGCATCCGCCAAGCCGGAACCTTACAAGGCGCCTGCTGCTGCCGCGACTGCACCGTCGGCACCCGCCGCCACGGCAAGCGTCAGCGATATCGAGAAGAAGTCCGACATGGCTTCCGTCGCACCGGAATCCACGGGCATCGGCAAATATCGCTGGCCGGTCCGCGGTGCTGTCATCAACAATTTCGGCGACAATGTCGAAGGCAGCCGCAACGATGGCATCAACATCTCGGTTCCCGAAGGCACGCCGATCAAGGCCGCTGAAAACGGCGTGGTCATCTATGCAGGCAACGGCCTGAAGCAGCTCGGCAACACCGTGCTGGTGCGCCACGACGACGGCAAGGTCACGGTTTACGGCAACGCCGCCAATCTCGACGTGCAGCGTGGCCAGAAAGTACAGCGCGGCCAGACGATCGCTACATCGGGCATGACGGGCAGCGCTAAGCGTCCGCAGGTTCACTTCGAAGTTCGCAAGGATGCGACGCCGGTGAACCCCTCCAGTTTCCTTGAATAGGTATTGCGTCTCAAGGATTGACGAAGCCGGGTCTAGAGCCCGGCTTTTTCATTTTTAGGGTGAGGGATCGTGGGAGCTTGCGTCGGCTTCATACCACTTCTCCTCCGTCATGCCGGACTTGATCCGGCATCCAGCCGACGCGCGTCTGCGCGGCGAGAGGAGTCCTTTCAGCCCAAGGACTTGGGCTCGCTGGATACCGGCTCAAGGCCGGTATGACGGATGCGGGGATGCATCCGAAGCGCCTAAAACGCTATCCTTGGCTTACCCTCACCAGCCCCACCGTCCTCTCGATGAAGTCGGCAATCGCGCCGGTATCGTCGAGATCGAAGACAGGAAGCGCAGTGTCCGTCACCTCATGATCGGCGGCAATGGCGATGATATAAGGATCGCTTCCGGCAAGCGGTTCGGTTTTCGCCGCCTCCAGCCGGCGCGCCTCGATCTTTGGCACCGGCTCGTATTTGTAACCCTCGATCAGCACGAGATCGCAGGGGGCGAGGCGGGAGAGGATGTCTTCGAAGGAGGGTTCTGGTTCGCCGCGCAACTCATGCATGATGGCGAAGCGGGTGCCGGAGACGATGGTGACCTCATGGGCGCCCGCCTGCCGGTGACGCCAGCTATCGGCGCCGACCTTGTCGATATCGAAATCATGATGGGCGTGTTTGATAGTGGAGACGCGGTAGCCCCGGGCCGTCAGCTCGGTGACGATGCGCACCGCAAGGCCGGTCTTGCCCGAGTTTTTCCAGCCGGCTATGCCGAAGACCTTTTGAGCCGTCATGTCGCGAGGCTCTCCAGATGGCTTCGCGCCAGCGCCAGTTCATCCGGCGTGTTGATGTTGAAGAAAGGATCGAGGCTGCCCTTTGCGGTTTCCAGCGGCGGAAAGGCAATGCCAATGGTGACGTGCCGTGCCAGATAGGCGCGGATCCGCCGGTTCGCATCGTTTTTCAGCCAATCTTCCAGATCATTGGCAAGCGCCACGGGCCAGAGCGCGAAAACCGGATGAAGCTGGCCGCTGGAGGCGGCGATGACGATCGCATTGTCCGATATGTGTTCGCAAAGGCGGGCCACGAGATCATCGGGAAAAAAAGGGCTGTCGGCGGGCACGGTCAGGAAATGGCTTCCTCCGGCTTCGTGCTTTTGGAAATGGCGCATGCCGGCGAGAACGCCGGCCAGCGGTCCGGCGTGGCCGCTTACGGTGTCTGGCAGCACGGGCAGGCCGAAGCTTTCGGCCCAGCCATTTGCCGCATTGATGGTGATATCGCAGACCTGGGGTGTGATGCGGCGCACGACGTGGGAAAGCAGCGGTGTTTCGCCCAGCATCACCATCGCCTTGTTGGTGCCCATGCGCCGCGACAGGCCGCCGGCGAGCACGAGACCGGGTATTCTGGAAGGGGCCGTCATTGCCGCTTCTCCTGCAGCCTTACGACATAGGTGGTGAGGAGGGCGACAAGGCCGGTCGCCAGCATCACGATAAGGAGCGGCCAGGTTCCGTCCTCCCTGGACAGGACCGAGGAGGCGAGTACCGAAAGCACTGCGCCGCCGCCGATGGTCATGGCGCCGCCGAGACCGGAGGCCGAGCCAGCCAGATGCGGCTGGACGCTGACCATGCCGGCATTGGCGCTCGGCAGGGTAACACCGTTTCCGACACCGATAAGGGCGAGCGGCACGAAGAAAGCATAGGGGCTTTCCGAACCTGTGGAGATCAGCACAATGGCCGTGACGATGCCGGCAATGGCGATGACATTGCCCGACAACATCATGCGGGTGATGCCGATCTGGCTGGCATAACGGCCGGAGACGAAATTGCCGAGCATGTAACCGCTGGCCATGAAGAAGAATTGCAGGCCGAGCATGGCCGGCGCAAGGCCATAAAGCACGCTGCCAACGAAGGGCGCGCCGCCGAGGAAGGAAAAGAACATGCCGGACGAGAAGGTCGAGGTCAGCGCATAACCCCAGAATAGCGGCGAGCGCAGAAGCTCGGGCCAGGCATGAAACTGCTGCGAAAAGCTTGCCGATTTGTTGTGGTTGGTTTCGCCGAGATCAAACCAGGCGAGCGCCAGAATGCCGACGCCGAGGAGGGCGAGCAGCGCGAAGCTCGACTGCCAGCCGGAAATGTCGTTGAGCAGGCCGCCAACCGTCGGGCCGACCATTGGCACCACCGACATGCCCATGGTGACGTACCCGATCATCGAGGCGGCCTGTTCCATCGGCACCATGTCGCGCACGATGGCGCGGGCGAGCACGAAACCGGAAACGACGGCCGCCTGCGCCACGCGCCCGATCATAAAGACGGTAATATTGGGCGCCAGCATGCAGACGAGGGTGGCGACGATCATGATCGCGATGCTGGCGAGCATGACAGGGCGGCGTCCGAAGAGATCGGATAGCGGGCCGATGATGAGCTGCAGGCAGGCGGTAGCGGCGAGATAGCCGGATACGGCAAATTGCATGACCGCGTAATCGACCTCGAAATAAAGCGCCATGGCTGCAAGCGAGGGCAGGAACACATTCATGCACAGGGCTGCGACGCCGGCGATGACGACCAGCGTGATGATGTGGGGCGGGGTTGTCCGGTCAAGAAAACGGCCGCTGTTCATGTCACTCTCCCGCCTCTTCCGTAGCGGCAGTTTTCGTTACGGAAGCCGGCCGCACCGTGGTTGCGGCCGTGGGCGTTGCGGCGGCGCGCTTGGCCATCTGCGAACGCTTGCGCAGGCTTTCGCGGTAGAAGGTGTAGAGACCCGAACCGATGACGATCATGGCGCCGATGATGGTGAAACTGTCGATCTTTTCATTGAAGAAGAACACGCCGATCATGAAACCCCAGAGCAGGCTGGTGTAACGGAACGGCGCGACGAAGGAGATTTCGCCGGTTCGCATTGCCAGAATGATCGCCTGATAGCCAACCAGCACCAGAATGGCGGACCCGGCAAGATGCGACAGGATCATGAAGTTCATCGGCTGCCAGCCGCCGAAAGGCGCAATCAGCAGGCCACCCACCGCCATATTGACGAAGGCGGTAATGACGGTGATGGCGAGTGAGGGCACATCGGCATACATTTTCCGGGTCAGAAGATCGCGTGCGGCGGTAACCGCCAGCGAGGCGACGACCAGCAGGGCGCCTGATGTGAAGCCTTCCGGTCCCGGCCTGATGATGATGAGCACGCCGATGAAACCGGTTATGATTGCCGCCCAGCGCCGCCAGCCGACCGGTTCGCGCAGGAAAAGTGCAGCACCCAGCGTCACGATCAGCGGCAGGGACTGCAATATGGCCGAGGCGTTGGAAAATTCGATGAGGCCGAGCGCCGTCAGATAGAGAACGGCCGCTGTCACCTCGCAGAGACAGCGCAGGATGATGATGGGCCGCAGCAGGGTTTTCAGGGGCCGGAGCGCGCCGAAATGCCGTGCGGCGATATAGATCAGCACCACCGTCATGATGCCGCGCACGAACATGATCTGGCCGGTATTGATGTAGGGGGTGACGGATTTCGTCAGCGCGTCGTTGGCCGTGAAGCTTGCCATGGCGAGCGCCATCAAGAGGGCGCCGCGCGTATTATCCGTCAATGCCATTCCATATGATCCCAGACCATGCGCAATCTTGCCCCGATTGCCTCTCAAGGGCTGCCCGCCGGGCGCAACTGCGCATTCCTCCATGCCAAGAGACGTGACACGGTGAGGCCGGTAATTCAACCGCTTATATGGGTGGGGAAAGGAGAAACAGGCTCAGCCGCCGGTCACGCTCATATGGCGGGCGACGGCGGGACGTTTATGCGTGCGGTCGATGATGAAATCATGACCCTTCGGCTTGCGCAGAATGGCCTCGTCTATGGCGCTGGAAAGATAGGCGTCGCTGTCGGAAGCGCGCAGCGCAGTGCGCAGGTCGGCCGCATCATCCTGGCCGAGGCACATATAAAGCGTGCCGGTGCAGGTGAGGCGGACGCGGTTGCAGCTTTCGCAGAAATTATGCGTCATCGGCGTGATGAAACCGAGCCTGCCGCCGGTTTCCCTGACCGTGACGTAACGGGCGGGGCCGCCGGTCTGGTAGTCGCTGTCGATGAGCGTGAAGCTTTGCTCCAGATCGGCGCGCAGCTTGGAGAGCGGCAGATAACGGTCTGTCCGGTCTTCCTCGATCTCGCCCATCGGCATGGTTTCGATGACCGTCAAATCCATGCCGCGACCATGGGCGAAACGCATGAGCTCGGCAATTTCGGTCTCGTTGAAATCCTTCAACGCCACGGCGTTGAGCTTGATCTTGATGCCGGCGGCCTCTGCGGCGTCCAGCCCCTCCATCACACGGTCGAGATCGCCCCAGCGGGTGATCTGGCGGAATTTGTCAGCATCCAGCGTGTCGAGCGAGACGTTGATGCGCCTGACGCCGCAATCGGCAAGTTCGGCGGCGAATTTGGCAAGCTGCGAGCCATTGGTGGTCAGCGTCAGTTCGTCCAGCGCGCCGGTGCGCACATGGCGGCCGAGGTTCCTCACCAGAGACATGATGTTCTTGCGCACCAGCGGTTCGCCGCCGGTAAGCCTGAGCTTGCGCACACCCCTTGTGATGAAGAGGGAACAGAGCCGGTCGAGTTCCTCCAGTGTCAGAAGGTCCTTCTTCGGCAGGAAAGTCATGTGTTCGGACATGCAATAGGTGCAGCGGAAATCGCAGCGGTCGGTCACCGAAACGCGCAGATAGCTTATCGCCCGACCGAAGGGGTCGACCATCGGTGCGTTGTTTTCCGTCAGGGATTGCGCTCTCTCAAGCGATCCGGGGAAACTGTTCACGTCTCCATCCTCATTGCGCGATGCCCCTGGCACACACGGTGATGTAGTGGCTTGCCTATCGTGAGGCAAGTCCGTAATTCTGACGCATATGACGAGCTTGCGGAAGTGAAAAATGAGTGATGCCTGGCCGACTGAGCTGCTTGTGTCGAAAGACCGGCGGCAACTGACCGTTTCCTTCGACGACGGCAGCGCCTACCGGCTTGACGCCGAGATGCTGCGGGTGCTTTCGCCCTCGGCGGAAGTGCAGGGCCACGGGCCGGGGCAGAAGGTCATCGTTCCCGGCAAGCGAAATGTCGCCATCCGCTCGATAGTCGCGACCGGCAATTATGCGGTTCGCATCGTCTTCGACGACGGCCATGATAGCGGGATCTATACCTGGAGATACCTCAGGGAACTTGGCGAGACCGGTGACGCACTGTTTGCCGATTATGAACGGGAGCTCGCTGAAAAGGGCTTGAGCAGGGAACCGCTATCCCGATAAAACATGGAGGGAGATGCCCTCGTGAGAATGCAGACAGGGGATTTGAAGAACCGGTGCGTTTGGCAATGTTGTTGCATCCCCACTCCGTCACCCCGGACTTGATCCGGGGTCCAGCGCGATCAAGTCCTTGATCGCGAGAGAGTCTTTCACGGCGCAGACGCGCCGTGGCTGGATGCCGGATCAAGTTCGGCATGACGGAAGAAGGGTTCTGGCGCTTTCGGGCAATCTGGCGAGGGAACACCCTCGTCCTATCAATTTAAACGGGGTGGCGTGTGGCTGTCGAAGCGAACGGAAATGATTTGGCCCAGGTGGTCGTGCTTTTGGCGGCGGGCGTTGTGGCTGCGCCGATCTTCAAACGCATCGGCCTTGGCTCGGTGCTGGGTTATCTGGCCGCCGGCCTTGTGATCGGGCCTTATGGTCTCGGTTTCTTTTCCGATTCGCAGGCGATCCTCCACATCGCCGAACTCGGCGTGGTGATGTTCCTGTTCATCATCGGGCTTGAAATGCAGCCGTCTCGGCTTTGGTCGATGCGTCAGGATATTTTCGGGCTCGGCGCGTTGCAGGTGCTAGTCTGTATGGCGGGCCTGACATTGATCGGCGTTGGGCTCGGTTTTCCCGTCATCATGTCCTTCGTCGCCGGCACCGGCTTCGTGCTGACCTCGACGGCGATCGTCATGCAGATGCTGCAGGAACGCAACAGCATGTCGAGCCTGAAAGGTCAGCGCATCATCGCCATCCTGCTGTTTGAGGATCTGGCCATCGTGCCGCTGCTGGCGCTGGTTGCCTTTCTCGGTTCCGGCGGTGAACATGTGACGCCCTCGGAGCGCTGGATTTCGGTGGGCATTGCGCTTGCCGCGGTTGGGGCGCTCATTCTTGCCGGGCGTTATCTTCTCAACCCGTTCTTCCGGCTGCTGGCGGCCTCCGGTGCGCGCGAGGTGATGACGGCGGCGGCTCTGCTGGTCGTGCTCGGCTCGGCGCTTCTGATGCAGGTCAGCGGTCTTTCCATGGCCATGGGCGCGTTTCTGGCGGGCGTGCTGCTGTCCGAATCCTCCTTCCGCCATCAGCTTGAGGCGGATATCGAGCCGTTTCGCGGCATTCTGCTCGGCCTTTTCTTTCTTGGCGTCGGCATGGCGATCGATCTTGCCGTCATCGCCTCCAACTGGCAGCTCGTGGTCGTCAGCGTCGCGGGTTACATGCTGCTCAAGGCCTTCCTGATCTACGGTGTGGCGCGCGCACTCGGCACCACGCGGCGCGAAAGCCTGGAGCGGGCGGTGCTGATGGCGCAGGGCGGCGAATTTGCCTTCGTGCTTTATTCGGCCGCTGTCAGCGCCGGTATTCTGGATCGTGAAGCCAACGCCATCCTGACCGCGACCATCATCATCTCCATGGTGCTGACGCCGCTGATGGTCATTCTGCATGACCGGCTGGTGCCGGCGGCGGTTCCCAATACCGACGATCTCGACGTGCCTGAAAATGTCGAGGGCAGCATTCTCCTGATCGGCTTCGGGCGGTTCGGGCAGATCGTCAGCCAGCCGCTTCTGGCCCGGGGCTACACGCTGTCGCTCATCGACAAGGATGCCGACTTCGTGCGCGATGCGGCGGAATTCGGCTTCAAGGTCTATTATGGCGATGGCTCGCGGGCGGAAATCCTGCATGCCGCCGGCGCGAGCACGGCGCGCGCCGTGCTTATCTGCGTTGATGACAAGGACGCGGCGGTGCGGATCGCGGAGATCGTCAAACACGAGTTCCCGCTGGTTCCGGTTCTCGCCCGCGCCTATGACCGTGGCCATGCAATCGATCTTCTGAAGGCCGGTGTCGATTACCAGATCCGCGAGACGCTGGAATCGGCGCTGAATTTCAGCGAGGAAGTGCTGGGCGCCATGGGTGAGGAGCGCGAGGATGCGGCCCGTCTGGTCGAGGAATTCCGCGACCGCGACGAGGAGCGTTTCGCGATGGAAGTCGTCGGCGGCATCTATGCGGGCCGTTCGCTGATCCGCGGCAATGCCCAGCCGGCCGACCTCGTTGCCGCCCGCACCGCGCGCGAGCGGGCGGAGCGGGAAAAGGCAGAGGCGGCGGAAGATTAAGCCCCGTCTGGCGGGGTGCAGGTTGTTTTACGGGATTGGAGCCGACATGACGATCATTCGCACGGTTGAGGAATTGAAGGCCATCTATGATGGCACAAGCGAAGCGTCGATCGCCAAGGTGACCGGCTCGCTGACGGCCGAATACAGGCTGATGATCGAGGCCTCGCCCTTTCTGGCGTTGGCGACGGTGGGGCCCGAAGGCATGGACTGTTCGCCGCGCGGCGATAAGGGCGGTGTGGTGCGGGTGGGTGACGACAAGACGCTGCTTCTGCCCGACTGGCGTGGCAACAACCGCGTCGATTCGCTCCTGAACATCGTGCGCGACCCACGTGTGGCGCTGATGTTTCTGATCCCCGGCTCGAATACCACGATGCGCGTCAACGGCCGTGCGGTCATTTCGGTCGATGCCGATCTGCTGCAGAGTTTCGAAATGGACGGCAAACATCCGCGCACGGTGATCGTGGTAGAGATCGACGAGGTCTATTTCCAGTGCGCCAGGGCCCTCATGCGCTCCGAACTCTGGAACCCCGCCAATTTCGTCGAACCCGCATCGCTGCCCACACCCGGCGTCCTGCTGAAAGCCGCAAAGGCGGAATTCGATCAGGAAACCTATGACCGGGAATGGGCGGCGCGGGCGGCGAAGACGATGTGGTGAAAGGAACCTGCTCGGTTAGGTGGCCCAATCAAAACGTCGGGAAAGCGCCGCAGCATCTATTCGCTTGGCGAAACCACGCATCCGCACACCGTCACCCCGGACTAGATCCGGGGTCCAGTGCGATCAAGTCCTTGATTGCGAGAAGGCGTCTTTCACGACTCAGACGCGCTGAAGCTGGATGCCGGATCAAGTCCGGCATGACGGAGGAGATCGTGGGGTAAATGCCACCCGGCTTATGTCCGGTAAATCAGCCAGTTCTTGCCGGTATAATTCTTCTGCATGCCGTCTTCATAAAAGATGGAGCGGTTCCTGCCGGTTTCCTTGGCGTGGTACAGCGCGGTGTCGGCGTGGCCGTAAAGCTCGCTCGGATTGTTGGCCTGCGCGGCGGAGGCAAAGCCGATGGAGATCGTCACCGTGCCATAGTCCGCGCCTGATCTGGAATTGCGGAACGGCGTGCTTTCCAGCGACAGGCGAATGCGCTCGCACATCACCATGACCTCCTCGGGCGTATTGCCATCGAGAATGATGGCGAATTCCTCGCCGCCGCTTCTGGCGACGAAACCGTCCTTGCGCACATTGGCGCGGATGACCGAGGCGACGGTGGCGAGAATCTTGTCGCCGACCGGGTGGCCGAATGTGTCATTGATGCGCTTGAAATGGTCGATATCGAGCAGGACGAGCGTGGTATATTGCAGGCCGATGGAACTGTCATAAACGGAGGCCAGCCTGTCATCGAAAGCGCGCCGGTTGGAAAGGCGGGTCAGCGAGTCGGTATTGGCGATGCGCTTATATTCATCCAGCTCCAGGCGAACCTGATGCATTTCCTCGGCATGGCGGTTGACGTCGTTGAACGCCTTTTCGCCATCAATGATCTTCGAGCCCGTCGCCTCGGCCAGCAATGAAATCGCATTCCTCAGAATATTGGTGCTGGAGGCATTCTTGTCGTCGATGCGCTGGCGCGTTTCGCCGAGAATCCGGTTGTAGTTTTCGATGGAGGATTGTTCGCGCCTCAGCGTGCCCAGAAGGCCCTCCAGTTCGCGCCGCAGCTTCTCATGCGCGTCGTCGATTGCCCGTCCGGGATTGCCTTCACCGTAGCGCGTGGACAGTTCGTCCAGGTCTTCCTGGGTGACGCGGTTTCCAAGTGCCGCCAGATCCTTCGTCAGGGCCGGGTTCGAGCCGATATAGGCTTCGTAAAACAGGCTGTAATTGCGCGGGATCGGCGAAACACCCATGCTCCGCATGGCATAGGCAATCTGCCCGGCAATGTCGGGTCCCGTGGTTTTGGGCGTGGATGCCGTGTTCATCAAGAAACTCCAGTGAGTCTGCTTATCGACTATGATTATTATTATGAAGCCCGTTTTGGAAAGCTTAATTTATAGGAAACTAATTTTTGTTGCCGGAAATTCCATTTTCGCCGTTTTTTATCTTATTTAATTGATAATTATAAGTAATTCTCATTTTCTGGAAATTCCGGAATTTTTCCCCTCTACTGTTCGTCTTGGTGACAGCATCGCATTTATTCTGTCAATCCCAATAACAGGATTCATGTGATTTATTTTGGCACAACAATATGGGGAAATATTCCCATGGCGGATGGAGAAGGTGTCTTTTGAATTCGTAATGACTCCGCTTATAGGCGGTTTTTTTTGTCATACGTCTCAGGATACAGGAATGTTACAGTTTTATTTGAGGTTCTGGTGCCGGACGGAAGGGGGCAGGGCCGTTCTGCAGCGGCGCGGCAACCATTCGGCAAGTGTTGCAAAGAGGCTGGCAGCTGTTTGCCGCAAATCCCGACGCGCGGCGCGCGTATCAGGCCCTAAGCCTTATCACCGGGCATTCCGTCCCGGCTTCCACCTCCGCAGCATGGGGCGGGCGCACGATCAGGCCGTCGGAATGGGCCAATATCTTCATCATGGATGAATCCTGCTTTTGATAGGCTTCCGCCACCAATGCGCCGTTTTCGTCCGTGCTGAAGCGGGCGCGCAGATAGTCCTGACGGTGATCATTTGCCCTTAATGGCGTTGCGGTGCGGGCAGTAGCGGCGCGCTGCAGGGGGGCGCGGCGGGCGATCCTGCGGATCAGGGGCTCAAGAAACAGTAGGCTGCAAACGAGACTTGCGACCGGGTTTCCGGGCAGGCCCAGCACCTGCATGGCGCCGATGGCGCCCACCATCAGCGGTTTTCCCGGGCGCATGGCGATACGCCAGAAATCAAGCTGCATGCCTTCCGCCTTCAACGCCGCCTGAACGAGGTCATGGTCGCCGACCGATGCGCCGCCGAGCGTCACCAGCACGTCGGCATTTGCCGCCACGGCCCTGCCGATGGCAGCGCGGATCAGGGCGTCGTCGTCGGCGATGATGCCGAGATCGAGAACCTCCGCACCCGCCTTGCGGGCAAGTGCGGCGACGCCGAAGGTGTTGGAAGCGATGATCTGTGCCGGCAGCGGTGTGCTTCCCGGCGGCAGCAATTCGTCGCCGGTGGCGAGGATGGCGACGAGCGGTTTGCGATAGACGGGAAGTGTGGCGTGGTTCATTGCCGCGGCAACCGTGAGGTCGGTAAAACCGAGTTCGCGTCCCGCCTTCAGGACGATTTCACCCTCGGCGAAATCCTGACCGCGCGGGCGAATGTGTCGCCCCGCGGTGACTTCGAAGGTGGTGCGGATTTTTCCACCCTCCAGCCCTTCGGCGTCTTCCTGAATGAGAATGGTATCGGCCCCTGCGGGAACCGGCGCGCCGGTGAAGATGCGGACGGCTTCGCCCTGTCCCACCGTCGCTGTAAAGGCATGGCCTGCGGCTGCCTGGCCGATGACGGTGAGAACCGAGCCGATTTCAGGCGCATCGGCACTGCGGAGCGCATAGCCGTCCATTGCGGAGGCGTCGAAGGGCGGTTGGGTCAGACGCGCCGCGAGATCGGCCGAGAGGACGCGGCCATCGCATTCGGCAAGCGGCAGCGTCTCGTTTGCCGTTACGGGAACCGCCGCCTCCAGAAGGCGCCTTGTGGCCTCGTCCACGGGCAGCAGCGGTTTCATTCAGCTCCCCTGTCGCTGCAAATCGCCAGCCCTGAAATCACCGGACTTGCCGCCGCGCTTTTCGAGAAGGCGGATATTGACGATTTCCATCGCCTTGTCGGCGGCCTTGGCCATGTCATAGATCGTCAGGCAGGTGATGGAAACGGCGGTCAGCGCTTCCATCTCCACGCCGGTCTTGCCCGATAGTTTCACCATGGCTTCCACCCGCAGGCCGGGCAGGGCAATGTCTTCAGTGATGTCGACCGAAACCTTGGTCAGCATCAGCGGGTGGCAGAGCGGAATGAGATTGGCGGTCTGCTTGGCGGCCATGATGCCCGCCAGGCGAGCGGTGCCGATGACGTCGCCTTTCTTGGCGTTGCCGTCGCGAATAAGGGCGAGTGTTTCCGGTTTCATCTTCACGAAACCCTCGGCGACGGCGACGCGGACGGTCTCAGCCTTGTCGCCGACATCGACCATATGGGCTTCACCGGCAGCGTCTATATGTGTCAGCTTGCCCGCCTCGCTCATGGGGCGATCATTCCGCTGCCAGAACGCCGGTGCTGCCGGTCAGCAGCGCCTTGGTGGCCGCGGTCACATCGTCCTTGCGCATCAGGCTTTCGCCGACGAGGAAGGTGCTGATGCCGCTCTTTTCCAGCCGCTTGCAATCCTCATGGGTGAAGATGCCGCTTTCGCCGACCAGCAGCTTGTCGGCGGGCACGAGACCAGCCAGCTTCTCGCTGGTTTCGAGGCTGACTTCGAAGGTGCGCAGGTTGCGGTTGTTGATGCCGAGAAGCGGCGAGGCGAGCTTCAGCGCCCGTTCGGTTTCTTCCGCATCATGAACCTCGACCAGCACGTCCATGCCGAGCGCGAAAGCCTCGTCTTCCAGGCGTTTTGCCTCGTCGTCGGAGAGTGATGCCATGATGAGGAGAATGCAGTCCGCGCCCCAGGCGCGGGCCTCGTGCACCTGATAGGTGTCGAACATGAAATCCTTGCGCAGCGCCGGCAGGGCGCAGGCATTGCGGGCGGCGGTCAGGAATTCCGGCGCGCCCTGAAAGCTCGGGCTGTCCGTCAACACCGAAAGACAGGCGGCGTCGCCCGCTTCATAGGCGGCCGCCAGCGCCGGCGGATCGAAATCCGGGCGGATCAGGCCCTTGGACGGGCTGGCCTTCTTGATTTCGGCAATCAGGCCGAACTTGCCCTCGGCCTGTTTTGCCCTGAGCGCTCTGTAAAAGCCGCGCGGCGCGGTCTGGCCCTCGGCCATCGCCTTGAGATCGGCAAGGGAAACCTTCGCCTTGGCGGCGGCGATTTCCTCGCGCTTGTAGAGTTCGATCTTTTTCAGAATGTCGCTCATGGTTTCGCTCTCATTCCTTTTAATGGTCGGCCTGCTTGGGGTCTGCCTCGTTTGAGACGGCGACCAGACGGTCCAGTGCTGCGGCTGCCGCGCCGCTATCGAGCGCCTCGCTGACAATCGTCATCGCCTGACCCAGCGTTTCCGCCTTGCCGGCAATGACGAGGGCCGCGGCCGCATTGCACAGCGACACGTCGCGATAGGCATTGCGTTTACCGGACAGAACCTCACGCAGCGCCGCCGCATTGGCAATGCCGTCGCCGCCCTTCAGATCGTTCATCTGAGCCGGTTGAACGCCGAAATCCTTTGGCGTCAGGTCGAAGGTGCGGATCTTGCCGTTTTCCAGCGCCGCCACATGGGTGACGCCCGTGGTGGTCACCTCATCCATGCCGTCGCCATGCACGACCCAGATGCTCTCCGAGCCAAGATCACGCAGCACTTCGGCAAGCGGCACCAGCCAGCGCGGCGAGAAGACGCCGAGCAATTGCCGCTTTGCGCCCGCGGGGTTGGAAAGGGGGCCAAGCAGGTTGAAGATCGTCCTTGTGCCGAGCTCGACGCGGCTCGGGCCGACATGGCGCATGGCGGAATGGTGCAGCTGTGCGAACATGAAACCGAGACCCGCCTCGCTGATGCAGCGGGCGATAAGGTCGGGGCCGATATCGAGCTTCACGCCGAGCGCGGATAACGCATCCGCCGTGCCGGATTTGGAACTCAGCGCCCGGTTGCCATGCTTGGCGACCGGCAGGCCCGTGCTGGCGACGATGATCGAGGCCAGCGTCGAGATATTATAGGTGCCGATGCCGTCACCGCCGGTTCCGACGATATCGATGGCATTGGCGGGGGCCGAAACCGGCAGCATGCGGGCGCGCATGGAGGAGACGGCGCCGACAATTTCGTCCACCGTTTCTCCACGCACGCGCAGCGCCATCAGGAAACCGCCGATCTGCGACGGGGTGGCTTCGCCCGACATCAGAATGTCGAAAGCCGTGCGCGCATCCTCGCGGTTCAGGCTTTCTCCGTTCGCGACCTTGGCGATCAGCGGCTTCAGTTCGGCCATCTTTTCGCCCCCCGGTTAGAAGCCGACCATCGCCTGATCGGCGAGGGCCTGGTTGATGGTCACACCATAATCGTTCTGCAGGCGGTTGACCATCTGGTCCAGCATGTCGTCGCCGGCCGCGCGGGCGATGGCGGCGAATTGCTGGTCGTCATTGGCCAGCGCATCGGCAGGCGCATTGGTGTCAACGGAGGTGACCTTGAAGAGGATACGGCTGGAGCCGTCGGCATCAGCCGCCGTGCCAACCTTGCCTTCAGCACCGGAGAAGACCGCCGCGATCGTCTGCTGGCCGAAAATAGCGTCTTCGCTGGTGCGGCGCAGGCCGGATTTCTGCTCGACGGCAAGGCTCAGCTCGCCAGCCACGGCCTCAAGGGTCTCACCCTTTTCAACGCGGGCCTTCAGCTCGTCGGCCTTGGCGGCAAGCGCGGTGCGCTGCTGCTCCGCCGTCCAGTCGGCCACGACATCGTCTCGCACTTCGGCAAGCGTGCGGTCGCGGGCGGCAATGATCTGGTCGACGTCGAACCAGATGTAACCTTCACGGCCAAGATTGATCGGCAGGGCTTCCGTGCCGGGCTCGGTCTTGAAGACTTCCTGTGCCAACTGCGGGGAGGGCAGGCCCTGAACCGCATCGCCCTTTTCATCGAGGCCTGCCGCATCGATGGCGGCGATGGTAACGGGCTTCAGGTTCAGCTGCTGTGCGGCATCGGCAAGCGAAGAGCCGCCGGCGCGCAGGTCTTCGTAGCGATCATGCACATTGGTGATTTCTTCCGCGGCTGCGGCGGTGGCGAGGTCCTTGCGGATGTCCTCTTTCGCCTCTTCCAGCGTGCGGGTGGTTTCCGGCTTGATGCCGGTGACGCGCAGGATGACCGGGCCGAAGGAACCTTCAACGACCGCAGAGACGCCGCCATCCTTCTGGATGGCGAAAGCCGCATCGGCAATCGACTGGTCGGGAATGGTGTCCTTGGTGAATTCACCGAGCGTCACGTCGGACGGCGTCTTGCCCTGATCCTTCACCACCTGATCATAGGTGGTGTTGCCGAGGCGGATCTGCTCGGCAGCGGCTTCGGCCATCTCCTTGCCCGGGAAGGTCAGCTGCTCCACCGTGCGGCGGCCGGCGGTGCGGAAGCTGTCCTTGTGGCTCTCATAATAATCGGCGATCTGGGCATCCGTTACCGAGGCCTGATCGGCAATGTCCGATGGTTCCAGCTTCACATAGGTGAACTTGCGGAATTCCGGTGCGCGATATTTCGTCTTGTTGGTCTCGAACCAGGGGGTGAGAACGTCATCGCTCGGCGCCTTCACCGGCGGGATGACGGCGTTGGAGAGGATGACGTAATCGACCGCACGCTGCTCGTTGCGGTATTGTTTCAGCGCATCCACCAGCACCTGCGGTGCGGCAAAACCGTCCGAGACGGCTTCGACGATCTGGCTTCTGACGGCAACCTTGCTGCGTTCCTTGATATAGTCGTCTTCGCGGAAGCCGGAATTGCGCAGGCGCTCGCTGAAGAGATTACGGTCGAACTGGCCATTGACCGACTTGAAGGCCGGGTCTTCGGCGATGAGGTTGGCAAGGCGGTCTTCCGAAAGGCCGAGATTCATCTTCGAGGCAAGCTCGTCGAGGGCGGCGCCGGCGGCAAGCTGGCTGAACACCTGACGGTCGATGCCGAATGCCTTTGCCTGCTCCGTCGTCAGACGGGTGCCGAACTGGCGGCTGAGGTCGGAAATCTGACGCTGATAGGCGAGGCGGAATTCCTCCGGGCTGACCGTCTGGTCGCCCACCGTCATGACGGCATGGGAATTGGCGGTGACGAGTGATGCGGAGACGCCCCAGACGCCAAACGAAACAACAAGCAGGAGAAGCAGCAGCTTGGCTGCCATGGTTCGAGAAGCATTTCTCAGGGAATCGAGCATCGTTATGCAAACCTCACAGGAACGTCATTGCGGTCGCCAGCCGTCCGGCCCGCAACGTATCGGCGTTCCTTAAATCAATCCAAACGGAAATTGAAGGGAATTTGCCTTGGAAAAACGGGGTTTTGAAAACGCTTATGTGATTGGGACGCGGTTTTTCCGCCATCATCTTCGCCTTGCCGCCCGGTAAAACGGCAAAACAAAACCGCCTGGAGCGGCCAGGCGGTTGCGAAGAATCATCTTTTTAACGGCGATCAGGCCGCAATCGGGCACTCAAAAAGCGCGGTCGCGCCTGATCATGGCTTTGAATTCCTCGTCTTCGCGCCGCATCTCGGCGACGACGGAGATCATCGATGTCACGAACATAATGCTGATCAAGGCAAGAAGCAGCGTCAAAAATGTGAACATGATAGTGTCTCCATCTGGTGCGAGAAATTCTCGCCCTCTATCAGTAATAATTCATGTACTGGTAACGGGCGGTCAGCTGCGGGTAGTCTGGACCCTGCTTTTCCAGCTTCTGTTCATAAATACTAAACGTCGTTGCCACCATGGCGATGACCAGTACTGTCCAGGCGGTGCTGATGACGCTGATCTTTGCCGAAGTAGACTGTTTTTCTCTTACAAACATCTGTCCGTTCCTTTGGTTCTTTCTTAACGCGCCATGTGCGATCATGTTCCGCGTCAACCGTAAAAATCGATTAGCATCGCGCCTGTGAAACTTCCTTGAATGGCTTGTTCATCTGGCGTTCAGGAAACTGGCGGTGGGCGTCATTCAAAAAAAAGATACTCGGCAGCGAATGATGCGACGATCGAAAGAACGATCATGAAGGCCAGCATTTTCAATTCTCCGGATGCTTAACGGGTGAGAGGCGTTTCGGTTTCCTGTTGGGCTCCATTTATAAAAAATAGCCCTGAAACCGCACTGAACGGCCTATTCATCCGTGGTTCACGCCGCGCCGACGAGGGGCCGGGGTGGTAAAAGTCTTGCGCCGCGACCGTCTCCATGACAAAAGGCGGCACATAACGCCCACCACCTGAGAGCGATATGACGATTGCCTTTTATCCAGGATCCTTCGATCCGATGACCAACGGACATCTGGATGTGCTTATTCAGGCGCTGAACGTCGCGTCCAAAGTCATCGTCGCCGTTGGCATCCATCCCGGAAAAGCGCCGATGTTCAGTTTCGAGGAGCGGGCGGCGCTGATACGCCAGGCCCTTTCCGAGACCCTGCCGGGCGAAGCGGCGCGCATGGAGGTCGTTTCCTTCGATAATCTGGTTGTCGATGCTGCCCGTCAGCACGGCGCGCGCCTTCTGCTGCGCGGCCTGCGCGACGGCACCGATCTTGATTATGAAATGCAGATGGCCGGCATGAACCGCCAGATGGCGCCGGACATCCAGACCGTATTCCTGCCCGCCGGCACCTCGTCGCGACCCATTACAGCCACATTGGTCCGGCAGATCGCCGCCATGGGCGGCAATGTCGACGCCTTCGTGCCGAAAGCCGTGCTTGAAGCCCTCAACGCCAAGCTGAAGCGCTGACTTCAGCCCCACATTCTGGAGCCAATCCGATGAAACTCGTTCGATTTGCCTTTGCCGGCGCCCTGTTTGCGGGCGCGCTTGCCGCCAGCACCCTTGCATCTGCCGCCGAACTCCTGACCGTCCAGCTGAAGGACGGCCCCGTTGTCATCGAGCTGATGCCTGAAGTCGCGCCCAAGCACGTGGCTCAGATCGAGGCGCTGGCCAAGAAGGGCGCTTATGACAATGTCGCCTTCCACCGCGTCATCGACGGTTTCATGGCGCAGACCGGCGACGTGCAGTACGGCAACATGGAGAAGGGCTTCAGCGCCCAGCGCGCGGGCACCGGTGGTTCCGACCTGCCGGATATTCCGGCCGAATTCTCCAAGGTTCCCTTCACGCGCGGCGTGGTCGGCATGGCGCGCTCGCAGGATCCGAATTCCGCCAATTCGCAGTTCTTCATCATGTTTGCCGACGGTCCGTTCCTGAACGGCCAGTATACCGTGGTCGGCAAGGTCGTGTCCGGCATGGAAGCCGTCGACAAGATCAAGCGCGGCGCCGGCGGCAATGGCGAAGTTTCCAACCCCGACCGGATGATCAAGGTCACCGTCGGCAAGAAGTAAGGTAGGGCAATAGAGCCCGAACAGAGGAGAATAATCATGGCCGAGATCAAGGATCCGGAAAACACCATCATCATGGAAACGACGACCGGCAAGGTCGTGATCCAGCTTCTTCCGGAAGTTGCTCCGGGCCACGTTGCCCGCATCAAGGAACTGGTATCGGAAGGCGCTTATGACGGCGTCGTGTTCCACCGCGTCATTGAAGACTTCATGGCCCAGACGGGCGACGTGAAGTTCGGCAAGAAGGGTGCGGAAAGCTTCAACCCGGCCCGCGCCGGCATGGGCGGCTCCGACAAGCCGGACCTGAAGGCTGAATTCTCCGCCATTCCGCATGTTCGCGGCACCTGCTCCATGGCCCGTTCGCAGAGCCCGAACTCCGCCAACTCGCAGTTCTTCATCTGCTTCACCGATTCGCCCTGGCTCAACAAGCAGTACACCGTCTGGGGCCAGGTCATCGAAGGCATGGAAGCCATCGACAAGGTCAAGCGTGGCGAGCCGGTGAAGGACCCCGATTCGATCGTTTCCATCAAGCTCGCTTCTGCGGCCTGATTTTTGGAAATTGCAGTTCGACCCGTCTCGCAGTCTATGCGAGGCGGGTTTTGACGTTTATTGACGGTACGTGATTTTAAGGATGGACGCGGCAGTTTTGACGCTTGCCATCCGTCGCGTCGTTCTCTTCTTCCCTCATTCCTGTGCTTGTCACAGGAATCCAGCCAGCCCAAGTCCCTGGGCTGAAAGGACTCCTCCCGCCGCGCAGACGCGCGCCGACTGGATTCCTGTGACAAGCACAGGAATGAGGAATGAGGGGTGAGGGGTGCGGATGCGTCGAGCCGCAAAAACACCGTGCCGTGTCAAATTGGATTTCTGGAAGACCCTTTCATGCGTGTAGACCTGTTCGATTTCGACCTACCCGAGGAGAATATCGCCCTTCGCCCGGCGAACCCGCGCGATAGCGCGCGTCTGCTGGTGGTCGATCCGAATGAGAACCGTATGGAAGACCACCGCGTCTTCGACCTGCCGTCCTTCCTGAAGCCCGGCGATGCGCTTGTCTTCAACGACACCCGCGTCATTCCCGCCCAGCTCGAAGGTGTCAGGCTGCGCGAAGGTGCGCCGGAGACGGCGGTTTCGGCCACGCTGCACATGCGCGCCGATCAATCCCGCTGGAAGGCTTTCGCGCGTCCCGGCAAGCGCATCAAGCAGGGTGACCGCGTCCGTTTCGGTTACGAGCGCGACAATGCCTGCGGCCTTGCCCATCTGGAAGCTACCGTCGAGGAGAAGGGCGAGGAGGGCGAGATCACGCTGCTGTTCGACGTTTCCGGCCCTGTGCTGGACGAGGCGATTGCCTCGGTCGGCCATATTCCCTTGCCGCCTTATATCGCGGCGAAACGCCCGGAAGATGCACAGGATCAGACCGACTACCAGACCATCTACGCCCGTGAAAAGGGAGCCGTTGCCGCCCCCACCGCCGGGCTGCATTTCACGCCCGATCTGTTTGCCGCGCTGGACAAGGTGGGCATCGAGCGGCATTTCGTGACGCTTCACGTTGGGGCAGGCACCTTCCTTCCGGTGAAGTCCGACGATACCGACGATCACAAGATGCATTTCGAGATTGGCCATGTGTCGCAGGAAACCGCCGACCGGCTGAATGCGGTAAAGGCGCGCGGCGGGCGCATCGTCTGCGTCGGCACGACATCGCTGCGCCTGATCGAAAGTGCGGCCGATGAGAATGGTGTTATTCATCCATGGTCCGACGCCACCGGCATTTTCATCACGCCGGGATACCGCTTCCGCGCGGTCGATATTCTGATGACGAATTTCCACCTGCCGAAATCGACGCTGTTCATGCTCGTTTCGGCTTTCTGCGGTCTCGAAACGATGCGTGACGCTTATAAGCACGCCATCGAAACCGGATACCGCTTCTATTCCTATGGCGATTCCAGCCTGTTGTTCCGGAAAAACTGATGCACGACAAATTCACCTTCACCCTGAAAGCCACGAGCGGCGGCGCACGCCTCGGCGAAGTCGCCATGCCACGCGGCGTGATCCGCACGCCCGCCTTCATGCCGGTTGGCACCGTCGGCACCGTCAAGGCCATGTATCTCGATCAGGTGCGGGAGCTTGGGGCCGATATCATTCTCGGCAATACCTATCACCTGATGCTGCGGCCAGGTCCGGAGCGTGTTGCCCGCCTTGGCGGCCTGCATGAGCTGATCCGCTGGCCGCATCCGATCCTCACCGATAGTGGCGGCTTTCAGGTGATGTCGCTATCTGGCCTGCGCAAGCTGGATGAGCAGGGTGTGACCTTCAAGAGCCATGTGGACGGTTCGCTGCACCACATGTCGCCGGAACGCTCCATCGAAATTCAGGGCATGCTCGATTCCGATATCCAGATGCAGCTGGATGAATGCATTGCGCTGCCGGCCGAGCGCAAGGAAATCGAGCGGGCGATGGAAATGTCGCTGCGCTGGGCCGAGCGCTGCCGCGTCGCCTTTGGCGAGCAGCCCGGCAAGGCCATGTTCGGCATCGTGCAGGGCGGCGACCAGCCGGACTTGCGCGTCCGTTCCGCCGAAGGGTTGAAGCAGCTTGATCTGAAGGGTTATGCGGTCGGCGGTCTTGCCGTCGGCGAGCCGCAGGATGTGATGCTCGGCATGCTCGATATCACCCTGCCGGTGCTGCCAACCGAAAAGCCGCGTTACCTGATGGGCGTCGGCACGCCTGACGACATCCTGAAATCCGTGGCGCGCGGCATCGACATGTTCGACTGCGTGATGCCCACCCGTTCCGGCCGCCACGGGCTTGCCTTTACCCGTCGTGGCAGGGTCAATATCCGCAATGCCCGCCATGCCGAGGATATGCGCCCGCTCGACGAGCAGTCCAACTGCCCGGCCTCGCGCGATTATTCCCGCGCCTATCTGCATCACCTCACGCGCTCCAACGAGGCGCTGGGCGGCATGCTGCTCTCCTGGCACAATCTTGCCTATTATCAGGAGCTGATGCAGGGTATCCGCAAGTCGATCGAGGAAGGCCGTTTCGCCGATTTTTATGCGGAAACCATAGAGATGTGGGCGCGCGGCGATATAGACCCGGTCTGATCCTCCTCGACCCTTTTTCCTGTTTCGGACGCTTTCCTTGGCACATGCGCCTTACGTTCTTTTCCGGGATGATACGACCGGCACGGTGACAGCCTTCACCGAGCCGGAAGAGATCATCGTCGCGGACGAGCCGGAGGCGTTTTTTGCAGCGCTCAAGCGCATGGAGCAGCTGCGTCGCGACGGGAAATATCTTGCCGGCTATATGTCCTACGAGGCGGGTTTCCTGTTCGAGCCGAAGCTTGCGCCTTTTGCGGCCGAGCCCCGCAATGTGCCGTTTCTGCGCTTTGGCGTCTTCTCCGCTCCGCAGCCGGATGCCGGGCGATTTTCGCGCCCCGGCGAGGTGCCGGATGCGGACGCATTTCTCTCCGATCTCCGGCCCGCATGGACGCTTGAAGAATATTGCCAGCGCTTCGAGCGGCTGCATGATCATCTGCGCCGTGGCGACTGTTACCAGGGCAATCTGACCATGCCCGTTCATGCCCGCTGGAGCGGTGATCCGCTGACGGCCTTCTGGTCGCTTGTCGAGCGTCAGCCGGTGAAATATGGCGCGCTGGTCGATCTCGGCGGCCCGGTTATCCTGTCACGCTCACCGGAACTGTTTTTCTCGGTGGATCGCGAGGGTTTCATCGAAACTCATCCGATGAAGGGCACGACGCCGCGCGGGGCCGATGCGGAAGAGGACCGGGCGATCATCGCGGCGATGCTGACCGATGAAAAGACGCTGGCCGAAAACCGCATGATCGTCGATCTGCTGCGCAACGATATTTCCCGCATCACCGAGGTTGGCAGCCTCGATGTGCCACGGCTGTTTGATATCGAGACCTATCCGACTGTGCACCAGATGGTCAGCCATGTGCGGGCGAAACTTCTGCCTGAGGCGACGGTCGAGGATATTTTTGCCGCGCTGTTTCCCTGCGGCTCCGTTACCGGTGCACCGAAAATGTGGGCGATGAAAATCCTGCGCGAGCTGGAAGAGACGTCACGCGACGCCTATTGCGGCGCGATCGGCTTCATATCTCCATATGGTGAGATGCGGTTCTCCGTGGCGATCCGCACGCTCAGCCTGTTTGATGATGGCCGCGCCGTCTTCAATGTCGGCGGCGGCATCGTTTTCGATTCCGTGGCCGAGGCGGAATATGATGAGTGCCTGCTGAAATCTAAATTCGCAGTTGGGGACAGGTTGTTGCGGGGCTGATCAGCGCCCGACCACCTCAAACGCCCCATCTTCCACCAGCACTTCCTTTGCTGCCGCATGGCTGAGAAAACCCGTGGGGCTGGCGCTGGCGCCATAGGCTCCCGATTGCAGGATGGCGACGAGGTCTCCGGCTTTCAGTTTCGGCAGGGCGGCATTGCGGGCCAGCGTATCGAGCGGTGTGCAGAGCGGGCCGACGATGGTTGCCGTTTCCTCATGATCCGCCTGCATCATGGCGGGTGCCACGATGGGATAGTTGCGTTTGACGATCTGGCCGAGATTGCCGGATGCGGCCAGGTGATGGTGCATGCCGCCATCCGTCACCACGAAGGTGGTGCCGCGCGAGGTCTTTACCGCATTGACTTCCGCCACATAGATGCCGCCGGGACCCGCGAGGAAGCGGCCGGGTTCGACAATGACATGGGCGTCAGCAATCAGCGGATGCGCCCGCATGAGCGCCTTGAGGTCGGGAATGGCGGCGCTTACCGTTGCGAGATCAAGCGGCGTTTCCCCGGCGAAATAGGGGATGCCGAGGCCGCCGCCGAGATCGATGGTCTGAAGCGGCCTGCCGAGCATGTCCGCCATGCGCGCCGCAATGGAGATGGAATGTCTCCACTGGGAGACAAGCATGTCCGCATCGAGGATCTGCGTGCCGCCGTAGATATGGATGCCGACGAGATTGATATGCCTGCTGTCGCCGAACAGGGGCAGGACGTTTTCCAGCTCTTCCTCATCGAAACCGAAGGCGGTAGCCTTGCCGCCCATGCGCATGGCGCCTGCCTGCGCGTCCGGCACCGGATTGATGCGAATCGAGGCCTTGACCGGCCTGCCGATGGTTTCGATGCGGGCGATTTCCTCGGCGCTCTCGATATGGATTTCGCCGATGCCGCCCTCGATCACTTCCAGCAATTCGGCGTGGCGTTTGCCGGGGCCGGCGAAGATGATCTTTTCCGGCGGCACACCCGCCTTGATGGCGGCGCGATATTCACCGACGGAGGCGATTTCCGCACCGGCGCCTTCTTCGCGGAGGAGCGACACGATGGCGGGCAGGGGATTGGCCTTCACCGAATAATAGATGCCGGCAAAGTCACTCAGCGCGGTTTCGAGATCGCGATAAGCGCGGCGCATGGCGCTCGCATCATAGAGGAAACACGGCGTTCCGGTCTCGGCGACGATATCGCGCACTGCAAGGCCGCCGATGACGAGATCGTTTTCACTGACTGCAAATTGCGCGGCGGCAAGGGCAGGGCCGTGGCTCTGGGGTCTATCCGTGGGCGCCATTGTCCGTCCGTTCGCGCACCAGCGCGCGGTAATCCACCTTGCCATTGGCCGTGACCGGAAGCCGGTCGACCAGTTCGATGGCGCGCGGAATCATGAAGGGGGCGAGCGTCTCGGCGGCTTTCCTGAGCGCTGCCGAAACGTCGATGTTCTCATTTGCAGCGGTTGCGACGGCATGGACCTTTTCACCCGCAAAGGGGTCCGGCAGGCCGATGACAGCGACCTGCTGGAAAAGGCCGGTCGACATCAGGCTCTCCTCCACCTCGGTCGGGCTGATGCGATAGCCTGACGATTTGATCATCGCATCGTTGCGGGCCACGAAGCTGAAAAAGCCATCCTGGTCCTCCACCGCCAGATCGCCGGAGTAACAGACGGTTTCGCCGCCCAGCGCCGCCGGAATGAAGGGGTGGGGGCGCAGCACCTTGGCCGTGTCTTCCGGCCGGTTCCAGTAGCCCAGCGAAACGGTCGGGCCGCGATGGACGAGAATGCCGGGCTCGCCCGGTTTTGCCCTTTGTCCCTTGTCGGTGACGATGAAAATTTCACATTCCGGAATGGCCTTGCCGATGGAGGTCGGGCGATTATCGATCTCGTCCGGCGGCAGAAAGGTGGAGCGGAAGGCTTCCGTGAGACCATACATCAGATAGATTTTTGTATCCGGCAGCCGGTCGCGCAGCGCCTTGACGGTTTCCTGCGGAACGCGGCCGCCGGAATTGGTGATATAGCGCAGCTGCGGCAGCGGCGTTTTCGCCAGCAGGGGCGCCGCCCTGGTCAGGATCGCCCAGACGGTCGGAACGCCTGCAAGGCCGGTAATGGCGTGGTCGCGCAGATCGCGGACAATGTCGTCGCCCAGTCTGAAGGTGGAGATGATCGTCGTCGCGCCCTGTTCCACCGCCGTCAGCAGCTGGTTCAGGCCGTAATCGAAGCTGAAGGGCAGGAGGGAAAGAAGGCGGTCTGTGGCCGTGATCCCCAGATAGGTGCGCACGATGCGCGCGCCGGCCAGAAGATTGCGATGCGACAGCATGACGCCCTTGGGCGATCCGGTGGAGCCTGATGTGTAGAGGATCGCGGCCAGGTCCTCGCCAATTGCAGCCGAGGCTTTCGCCGTCGCGGCCGGGCGTCTGTCGATATCTTCCGCCAGCAGCACTTTGACACCTGCCAGGTCTTCCAGGGCAGCACCCAGCTCATCCGTCATCGCAGCACTGCTGATGATGATTTTCGCGCCGCAATCCCTGACGATATGGCGGATCTGCTGTGCCTTCAAAAGTGCGTTGACCGGCACGAAGACGCAGGACGCCATGCTCACGCCGAAGATCGACCAGCATTCCTCGATACCGCGCGGCAGGAAGATGACGATGCGGTCACCACGCTCCGCTCCGGCCTCCCGCAGGGCTGCTGCGCAACGCGCAGCCGCATCGGAAAATTCGCGGTAGCTCAGCGATTGTTCCTTGTAGACGAGTGCCTCATCGCCGCTTTCCGCCCGCGCAGTGAGCAGGTGGTGCAGCAGGACGTGGGGTGTCATCTGCGCCGTTCCTGCATGACGAAGCTTATGAGATCGGCCGGTGTGCCGAGGTTTTCCGGCGTGAAATGCTCGTCATTGAGGATTATGCCGAAGCCTTCGCCGAGAAAGATCATCAGTTCGAGGAAGCCGAGCGAATCAATCGCGCCACCTTCGAGCAATGGCGTATCGTCTGCAAAAGGCGCATGGGCCGGGAAACGCTGCGAGAGGTAGGAATAGACGGTCTCTGCTACATCCGCTTCCCTGAGTTGCGCTGAAACCATGCTTGTTCTCCGCTCGTTCGCGCTGTCGGGATATATTGGCCGAAGCGCCTTTTCTTCTTTGCAGGCAGGGTTCAACGCGGTCTTTTCAGGAGCGTCCCAATACCCAGGGTGGCAATAACACCAATTCTGAATATGTTTCGTTAATAAACCGTGGGTTCCATGCGCCTTTTACTTGTATCGGCGCGGATTTGAGCACGGCGAAGCCACCGGCGTCCCGTTCTTCATCGGAGGCTGCCATGGTCATGGCGAGCCGGCCCCTGCGAAGAAGGTGGCGGGCAATTGCCGATATGTGCCTTTGCGCAAGCTGCCTGTCCTCGCAATAGATGAGGCGGGCCGAAGGCAGCCTCTTGGTCGTTGTTTTCAGGAATACCAGCGGATGATGAATTTGATCCGCCTCCAGCACCGCCACGATGCAGCCGAAACGCGCATGATCCTCCAGAGTGTCGCGCATCGCCGCCGATAGCGCGCCGGGCGGCACGTCGGTAAGCGGGCGCAGCCGCGCCCTTGCCGGACCGATCGCCTTTGGCAGCAGGGGATAAAAGAGCGTGTAATCCGTTATAGTCGAAAACCCCAGCCTCTCGTTCAGCTTGCAGGCTTCGGGAGACGGGGTGAAGTCGGTGAAGGTTTCCTCTTCGGAGGACGAGGCCATTTGCAGCATGCGCGGTGCAAACCACCGGCTGGACGGCTCGACATACCAGCTCGACAGGTTGACGATGATCTGGTCGGTATCGGGCAGGCGGCTCCTGATCGTCAGGAGAACGCCGACGGCATCATCGCCCTTTATCAGCAATTGCCCGATCGCGCCGAGGTCCCGCCGCTCATGATGTGCACTGATAAATGACAGGCCGCGAGACCAGAAGGCCTCGCCTTTTTCCGGGAAACCCTTCGTCAGAAGCGCAACGGCGGCGACGCGGTTTCCGTTGTCGATGGGTATTATTTTCAGAGGTCGCTCCCGCAGTCTGGCGTCGTGCCGGCTTCCGGGGGTATTTTCAACCCCACCGGGCAATATTGGCTTACGACGATAGATTTACTGTCCCGTTAATCGCGGCGGCAGCAAGGCGCGCGGGGGTGATCACATTTGCATGAACGGCAGACGCGCGGGGCACGTCTGCCGTGGTGTTTAGCCGATCAATAGACAACGACGCCGCGGATGCTTTCGCCCTTGTGCATCAGGTCGAAGCCCTTGTTGATGTCTTCGAGCGGCATCGTATGGGTGATCATCGGATCGATCTGGATCTTGCCTTCCATGTACCAGTCGACGATCTTCGGCACATCGGTGCGGCCGCGTGCGCCGCCGAAGGCCGTGCCCATCCAGTTGCGGCCGGTGACCAGCTGGAACGGACGCGTCGAGATTTCCTGGCCGGCGCCGGCAACGCCGATGATGACCGATTTGCCCCAGCCGCGATGCGAGGCTTCCAGCGCCTGGCGCATAACCTTTGTATTGCCCGTGCAGTCGAACGTATAGTCCGCGCCGCCGATCAGGTCGCCATTGCGCTTCGTCATGTTGACGAGATAGGGCACGATGTCGTCGCCCACTTCTTTCGGGTTGACGAAATGGGTCATGCCGAACTTCTCGCCCCAGGCCTTGCGGTCGGGGTTGATGTCCACGCCTATGATCATGTCCGCACCGGCAAGGCGCAGGCCCTGCAGCACGTTGAGGCCGATGCCGCCGAGACCGAAGACGATGGCGGTGGAGCCGATCTCGACCTTGGCGGTGTTGATGACCGCGCCGATACCGGTCGTTACGCCGCAGCCAATGTAGCAGACCTTGTCGAAGGGAGCGTCCGGGTTGATCTTGGCCAGCGCGATCTCGGGCAGGACGGTGTAGTTCGAGAAGGTCGAGCAGCCCATATAATGGTGGATCTTGTCCTTGCCGATCGAGAATCGGCTCGTGCCATCGGGCATCACGCCCTGGCCCTGGGTGGCGCGGATGGAGGTGCAGAGATTGGTCTTGCGCGAGGTGCAGGAATAACACTCGCGGCATTCCGGCGTGTAGAGCGGAATGACATGGTCACCCTTCTTGACCGAGGTGACGCCGGGGCCGACATCAACGACAATACCGGCGCCCTCATGGCCGAGAATGGCCGGAAACAGGCCTTCCGGATCAGCGCCCGACAGGGTGAAATCGTCGGTATGGCAGATGCCGGTCGCCTTGACCTCGATCAGCACTTCGCCGGCGCGCGGACCTTCCAGCTGCACGGTCATGACCTCAAGCGGTTTTCCTGCCTGAATGGCAACTGCGGCGCGAACGTCCATTTTCGATCTCCTGGTATTGTCTTGTGATTGAACAGGGTTGTTTTGCCCGAGCTTGGCTGGAGGGACAAGGGGCAAAGGCGCCTTTCGCCTATCCGTCGCGCTCAAAAAGACGAGACCGGCCTAACACTCGCGGGGACAAGCACGGATCGGTAAAATTGCATTGTCGCAATTGAGTTTCCACCTGTCGTATTCAATGCAGTATTTCGACTATGATAAATTATGAATATCTGATTTAAATATATGATTTTGCATATTATTTTCAGTTTTGGTGTGATCTTTAATTTACGAATCTCGTGTTTAATTCGCCGTATTGAATGACGAATGGAATTTCGCCCGTAATCGTTACGATCGACCGGCGGATTGAGAGATTTTAATCTCCCGAGTGTGACTGCCCGGGCCATTCATATCGCACCGCCATGAGAGCGGCCCGCATCAGCGGCTTTGTTGAGTTTGTTTTGCGACAGCCCGGGCGCTTCGTTCGGCTGCGGCCTTTGTCTGTCCGGCTGGGGAAGGAGCTGGGACGATCCTTGGTGGTTCATGAAAAGCGATAGGTATAATGTTTTATATTGAAAGAATACTGCACGCCCTGACGAGTGATTTTCACTCGCTTCTCAAGGACCGGCGGGCGAATTTTGCGATTCTCACGGCATTGCTGATGCCGATCTTCCTCTTCACTTTCGGGCTGCTTTTCGAGGGTGGCCGGGCTCTGGCCTATTACAGCCAGTCAAAACGGGTGATCGCGCAGGCCTGTGAGCGTTCGACGAAACCGACCCGGACGAATGTGCCGCTCGATGAGGTGCGCCGTAAAAATGTGCTCGACACGTTCGATGCGCTCATTCGCTCCACCAAACAGAAGGTGTTGAGCCGCGAAGTGAAGATCGACTGGTTGACCACCGATATCGAAGCGAAATTCACCTACGATACGGTGTTGGGGGACATGTTCGATGTCGAAAAATTGGATTACGCGCTGACCTACCGTTGTGGCGGCATTCCCCCCTATCCCTATGATGGAGAGGTAATCGTCAACAATACTTTCGACCGGCTGAACGGCAAGGACCGGGTCCTTAAATACGGCAAAAGCCCCAAGACCCCTAACGGTTGCTGGGGGGTCTACAGCTATCAGGAACTCGGATGGGACGGCGGCACAGGTCCGGGCATCGAGCTTCAGGACTGGAGCAATGCCGAGTGTCGTGCAAAACATGGCTGGCAGGGTTATGAGGAACCGAAGAAGGGCAACGATGCCGGCCTCGCCTGCGCCAGTGTCTCGCCGCAGGATAGCGCGCAGGCAGAGCCGAAAGATCCGAAAAAGAACGACAAGTTGAAAGAGGGCGATAAGGGTGCGTTGCAATCGACGGAAGCCAAGCTGCCGTGTCCGGTTAAATCAGACGAACCGCAAAGTCCTTCGCTGCAGACTGCCCAGAACGCCCGGATACCTCCGACCAAATATGTCGTGGAGCTGGACAGTCACTGGGATGGGCAGAACAGGAAGGATGCCAACAGCTCCATTTTCAAATATGTGGAACTGCATCCGGGAAAATATGAGGTTTCCGTCTGGTATAATGGTCGAAATGATGCCTTTGGCGGTACCAACGACATCGACGTCTTCCTGCAGCCGCTGCGTCCGCAACTGGGCCCGGAAAAGAAAATCATCGAAATGGGACAGACGGGTAAGGTCTTCTGGGAACGCCGTAGTTACGCGATCACGGTCGATACATACTCCGTCTACAAGCTGACGATTGCTGCGGGCGGGAAAAGCGACAGCCTCGGTGGCATCATTACGGCTTTCGAGGTGACCTATGTCGACTCGCCGAAGTAAAGTGTTCTGTGATCGTTATCGTGGTCTGTTCAGGTCCTATGCGGCTGACATTCGCGCGGCGACCGCCGTCGAGTTCGGCCTGCTCCTGCCAGTCTTTTTTTTGCTGATCTTCGGTATTTTCGAAGTCGGCCTGGCACTGCTGCTCAGTCTCAATCTGTCGACGGCGGCCAATGCCGGGGGAGAATTGCTGCGCAAGGCGGCGGCAAGTCAGAGCGTGGTTACCGAAAGTGAGTTCAGGCGGGTCATCGCCTCGAATTTCCTGCTCGGCACGACGGAAGAGACTATGAAGATAACGCTCGTTCCGATCCCGGATGCGGATTTCACCGCCGTGCCGTTGACCTTTCCGGTCGAGAACAAGTTTGAGGCGCCTGACAGGAAAGCCGGGCAATATCTACTGGCGCTCGGTTACAATTGGCAATTCATCCTGCCTACCACGCGTCTGCTGATCCCAAGCGGCGGCAAGCGGCCGCAATTGCAGAATGTTTCTCTGGCAATCACCGCCGTTCGGGTGACGGAATGATGGTCTTTCGGCTGAAATCGGTCCTTGCCGCCATGATGCGGTCCCGTTGCGGCGTGGCTGCGGTGGAATTCTCCCTGTTGTTGCCGATGTTGATCATTTTTCTCGCGGTGATGATTGAGATCGGTCGTGGCTGGCTGAGTTACGACCGTTTTGTGACTGTCGTCGATAATACCGCCCGCTGGTCCGCCCGTTTCCCGGAATTTGAGGAGCGGGTGAGGACGGGGGTGAAGACCTTCGTCATCGATGCCGGCCAGCCGCTCGACCCGGACAAGCTCGATCTGACCTTGCGGAGTGCCAAACTGGTAGGTGGTGTGGCCGTGACCGAATTCGCGCCCTACAATTTTTTCGGCTCGGCCGAAAACGTGACCTGGGACAAGATGCTGAAGGCGGGGAACTTCAAGGAGGAAGAGTCCGTCATCGTGATTTCGGGGCGTTACAAATATAGCCCCTTGTTCTCGTTCCTCAGCGCGACCACCTTCCATTTCGAATATGTGGCGACGGTCAATCCATATTTTTCCCGGCACTACAAATATCAGAAGGGCAAGTCGGACTGGGCCTTCTGGAACGTTCGCTGACAGCACCGACCACGAAATGCTTCGTTGCCGATATCTTGCCGTTCAATGATCCTGAACAGTTCCCGCAGCCGGGGCGGTGTTTCCCGTCCCGAGCCACGCCGCACAATCCTTCAACGCCCGCGCCGCAATCAGCTGGCGTTTCATGATCGTCTTGTCCTTGCCGCGAAAACGCTTCACGCCTTCCGGCTTGACGATGGAACCCGGCTCCAGCTCCGGGAAGAGGCCGAAATTGATGTTCATCGGCTGGAAGGAGCGCTTGCCCGGCTCATCATTTGAGGAGAGGTGGCCGCCGGTGATGTGGTTGAGGAGCGAGCCGAGTGCGGTGGTGGCCGGCGGCAGGCTTGGGGCTTCGCCCTTGCGTTCGGCGGCGGCGAAACGGCCGGCGAGGAGGCCGACGGAGGCGCTTTCCACATAACCCTCGCAGCCGGTGATCTGGCCGGCAAAGCGCAGGTCCGGCCGGGATTTCAGCTTCAGCGAGCGGTCGAGCAGGATCGGGGAATCGATATAGGTATTGCGGTGCAGGCCGCCGAGGCGTGCGAATTCCGCATTTTCCAGACCCGGTATCATGCGGAAGACATCCGCCTGCACGCCGTATTTCAGCTTGGTCTGGAAACCGACCATGTTGTAGAGCGTGCCGAGCGCATTGTCCTGGCGTAGCTGCACGACGGCATAGGCCTTGACGGTGGGGTTATGGGCATTGGTCAAGCCCATGGGCTTCATCGGGCCATGGCGCAGCGTCTCGCGGCCACGCTCGGCCATGATCTCGATCGGCAGGCAGCCGTCAAAATAGGGCGTGCCTTCCCATTCCTTGAAACCGACCGTATCGCCGGCGATCAGCGCGTCGATGAAGGCGTTATATTGTTCCTCGTTCAGCGGGCAGTTGATGTAATCCTTGCCCGTGCCGCCGGGGCCGACCTTGTCGTAACGCGACTGGTACCAGCAGATATCCATATTGATGCTGTCGCGGTGGACGATGGGGGCGATGGCGTCGAAAAAGGCCAGCGCGTCCTCGCCGGTCTCCGCCTGAACCGCCGCTGCCAGATCCGGCGAGGTGAGCGGGCCGGTGGCGATGATGGTGCTGCCCCATTCCTTCGGCGGCAGGCCGTTCACTTCCTCGCGGATGATCGTCACCAGGGGGTGACTTTCAAGCTCTTTCGTCACAGCCTCGGAGAACCCGTCACGATCGACGGCAAGCGCGCCGCCGGCCGGCACCTGATGTCTGTCGGCGCAGGCCATGATCAGCGAACCGGCAAGCCGCATTTCGGCATGGATGACGCCGACCGCATTGGCGGTCGCATCGTCCGAGCGGAAGGAGTTGGAACAGACCAGTTCCGCCAGCGTATCGCCCTTATGCGCATCCGTGCCGCGCACGCCGCGCATTTCATGCAGGATGACGGGCACGCCGCTCTGCGCGATCTGCCATGCGGCTTCCGAGCCGGCCAGCCCGCCGCCCACGACGTGAATGGGAGAAGTGGTCTTGTCTTGCATGCTGGCGTCCATCTGGCGTCCATGGGCCGCATGCGGGGCAGAGGCTCCCGTCCGGCGGCTGTCTCTTGAGTGATTGTTTCGCGCGGATCCCAGAGGACGCGGCATTGTTGCGGGATGCACTAGCATGCATGGCCGGGGCAGCCAAATGTTTTTGGGATGAGGCGGGTGAGGAAGAGGTGCGGGCATTGTGAAACGAGCGCGTGCCGCCTGCTTCTTCTCCCCGCCGGGGAGAAGTCCGCGGCAGCGGGATGAGGGGGCGAGGGTAGAGATATTCGGAGAGCTAGCCCCCTCATCCGACCCTTCGGGCCACCTTCTCCCCGACAGGGAGAAGAAATATGCCGCGATGCCGGGTGTCTTTCCAAAGGCTGGTTCCTCCAGCCAGACCCCGGAATCAAAAACGGCGCCAGAGGCGCCGCTTTTTTTACCTGTCGCTCAATCGTCGCGCCCTGGAGGTCGGGCAGCGGGACGATCGTTTACGCCTTAGCGGAACGAACGGGCTGCTACGTTACGGATGTCGTAACGGGTCAGACCGATGTCGCTCAGAGCCTGGTTGGAGAGGCTGCCAAGTTCGTTGATCGTGCGGCGGTAGGAGATCCAGTTCTTTGCGATGCGGATAGGGTTCATGGTCGTTTCCTCAATCTTTCTTTGTGAATTCGTCTGCCGGCTCAGCGGTTTGTCTGTGCTCTCGGCTGTTGAGGTTTATATATAGACATTGAGCCATGTTGTGCAGTGCAGAATTTAGGCTACTGCCATGCATTTGTGCACTATGTCGGCTAAATTTGCGGCTTTGCTTATCGTCTGAGCAAAATATGAGCGGAAATGCCCGTCTTTCGGGCGGTTTTTGAAGATTGGGCGGCCTCTGAGGGCATTTGGGCGGCCATTTTCAATTTTTGGGGCGCCGGCAATGCCTTCGGGCGCTTCGCATTGCTCCAGGCGATCGGCTGAGCGATGCATTTTTCACCGCTGTGCTCGCGGCATGTGAAGGCGGAGAGGGGCGCTGCTCAAGGATCGCCCAAAACAAAAAAAAGGCCAGAGGCGGAAGCCTCAGGCCTTTTGGAAGGGTAGTCTCGCATCCGCCGCATTCAAGCGGCGAGGCGGATTAGATGCCGACGGCGGTACGGGCGACGCGGCGGATGTCCTGACGGCCAATGCCGAGGTCGCTCAGTTCGCGGTCGGTCATGCGGCCGAGTTCGGTTACGGTCTGACGATACTTGCGCCAGTTGGTGAGCGAGCGAGTAATGTTCATTTTCATCTTCCTCTTCGTGCTGTTCAGTCTCTACGGCCAGTCTTGGGAGGCTTTGGTCCGGGGCTGAACTCGATCTCTGTATGACCACGAATATAATCGGTTTAATCAAAAGAAAAACAGACAAAGCAAGATGCCACCTATGCGCGGAATGCAATGCAAGCCGGTAAAACGGGCCGATTGCGGCGATGCATGCATAATTTGTGACCAATTTGTGTGCTTTTGGTGGTGGCAGGATGGGCGGCATTGCGAATCCGCGAGGGTTGACCGGGCAGGGGGAGGGCGCAGCAGTCGTGAATTGCAGATTAGAAAAAGGGCGCGCGCAATGTGCGGCGCGGGGCGTGCTATATATAATGTCAACGTAGCCGCATAAATATCTCCGCTTTCCGCGCCGGCCTCCATGCGGATTTGCCGGGCGGGAAAGGCGCGGGCCGGGCTGTGCGGCTTTTCTTTCTCCGCAAGGAATAGTCTCTGTTCCGCTGTCGTGTCTTCTCTCCTGGCGCGGGCTGCAAATAGTCAAAGAGGGCGGCGGCCTCTTCCCGCCGGCGCAGGCGACAAGAAAAGTCCGGAGGAAACGAGGGGCGGGGGGAACGGCGTGCTTGACCCTTTCTGAACATTGTGACATACCGCCGCCCAACGTGCGGGTATGGCGGAATTGGTAGACGCATTGGTTTTAGGTACCAACGCTTCGGCGTGGGAGTTCGAGTCTCTCTACCCGCACCACAAGCAAGGCATGGCTGTGCCACGCTTGCGCCAGAGTGCATCTTTATAAGATGCGGGAGCTTCGGGGTTCATTTTACCCCTTGGTCTTTCTCTCGGGCGCGGGCGCAATGGTGTCCGGCAGGCGCTTGTGTCAAGAAATAAGGGAAGCCACGGCCGGGGAACGACGTTTCCGGCGCAGTGCTCGAAAGTAAACCAACGGCTGTCTGAGCACCGCCGCCATGATGTGAAGGTTAGGAAAATGCAGGTTATCGAAACGCTCGCTGAAGGGCTGAAGCGCGAACTCAAGGTCGTTATTCCGGCCGCCGACATGAAGGCCCGTCTGGACGAGCGCCTGGTTGACGCCAAGGACAAGGTTCGCATCAACGGTTTCCGTCCCGGCAAGGTGCCGGTTGGCCACCTGAAGAAGATGTACGGCAAGTCCATCATGGCCGACCTCGTCAACGAGCTGGTTCGTGAAAAGCCGACCGAAATCCTTTCCAGCCGCGGCGAGAAGTCTGCTACCCAGCCGGCCATCTCCATGACCGAAGACGAGCAGGAAGCCGAAAAGATCCTGTCGGCCGAATCCGATTTCGAATTCACCGTTGCCTACGAAATCATTCCGGCCATCGAACTGAAGGCCAATGACGGCATCAAGGTTACCCGCGAAGTTGTTGAAGTCTCCGAAGACGAAATCAACGAGCAGATCCTGAAGATCGCTGAAAGCGCCCGCACCTTTGAAGCCAAGAAGGGCAAGGCCGCCGATGGCGACCGCGTCACCATGAACTATCTCGGCAAGGTTGACGGCGTTGCCTTCGACGGCGGCGCTGCTGAAGATGCCGAACTGGTTCTCGGTTCGGGCCGCTTCATCCCCGGCTTCGAAGACCAGCTGGTCGGCGTCAAGGCTGGCGATGAAAAGACCATCACCGTGACCTTCCCGGCCGATTACCCGGCTGCAAACCTTGCTGGCAAGGAAGCCAACTTCGACATCACCGTCAAGGAAGTTGCCGCTGCTGCTGCCGTTGAAATCAACGACGAACTGGCTGAAAAGCTCGGTCTCGAATCGGCTGAAAAGCTGAAGGAAATCGTCAAGGGCCAGATCGAAAGCCAGTACGGCAACGTCACCCGCCAGAAGGTCAAGCGTCAGATCCTCGACCAGCTCGACGAAATGTACAAGTTCGACACGCCGGCTGGCCTCGTCGACGCCGAGTTCGACAACATCTGGCGCCAGATCAACACCGATCTCGCACAGTCGGGCAAGACCTTCGCTGACGAAGACACGACCGAAGAAGAAGCCCGCGAAGAATATCGCAAGCTGGCTGAACGCCGCGTCCGTCTCGGCCTCGTTCTCTCCGAAATCGGCGAAAAGGCCGGCGTTGAAGTGACCGAAGAAGAAATGCAGCGCGCGCTGTTCCAGCAGCTGCAGCAGTTCCCGGGCCAGCAGAAGGAAATCCTCGATTTCTTCCGCAACACCCCCGGCGCTTCCGCTTCGCTGCGCGCTCCGATCTTCGAAGAAAAGGTCATCGACAAGCTGCTCTCCGAAATCTCGGTAACGGACAAGACCGTTTCCAAGGAAGAGCTGCTGGCTGACGACGCCGAAGAAGCAACGGAAACCAAGAAGAAGGCTCCGGCCAAGAAAAAGGCTGCTGCCAAGGCTGACGACGCCGCTGAAGGCGAAGAAGCCGCTCCGAAGAAGAAGGCTCCGGCCAAGAAGAAGGCCGCGGAAGGCGACGCTGAATAATCTTCTTCAGTGCAAGCTGATTGAACAAGGGGCCGTGGCGCAAGCTGCGGCCTTTTTGTTTGGGCGTGGACGCGACGTTCCGCCCTGAGCCAATTGGCCAGTGGCACAAACCAGCGCCACTGGCCGGTATTGAGTGTTAGAACTGGTTCCGGCTGTCGCTTCTCGGGTCGTTATTCACCTGATGAGGCGCGTAAAGGTCGGCGCGCGCTTTTCGCCGCCATGGTCGCGCGGGACTTTCCCGATCGATGATGACATCCGCTAGCGCAATGGCCGGTAAACCATTCATCGGGCATTGCGCCACCCATTGACCATCCGGTGCGGCGATTCCCGAGGGAGCGCTGGGACTCTGTGAGGCAAGGGTGGAATAGCTGACCCAATAGGTGTTGCTCACCGCATGCCCCAATATCTCTGCGGCAAATGCCGCAGCATTGGAAGGAGCGTCGCCCGCGGTCGAAAACAGCATGCAATCGACATTCAGCTTCTCATATTCCATGAATATTTCCGGATAGTGCGCTTCCATGCCAAGCGCGCAACCGAAACGGAAGCCATCGACTTCAAACGTCACCGGGACGCTTCCCGGCGAATACATGAACGAGATTTTGGTGTTCGACAACAATCGTTCGTCGTAGCGCGTTACAAGCTTTCCACGATCGGAGACGACATACAGGCTGTTATATGGCCGGTGCGGTGGCGTGAGTTGATGGACGGCACCCAAAACCGTCCATAGTTTCAGCTTGCGCGCCAGTTTTCTGATCGCCTCCAGTTCTTCGCGCAGAGTTTCCCATTCAAAGCGTGTCCAGTCGGATGGTCCGATTTGCCCCGGACCAGTCTCTGACATGATCCGTTTATGTGGCCAGCACGTTGCCCCTTCAGGGAAATGTATGAGACGAGCGCCAGCCTTATGGGCATCGTCCATAAGACGGCGGATTTCCTGTCCGCAGGTTTTTAGGGCGGAGATGTCACGAGGATCGTTGAACAGGGATGTCTGCGCGACCGCCACGCGTATTGAGTTGCTCAAAGGAGCATCCGGTATTCTGCGAATATGCTGGAGAGCAGCTGTATAAGATTCGCCGGTTTTGGCTGCGCGCGCTCTTACACGCCGTTTTAGATTGCTATTTTGCGTCATTGTCAGGCCTTTCACGTCCCGGACGCAGTTCCCCAGCAACCCGCCCGAAACGATCGGACCAAGACAAGTGCCTGAGACAATAGTCCCTTTGCCTCCATTGAAGACCCTGCTGGGGAAGGTCGTGGAGGTTAGGCGCAGGCCACGCGGCAACAAATATCCGTTGGGAAAAGCCGATTCGTCAAGCATTCGGTGCACCTCTCATGGGAAGCTTCCCGATCACAATGCGGTGCAGCATGATTTTTTGCTGCATCTGCTCTTGTTCATCTCCTGTTCATCTGGCACCCTGCGCAGCATGATTTGCCCCGGCCGTTGCATGCGGTCGTTCGGGCATTGTGTGCCGCTCTCGTGCGGCCTTATCGCTGCCAAACCATTGGCCTTAAGCTTTTACCGTGCCTGCCGGGTTCTCCCGGTGCGCCCTTAATTTGCCAGGGGACAAGTATGTCACTCCGTACGGGTTCCGCCCTTTTCATCGCCCTTTATGCCCTTGCGGGAGCTGCCGCCCATGCGGATGAGGCAGGGTTGATCTGGAAGCCGGTCAAGAATTCCGACCGCTCCTATACGGCGCGCATCGGTGCTAAACTGCCGGTCGATACGCCGATCCGCGCCGGGCTTGAAATGGGCATGAATGCCTCGAAGACGGGGCAGGTGGTGGATACGCCGGTGCGGGTATGGGGCAATGTCACGCTGCTGGCCGAACAGTTGCCCGGCGTTTCGCTGGCCCGTGATGTCGGCGTCATCTTCAACGCGCTGACGGGATCGAGCAGCCTTTCCATGACGTCGCAGCAGAAGCGCATCGTCACGCCGGAACTGGATATCGAGGCAAACCGCAATTTCACCGTGCGTTATGACGGCACGGCGCAGCAATGGAACGGGCTGGATGTATCGCAGTCGCTGCGTCTGTCCCGCTCGGAGACCGGCACGGCTTTCGTGCTGACGGGGGCGAGCCGCAACAGCTTCAACGAGTTCAGCAGCGGCGTGGCGGTGGAGCAGAAGATCGGCGACAATCTGACGGTGCGGGGAACGCTGGATCAGGGCTATGCGGATCATTTCCGGCCGGGGGTTAGTGCGCGGTATAGTATTCGGTGGTGAGTGCGGTTCCGCCCGCAGTGGGGTGTCTGAAAACTCGGCGTCATCCTCGGGCTTGACCCGAGGATCCGTGGTGCACCGGATTGTGGATCCTCGGGTCAAGCCCGAGGATGACGACGGAGAGGTTTTAGCATGCCGTTGGCGGCCTATGTTTCTAAGGTTAAGTCTCGGGGCGAAAAACTCCCTTTGTCATGCCGGTCCCCGGAACTAGCCCGAGGATGATCCGGCATCCAGCCACGGCGCGTCTTTTCAGCCCAAGGACTTGGGCTGGCTGGACCCCGGATCAAGTCCGGGGTGACGAGGAGAGGAGGCTACGACCTTACCACAAGCGCCCGTATGGCGTTGTGCCGTCCCGCTGAATACTCTCTCAATCCTTCTTGATCTCGCCCATGCGGTTCCACGCATCCAGCCCGGCAATCTTGTAGGCTTCCGCGAGCGTGGGGTAATTGAACGTATTCTCCACGAAATATTCCACAGTGCCCTTCAGGTTCAGCACCGCCTGGCCGATATGCACCAGTTCGGTCGCACCTTCGCCGACGATGTGGACGCCAAGCAGGCGGCGGGTTTTGAGCGAGAAGATCATCTTCAACAGCCCGCTGTCGAGGCCCATGATGTGGCCACGCGAGGTTTCGCGGAAATGGGCGATGCCGCATTCATAGGGAATGCCGCGTTCGATGACTTCTTCTTCCGTCAGGCCGCAGGTGGAGATTTCCGGGACGGCATAGATGCCGTAGGGGAAGAATTGCGGCGGCTCGCCGGCCGGTGCGCCGACGGCGTGGCGGGCGGCGATGCGGCCCTGTTCCATTGACGTGGAGGCAAGGCTCGGGAAACCGATGATATCGCCGGCGGCATAGATGTTCGGCACCGAGGTCTGGAAGGTTTCGGGATCGACCTTCAGGCGGCCACGGCTGTCGGCCTCCAGCCCGCAGGCGGAAAGATTGAGCGTATCGGTGGCGCCGACACGGCCGGCGGCAAACAGCACCGTCTCGGCTTTCAGGACACGGCCATTGCTGAGCGATACCAGGCATTTGCCGCTCTCATCACGCTCCACCTTTTCCGCCTTCTGGCCGAATATCAGCTTCATGTTGCGGTCGCGCAGCTGGTAGGTGAAGTCCTCGACGATTTCCTTGTCGATGAATTCCAGCATGGTCTCGCGCGGCTCCACCACCGTCACCTGCGTGTCGAGCGCGCTGAAGATGGTGGCATATTCGATGCCGATGACACCGGCGCCAACGACGACCATGGAGCGCGGCAACTCCTTGATCTCGAGAATTTCATCCGAATCGAGCACGGCCTGGCCGTCGAAGGGAATATGCGGCGGCCGGTAGGGGCGGGTGCCGATGGTCAGCAGGATGGAGGTGCCGGTGACATTCATGATTTCACCGTCGTTCTTCACCACCTTCATGGTGTTGGCATCAACGAAACTTGCCGTGCCGCGAATATGCTGCACGCGGTTGCGGGCGAACTGGTGTTCCAGTACCTCGACCTCGTGGTCCAGCGTGATGAGCAGGCGGCGGCGCAGATCGTCCGCGTCGATCTCCTGCTTGACGCGGTAGGAGCGGCCGTAAAAGCCGCGCTCGCGCCAGCCGGTGAGGTTGAGCGCGGTCTCGCGCAGGGTCTTGGAAGGAATGGTGCCGGTGTGCACGGAAACGCCGCCGACGCGGCTGCCTTTCTCGATGACCAGAACCTTCTTTTCGAGCTTGGCGGCCTGGATGGCGGCCCGTCTTCCGGCCGGACCGCTGCCGACAACAATCAGATCGAACTGGTGCATGAAAAACCCCGGTGCAGAATGTATTTCGTTGACCGGACAGTGCTGTCCGGTGTGGCGTCGCCGCGAAATGGTCGTGATGCCATTTTGACGAGGGGAAGTGATTCCCCGTAAGCCTTGCCCGCAAGAGTGCAATGCAACAAACGCCTGCGTCAATCTGTAGCGCAAGAATCTGACGGATTCGTAACTGGGTGTGAACTTTCAGGAGGTTGTGCGATTCAAAGCGGTCGTAGGGCGCGTGTGGCTTTACCCCCCTCTGCCCTGCCGGGCATCTCCCCCTCAAGGGGGGAGATCGATCTGCGGCAAGGCCTCGCCCATCTATAGGCTTGTGAATGAAGCGACAAAAGGGCCTCTTGCCGATCTCCCCCTTTGAGGGGGAGATGCCCGGCAGGGCAGAGGGGGGGTAAAGCCCCGTGCTCCTCCTTCACTTCCTGAACACGCCCTAAAAACCCCAACAGCTTCATCCCGCACGGCGCTGCCGGACGGGGATAGCGGGAGGGCGTCGGGCGATTGCCCGGCTGCGCTTTAGTTGAGGTTGGTGTGGGTCGGATGCGTTGCGCAGCCGGGTCTTTCACTATGCCGTATCTCGCAAAGGGCTGTGCACCGCCTCCCTGCGAAATGGTTCTGTCGTCACGAACGCGCCACCGTCCCTATCAGAACCGTCCCTCGGTTTGCGCCACGTCTGGCATCCACCCGGCAGGACTGCGTTCAAGATAACAGGGCGCGGCAGGGCGGGGAAAAGCGGGGATGAATTTAGCTCGGCGTCAGTCGCCTTTGCGGGTGACGTGGTGGTGGAGGCTGGCGAGGTCCTGCCGCAGCGCCGCAAGTTCGGCCAGCACCTTCACATCGATCTTTTCATGCAGGGAGAGAACCTCAAGCTCGGCCTTCAGGTTCACCTCATAGTCCTTGGCGGCCTCGAAGCGGTCGCGGGCGGCCTGCCGGTTCTGCGACATCATGATGATCGGCGCCTGAATGGCGGCCAGCATGGAGAGCAGCAGGTTGAGGAAGATGAAGGGGTAGGGGTCGAAGGCCCCCGTTGTCAGCACGATGGTGTTGACGATGGCCCAGATCACCAGAAAAAAGCAGAAGCTGAGGATAAAACCCCAGGAGCCGCCGACCTTGGCGATATTGTCGGCCAGCCTGTCGGCAAGGCCCGCGCCGGCGGAAAATTCCGCATTGGTGTCACTCGAAACCAGTTTTTTCTGTTGCGCCAGTTCCAGAATGCGCCGCTCCACCTCGCCGATTTCACGGGAGGAGCGCTTGAAATGTGAGGTGACATAGTCGGAGATATCTGACACGGCGTGTCTCCGGTTGCTGAGGGTTCGGTGCGGGCCGTTCCGAGATAAACCCGCATGGCGATGGAATTCAAACGATTTCCACAGCCATGCGGTTCAGATGTCCCAGGCCGAAAACCATCAGACGGAGGGCGTGCCCTCGTTGACCCAGTTGAAGCCGGGGAAGAAGCGCTCGCGGCCATATTGCTCGCCGAACATCATGTCGAATTGCAGCAGGCGGTAATCTCGCACCACGTCGGGAATGGAATTGGGGGCAATCGACCAGTCGGGCAGGGCCTTGCCGTCTTTGCCGACCAGCATATGCCGGTCGATGACGGAGAACGCCTGCTGAACCTCGCCGAGCGTCCCGGTGTAGAAGGGATCGGAAAAGCCGGCGGTTTTCAGCACATGATAGGGCAACAGCGCCGGGCTGATGGTGCCGATATTCTTGCGCACGCCCTTTTTCGAGGACCACACGACGAGCGGTGTCTCGTGTTCCTTTTTCATGATCTCCAGCGGCGCGCGGCGGCTGGCCACCATGCCGGGCATGTAGCCGCTTTCCACAAAGGTCTGGCCGAGGGGCGGCAGGTGATCGCCGAAGAGGACGATGATGGTTTCACGGTCGCGCTTCTTGGCCCAGCGCATCAGTTTCAGAAGGGCCTCGTCGGCCTCCACCACCCCTTGCGAATAGGTCGAGAGCGCCTGCGATGCCGAAGGGGAGAGATCGCCTTCCACGCCGATGGTATCGGCGGCATAACGGCCCGCCTCGTAGGGACCGTGTCCCTGCAGGGTGACGGCGAAGAGGAAGAGCGGGTTGCGGGCCTGCTCGGCCGTCGCCATGATCTCCTCCATCAGCGCGTCGTCGGAGGCGAAGTTGCCGCGTTTTTCCATGGCCGGCAGCGTCTCTTCGGAACGGAATTCCTCGAAGCCGAAATTCTGATAGACCTGCTTGCGGTTCCAGAACCATTCCTGAAACGGATGCATGGCGATGGCCGAATAACCCTCGCCACGAAAGAAGCTGGCAAGCGAGGGCACCGGGCGGCGGATATATTGCTGATAGGGAATGCTGCCATAGGGCAGGAAGGCGTTGGAAAAGCCGGTCAGCGCCTCGAATTCCACATTCGCCGTCATGCCACCGAACTCGGGGGAAAAGACATTGCCGGACTGTTTGGCGCGAATGGTCGGCATCGGATCGGCCGAGAGCTTCACGTTTTCAAGCCGGGTCGGATCCCAGAGCGATTCGCTCATCAGCATGATGACATCGGGGTAATCGCCCTTGTTGGCGGCAAAGGCGGCGGGCTGCGCCGTCAGGTCGGCAATGCTGTTTTCACCGTAACCCTGCGGGGCGGACACATTCGCCATCGGAATGTTGAAGGCAAAAGCCATCAGGAAGCCGTTGTGGCGGTAGTTTTCCTGCTGGTCCCACATCATGGGAATGATGTTGAGGCGATCGCGTACCCAGGAATAATGCGAATAATCCATCAGCGAGGCGAGACTGGCCAAAAGCGGCAGCGCCAATGCCAGACCTGCGGCGCGTTCACGCCAGTTCAGGCCCGGAGAATAACGCCGCGCCAGCAGCCAGAGGGCGGCCAGCGCCGCAACCGTGGCGCAGAGGCCAAGCCCGACCAGCACCGCCGTCAGCGGCTGGGCCTTCAGCATGGTGGGCAGAAGCTCGAGGATCTGCCGGCCAAACAGCAGGTCGGAAGGATAAAGCGGATCGGAGAGATAGGTCTGTTTCTGTGCGGAAATCAGTCCCGTCAGCACGCAAAGCGGCGTAACCGCAATGAGCGACAGATAACGACGGCCAAGAATGGCATCCAGCGCCACCAGCAAAAGCAGAACGGCGGCAATGGTGGTCATGCCCGGGCGGGTGGACGAGGTGAGGAACGCACCGACATCATGGAGCGAACCGCGGGCGATCCACTCCAGCGCCACGACCAGCACGATGGATGCGACAGTCAGGTTGGCAAGCGTATAGGCCGTGCCCGAAAGCTTCGAAAGGCTCCTTGTCCATGCAGGCGAAAAGACGAACAAAGCCTTTTCGGAAGCCGTTGTTTTTGGCGCCGAATCTCTCAAACTCATACTCCGGTATTGCAGGCGGCACGGCCGATCCGGGGAGGTGAATCGGGTGTCGCAAAAGTGTCATGTAACTGTCACATAAGCGCGATGAACGCGACATGAACTTTGCGCAACCTGGCGGCTGCGGCGATAACCTTAGCGTGAACGGGCGCCTGCCATGCGTAACGGGCGTCGCCATGCAATTGCCGCGTTGCGGAGCGGGCACGGGCGCGGTATTGAAAAGCCATGAGCGACAGACACGATATCCAGAACCATCTCCGGATTGCCGTCGGGCAGTTCAATCCCACCGTTGGCGACGTGGCGGGCAATCTCGCCAAGGCGCGCGAGGCAAGGGCCGATGCGGCGACACAGGGCGCCGATCTTCTGCTTTTGACCGAGCTTTTCATATCCGGCTACCCACCGGAAGATCTGGTGCTGAAACCGGCTTTCCTGAAGGCATGCCTGAAGGCCGTGGAAGAGCTGGCGGCGGAAACCGCCGATGGCGGGCCGGGCATCGTCATCGGTTTTCCGCGCCAGGGCGAGACGGGCCGGCACAATTCCGTGGCGCTTCTGGATGGCGGCAAGATCATCGCGCTGCGCGACAAGATCGACCTGCCGAATTACGGTGAATTCGACGAAAAACGCGTTTTCGCCGAAGGGTCGATTTCCGGTCCCTATAATTTCCGTGGGGTCAGGATCGGCATTCCGATCTGCGAGGAAATCTGGAACGAGATGGGCGTGTGCGAAACGCTGGCCGAAAGCGGGGCGGAAATCCTGCTGGTGCCGAATGGTTCGCCCTATTATCGCGGCAAGCTCGACGTGCGCCACCAGGTGGCGCTGCGGCAGGTTATCGAAAGCGGCCTGCCGCTCGTCTTCGCCAACCAGCTGGGCGGGCAGGATGAGCTGGTGTTCGACGGCGCGAGCTTCGGCTTTAATGCCGACAAGACACTTGCCTTCCAGATGAGCCAGTTCGAGGCGACGCTTGCCGTCACCGACTGGAAACGTACGGAAGAGGGGTGGCGCTGCGAAAGCGGACCTTTCTCGAAAATTCCCGAAGGCGAGGAGGCGGATTACCGCGCCTGCATGCTGGGCTTTCGCGACTACGTGAACAAGAACGGCTTCAAGAGCGTGGTTCTCGGCCTTTCCGGCGGTATCGATTCGGCGATCTGCGCCGCCCTTGCCGTCGATGCGCTGGGCGAGGAGCGGGTGCGTTGCATCATGCTGCCTTACCGCTATACTTCGGAGGAATCGCTGAAGGACGCGGCCGATTGCGCGAAAGCGCTGGGCTGCCGTTACGACATCGTGCCGATCGTCGAGCCGGTGGAAGGTTTCCTCTCGGCACTGTCAGATCTTTTCGAAGGCACGGAAGAGGGCATTACCGAGGAAAACCTGCAGAGCCGCGCGCGCGGCACCATCTTGATGGCTGTCTCGAACAAGTTCGGCTCGATGGTGGTGACGACGGGCAACAAGTCGGAAATGTCGGTGGGTTATGCCACGCTTTACGGCGACATGAATGGCGGTTTCAATCCCATCAAGGACCTCTACAAGATGCAGGTCTATGCCATTTCCAGCTGGCGCAACGGTAATGTGCCGCCGGGCGCGCTCGGCCCTTCCGGCGAGGTGATCCCGGCCAATATCATTTCCAAGGCACCTTCGGCGGAATTGCGCCCCAACCAGACCGACCAGGATTCGCTGCCGCCCTATCCGGTGCTGGACGATATTCTTGAGTGCCTTGTCGAGAAGGAAATGTCGGTCGAGGAGATTCTCGCGCGCGGTCATGATGTGGCCACCGTGCACCGGGTGGAGCATCTGCTTTATCTCGCCGAATACAAGCGCCGGCAATCGGCGCCGGGTGTGAAGATCACCAAGAAGAACTTCGGGCGTGACCGGCGTTATCCGATTACCAACCGGTTCCGGGATCGGTGATTGAAGGAAGGCGCGGGTAGCGGATGGTTCTGCCCGGCGTTGCCGCGTGTTTCTTCTCCCCGCCGGGGAGAAGGTGGCCCGAAGGGTCGGATGAGGGGGCAACGTTGCCGTAACTCACTGCCCTTGCCCCCTCATCCCGCTGCCGCGGACTTCTCCCCGGCGGGGAGAAGAAACAAGGGGCATGCGCTCGTTCCACAACAAGCCTTCGTGTTTAAGCAAGCGGCGCGGAGAAAACCCCGCGCCGTTCGCTCATCTCAAATAACCTGCCCCACATCGATGCGGTTGCCATCCGGGTCTTCAAACACAAAGGCGCGCAGGCCGTAATCCTTGTCCTGCAGGCCCTTGATGATGCGCAAGCCCTGGCTTTTGCAGATTGCGTGAAGCGCGTCCACATCGCTCACCATCATATGCGCCACATTGAAGGGCGCTGCCTTGTGGCTGGGCTGCAATGTCAGATGCAGCTCGGCATTACCCTGTTTGAGGATCATGAAACCGACAGGGTTGCCGTTTTCGAAGGTTTTTTCGAAGCCTAGAACACCGACATAAAAATCATGGGCCTTTTCGATGTTTTTGACAGGAAGCATTGCGGCGATCCGCCCGAAGCGGATGCCGTGATCGGCGATGGTATTCATCGCGGAACCTCGGATCTGGGAGAAACGGCAAGGGTCACGGACGGTGCCGGAGCGCTGGCGTTTTTTCCGGTTTGAATTTGCAGGACGGTGCCTGCCGCCCTAGGATCATAATCATGGCGATGGCGGATGCAAACGGAATGTCTGCATTGCCGGGCGCTTTGAGCGAGAACACGGACACGCCCGGGAGGCAGAATGCGCAGCTCCATCGAAATCTTCAACATCCGCACCCGGCAGATGCGGGTGGTGTGGCAGACGCCTGATCTTTTTGAAGCGCCGAACTGGTCGCCGGATGGAAAATATCTGCTGCTGAACAGCGAAGGGCTGCTTTACCGCCTGTCCCTTGCCGGTGATGCGTCGCCGGAGAGGATCGATACCGGCTTTGCCACGCTCTGCAACAATGATCACGGCATTTCGCCGGATGGATCGCTCTACGCCATTTCCGACAAGGTGGAATTTGGCAAGAGTGCCATCTATCTCATGCCCTCGGCGGGCGGCGCGCCACGGCTGATGACGAAGAACCTTCCTTCCTACTGGCACGGATGGGCTCCGGACGGGAAAAGTTTTGCCTATTGCGGCATTCGCGATCAGGTCTTCGATATCTATTCGATGGATATAGCAAGCGGCGTCGAGACGCGGCTGACCCATGGCGAAGGCCGCAATGACGGGCCGGATTATTCGCCTGATGGCGGGTGGGTCTATTTCAATTCCAGCCGCACCGGGCTGATGCAGATCTGGCGCGTGCAGGTGGATGGTTCAGCCGTCGAGCGGATCACCGACAGTTCCTATGGCGACTGGTTTCCGCATCCGTCTCCGAAAGGTGACAAGGTGGTGTTCGTCTCCTATGACGGCGATGTCTTCGACCATCCGCGCGACCTCGACGTGCGGGTGCGGCTGATGGATATGGATGGCGGCAATGCCGAGACGCTGTTTGAGCTTTTTGGCGGGCAGGGCACGATGAACTCACCCAACTGGTCACCGGATGGGGATGAGTTCGCCTATGTCAGGTATTTCCCTGTCGCGTGATCTATTCTTCTTCCGTCATGCCGGACTTGATCCGGCATCCAGCCGATGCGCGTCTGCGCGTCGAAAGGCCTCTTTTCAGCCCAAAGACTTGGGCTGTCTGGATGTTGCTCAAGACCGCTATGACGGTGTGCCGTGGTCACATTGCCGCACAGTCCTGCAAGACACTTGCCTTCGCAAGCCTTCTTGCCCATAGCTTTCTGCGTCAGGTGCCCGCCGGTTGCGGTGGGAGAATCGGGAATCCGGTGAAAGACCGGAACGTGCCCAGCGCTGTGAGGCTGATGCCCTTTTCACAAGCCACTGAAGCAGTTCGGGAAGGCGAAAAGGGCGGATGAAGCCGAGTCAGAAGACCGGCCTGACGGGATAGACCGAACCGCGTGGACGGCGGCAGGTTGTTGAAGAGGCGTGTCGTGCAGGCGAAAACCGGTAAGGTTTCAGCACAGCCGCGCCCGCATTGTTGGGGATAAACGATGCCGATTGATCCGTCCGCCACCGGTCCATTGAAAGCCGATCCGTTCGATCACGCGCTTTCACCCGCCCGGCCTTTTTCCAGCGAGGAACGCGAGGCGATCTACCGCGCCATTGAAAGCCGCCGTGACGTACGTGACCAGTTCCTGCCCGATCCTTTGCCGGAAGAGGTGGTGCAGCGCCTGCTGCGGGCTGCGCATTCCGCTCCCTCCGTCGGCTTCATGCAGCCGTGGAATTTCACGCTCGTTACCGATGGCGCCGTGAGGCAGGCTGCCTTTGTGGCCTTCAGCCGCGCCAATGAGGAGGCGGCGGCGATGTTTACGGGCGAGCAGCAGACGCTCTACCGTAGTCTCAAGCTTGAAGGCATCCGCAAGGCGCCGCTGAGCATCTGCGTCACCTGCGATCCGACGCGTGGCGGCAAGGTGGTGCTAGGCCGCACCCATAATCCGCGCACGGATGTCTATTCCACCGTCTGCGCCATCCAGAATCTCTGGCTTGCGGCACGCGCCGAAGGCATCGGTGTCGGCTGGGTCAGCATTTTCCATGATAGCGACATTCGCACCATTCTGGGCATTCCCGACCATATCGAAATCGTGGCCTGGCTGTGCCTCGGCCGCGTCGATGCGCTTTACACCGAGCCGGAACTGGCGGTGAAGGGCTGGCGGCAGCGTGTGCCGCTGGAAGAGCTGGTGTTCCGCAACCGGTGGGGTGGGTGAGCGGCTTCGCTTTGGGGGGCACCCTTCCCGAATGAGCGCTCGGAAAGGATGGTTTTCCATCTGTCAGACGTTTTTCATGCGTCAGACGATGGTGCAGTTGAAAAGATTGAGGATGGGTTGGATGGGGCTGGCGAGGCTGATCGTGCCCTGGGCGCTTGCGCCCCAAAACAGCCCGACGACGTTGTTGCCCGCCGTGTCGATCACGGCGCTGCCGCTATCGCCCGGCTGGCTGAAAACCTCGCCGGCGCGGCGGGGTGATATGCCGATCTGGTTGCGCATGTTCGGCTGCTGCACATCGTAAAAGCCGGAAACGACGCCATTGGTGATGTTCGTCGTCACCCCCGATTTCGTGACATTCATGTTGAGTGCCGCAACGGCTGCTCCCACCGGTGAGGGAAGGTTGTAGATCGCGCCGATGGTGGCGAGCCGGCCGTTTGTGGGGCTGGCAACGGCCGCATCGACGCCATAGCTGGTTCCCTGATAGACGATGTTGCCCCTCTGCAGGGCGACGATATTGGCGGCGAGATCACCGAGCCAGGTGCGTGCCGGCTGCGAGACGTCATCGCCGATCTGTCCATTGTCCCGGCAGATGACATGCGCATTGCTCACGATCAGCGGCGCTCCATTGGCGGCCCTGACGACCAGCCCGATGGTGCCGACGGTATCGGTCCACGACCAGTAATCCGGGCTACCGCTGATGCCGCCGACCATCGGCTCCACGATCTTCTCGCGCGGATTGTCGGAGAGGCGTCTTGGATGATCCTTCAATTCCGTTCCCGGAACAGGCGGCGTTCTCAAGGCCTCATGCGGGCGTATGAAAGAGCCCTCCCGCACCTGCACCGGCGCGCCGCCGAGTGTCGTCATCAGGCTTGCCTGCAGCGATGCTTCCGGCGCATGCTGGTAGAGGATCAGGCCCAGCTCCTGGGTCAGTTCGCCGGTGTCGTCTTCAAGCAGTCCGACGCCGATTGCCGTGACGCCGGGTATGCCTGTCAATTGGTGGTAGTGCCGCTCCTTGAGCGCGGTGAGTTCCTCGAAAGTCATTCGCTTGCCTCATGGGTAAAAGGGTGAAAACGGATGTCGACCGGGCGGCGCCGGCGCCGGGGTGGAGGCCAGCGCCGCACGGGATTGCAAGCATCAGTTCAAGGGAATGATCTTGCCGCTGGACGGCGCGCCGCCTCCTGCGGGCGGAGGGCCGCCGGCTGCTGCCTGATCGGCCAGCATGCGGTATTGGGAGGTGCCTTTTTCAGTGCTGATCGTGCCGGATACGGTGTAGAGATAGACGTCACCGGAGACAGCGTAGTCGTTGTTCTGATTGTTCACGTAGAACTCGATCTCGACGGTTGACATGTTTTTTGCGCGTTCCAGGAAGGCATCCATCAGCATGGTGATCTGCTGTTCGGTCAGGCCCTTGGAGCGCATTTCCTGCCTGGTCTTTTCATAGGATGCCGACGCGCCGCCGCCGCCGAAGAACCATGTCCAGACCGACAGGTTGGCGCTGGCGGTGGTCTTTTCGTATTCGTTGATCTCCTCGCGATAGGACGCTTCCAGCATTCCCAGTGCAAGTGCGTTGAGGTCCTTCACATCCTGGCTGGAGAGGGCCGAGATCTGCAGCTGGGCCTTGATCTTTCCGGTGGTGTGGGCCGGAACGGTATAGGAAATGCCGGTCAGCTGCCCCATGCCGGAAACGGAGATGGAATAGGACTCCTTTGCTTCGCCTGTCGGCAAAGTGGCGATGACCGGAACGAAAGGATCGAGCAATTTTACGCCGGTGGCGGTGATTTGAATGGATGTCATGGCTTACTCCTGATGGTTGTGGGCTTCAAAAGGCAATGAAACTCTGATCGTCCACTCGGGCTGAGATGGACGACGTCTTCGTCTGGAGATGCATGAAGGGCGCGCGGGGCCGAAGCCGCGCGAGCGGTCTGTATTTTACTTTGAGTGCTGATCCACTTTAAGTGGATTTCTCGATAGTATGCACCTTTTAGGGGAAGTCAATCGCGTTTGTGCGTAACGGTTGTGTGCGAATATTTGCCGGCAAACGAGGTGAAGACTATATGTCGCTCAATGCCCGATCGTGGATCAAAGCGGGTCAGATGACGGACGCAGCGCGCAGGGATGCGGCGCAATCCGATTGCGGTTGCCAGCCGGCTTAAAACATCGCGGCGCGTTTATTGCTGCGGCTGTATGCCCTTCAATGCCGGGTTTTTGAGGTCGATCCGGCCTGTCTGGTCGGGCAGGAATTTCGGGCCGATGACGCGGACCTTGCTGTCGTTCGGGTCGTAGTCGCGTTCAGGAACCGGTTGCTCCGGCGGCTTTGCGGCCTGCTGCTGCTCAGCGGGTTTCGGAGCCTTGTCGCCTTGCGGTGATGGGATGGTGGTGATGCCGGAATAGGGTTTTTCGGCTTCCGGCCGGGCTGCCTCTTCCTGCTTTTGCATTTCATCGTGATAGGCGGCCATGTTGCAGGCGCAGCCCGGCGCCTTTGCCGAGGCATTCCTGTAGGCGAACGCGGTCGGCAGGTCCTTGTAGGGCTTTCCGGTTTCGGCAGACACCATGTCGGCCGTTTCCTGATCCGTCATGGAGTGGAAATAAAGCTCCGTCTCAGTTCCCGGACACATTTTCTGGCATTGCTCCGCCTGGGCGCGGAAATCGAGCGGCGAGGCGTTGGACGCAATGGGGAAAAACGAGCCGTCGCAGGTGCGCACGCAGAGTGTTCTAAGCCCGCCCTCGGCGGAGGCGTTGGGGTAGGGCGAAAGCCCGGCCTGTCCCGGCTGATTGCCCTGCTGGCGGAAGGCGTCGGGATAACGCGTCACATCGGGTGACGGCGGAGGCAATTGCGTTTCCGTTTGCGGCACGGTGCTGCAGCCATTGGCATCGAGGGCGGCGAGAATACGCTGGCGCCTGACGTCGCCGCCATTGTCACGCGCGGCCGCCATGGCATCGTCGCGGTCGCGGATGATGGCATCGCGTTCGGCTTCGGCATCCACCAGCGCATCGCCGATCTCGGCGCAGAGCCCGGCATTGGGGCTGCCATAGACGATGACGCTGCCGGATGAGCAGCCATAGCTGCGCAGGTCGTTCCTGATCTTGCGGATCACGATGTTCTGACGGGCGAGCGCATTGGCATAACGCCGCACCTCGGCCGTATTGCCGATGACGCGGGGCGGCTCGCGCAATTGCGCGTAGAGCGTATCACAGACCTGATCCGCGAAAGCGGCGGCCGGGGCGACGAAAACAAGGGGAAGCAGGAGGCCGATGATGCGGCTGCGGCGGGTCAATTGTTCGATCCGTTCGATGTCCCCGGCCGGTGGCAGGGGCGTTATACTTCACGAAATCCGTGTTTCAGGAAGATAACATGGGCTGTTGCCGCAATGCGGCAACAGCCTGTTCAAAATTGCGTTAATGCGGCCTCTATCACACCGAAGGGTGCGAGGCCTGCACCACGGCAAACGCCGCCATGTTGACCACGCCGCGCGAGGTGACGCTGGGCGACAGGATATGGGCGGGCAGGGCCGTGCCGAGCAGGATCGGGCCGACATGCAGGCCTTCCGTCAAGGTGCGGGTGACACCGAGGGTGATGTTGGCGGCATCGAGGTTCGGGAAGACCAGCAGGTTCGCTTCACCGGTCAGCACGCTGTTCGGCATGGCGCGCTTGCGCAGCGCTTCCGACAGCGCCGAGCCACCCTGCATTTCGCCGTCCACTTCCAGTTCCGGTGCGGCTTCCTGCACGATCTTCAGGGCGCGGCGCATCTTGCGGGCGCTTTCGGAATCGCGGGAACCGAAATTGGAATGGCTGGCGAGGGCGATCTTCGGCGTGATGCCGAAGCGGCGGATTTCCTTGGCCGCGAGAATGGCCATTTCCGCCACTTCCTCGGAGGTCGGGTCGTAATTCACGAAAGTATCGGTGAGGAACAGCGCACCCTGCTGGGTGATGAGCAGGCTGAGGCCGGCGAAGGAACGCACGCCTTCCTGCTTGCCGATGATCTGGTTCACGTCGCGCAGGTGGCGGTCATAACGGCCTTCGAGGCCGCAGATCAGCGCATCCGCCTCATCACGCTTCACCGCAAGCGCACCGATGACGGTGGAGTTGGTACGCACGATGGTACGGGCCGCCTCCGGGTTGATGCCGGCGCGACCGACGAGGGCGAAATAGTCATCAACGTAATCGCGGTAGCGCGGATCGTCTTCCGGATTGACCACGGCGAAATCCGCATGCGGGCGGATGCGCAGGCCGAAGCGCTTCAGGCGCGTTTCGATGATCTGCGGACGGCCGATGAGGATCGGAATGCCGGTGCCTTCTTCCAGGAGCACCTGGGCGGCGCGCAGCACACGCTCGTCTTCGCCTTCGGCAAAGATGATGCGCTTCTTTTCGGCAGCCTTGGCGGCATTGAAGACCGGCTTCATGATGAAGCCGGAGCGCCAGACGAAACGGTTCAGCTGGTCGAGATAGGCTTCGAAATCGGTGATCGGCCGGGCGGCGACGCCGCTTGCGGCAGCAGCACGGGCAACGGCGGGTGCAATGCGCAGGATGAGGCGTGGATCGAAGGGCGAGGGGATGAGGTAGTTCGGGCCGAAGATCGGGGTTTCACCGCTATAGGCTTTTGCCGCGACTTCGGAGACTTCCTCACGCGCGAGTTCGGCGATGGCCTGAACGGCGGCCATCTTCATTTCCTCGTTGATCGTGGTTGCGCCGCAATCCAGCGCGCCGCGGAAGATGTAAGGGAAGCAGAGAACGTTGTTGACCTGGTTCGGGAAATCCGAACGGCCGGTGCAGATCATCGCATCCGGTCGGGCCGCACGTGCAGCCTCCGGCATGATTTCCGGATTGGGGTTGGCAAGCGCGAGGATCAGCGGGTTTTCCGCCATGCGCTCCAGCAGTTCCGGCTTCAGCACGCCAGCGGCGGAAAGGCCGAGGAAGACATCCGCGCCGTCGATGGTTTCGGCCAGGACGCGCTTGTCGGTCTTCTGGGCGTAAACTTCCTTCCACTCGTCCATCAGCGTGTTGCGGCCGTCATAAACGAGGCCTTCAATGTCGTGGACCCAGATGTTTTCTTTCTTCGCGCCCATGGCAACGAGCAGGTTGAGGCACGCAAGGGCTGCCGCACCTGCACCCGAGGCGACGATCTTGACGCTCGAGAGCGATTTTCCGGCGAGTTCCAGCGCATTGGTGACGGCGGCGGCGACGATGATCGCGGTGCCGTGCTGGTCATCGTGGAAGACCGGGATGTTCATCTTTTCGCGCAGCTGGCGTTCCACCTCGAAACATTCCGGCGCCTTGATGTCCTCAAGGTTGATGCCGCCGAAGGTGGGCTCCAGCGCTGCGATGGTCGAGACCATGTCATTGATGCCGGGCGCGTCGATCTCGATGTCGAAGACGTCGATGCCGGCGAATTTCTTGAAGAGGACGGCCTTGCCCTCCATGACAGGCTTGGAGGCGAGCGGGCCGATATTGCCAAGGCCGAGCACGGCGGTGCCGTTGGAGATGACGGCGACGAGGTTGGCGCGGGCGGTATAGTCCGCCGCCATCTCGGGATTCTCATGGATGGCGAGACAGGGCGCAGCGACGCCCGGCGAATAGGCCAGCGCCAGATCGCGCTGGTTGCCGAGCGGCTTGGTGGCCTGGATTTCCAGCTTGCCGGGGCGCGGATAGCGGTGGAAAAAGAGCGCCTGTTCCTCGATGTCGGCCTTTGCCGTGTTGGCGGGCGTGTTGTTCTTATCGTGAGAGGTCATTCTTCCACCGTCATGTCTGGTTCAATTCCGGCCCCCTGAATACAACAAACTTCCCCGTGGTACAGCCGTTATTTGACCGCACCTTATGCAAATGCGGCCATGGCTTATTCGCGTTTTCGTGAAGCCATCAGTCATATTCCATACAAAAACCCGTCTCTGTCATGTTGCTGAAACACGAGTCTGGTTCTGAGAGGTAAGAAAGCCGCAGGGACGCAACCGAACAGGGGGATGAAATCCGTGGCCGGTCAAATCGAAACCAGACAGTTCAGAACGCTTTTCATTTCGGATGTCCATCTTGGTTCCAAGGCGGCCAAGACGGATTATCTGCTCGACTTCCTGAAATATCACGAGGCCGAGACGATCATTCTCGTCGGCGACATCGTCGACGGCTGGCGCCTGCGCCGCAGCTGGTACTGGCCGCAGGGCTGCAACGATGTGGTGCAGAAGCTGCTGCGCAAGGCCCGCAAGGGAACGCGCATCGTCTATATTCCCGGCAATCACGATGAATTCCTGCGGGAATTTCCGGGCATGCATTTCGGCGGCATCGAAGTGGCCGAGCGCATGATCCATGAGGCCGCCGACGGCAAGAAATATCTGGTCATCCATGGCGACGAGTTCGACGTGGTGGTGCGCAATGCCCGCCTGCTCGCCTATCTCGGCGACTGGGCCTATGACGCGGCGATCGCCATCAACATCGCCATTGCCGCCGTGCGCCGCCGCATCGGCCTGCCTTACTGGTCGTTTTCGGCCTGGGCCAAGCTGCAGGTCAAGCACGCTGTCAACTTCATCGGCGAATTCCAGCGCGTGGTGGCTGACGAGGCACGGCGCAACAATGTCGACGGCGTCATCTGTGGACACATTCACCATGCAGTCATGGAAGACATGGACGGTATCCGCTACATCAATACCGGCGACTGGGTGGAGAGCTGCACGGCGATCGCCGAAAATGCCGATGGCAGCTTCGAGCTGATCACCTGGATGCAGACGAGCGACGTTACCGCCGAACATGCTTCGGACGAGATGGAGCCGGTGAATATTCCGGGGCTGATCGGGAAGCACGCGGCCTGAGTTGGGGGCGTTTGACGGGCGCTGAAGGTATGCTCGTATGGAATACCGTCTGCCATGAGTGGCAATATCTGCACACCGTCATCCCGGCCTTGAGCCGGGATCCAGTGCGATCAAGTCCTTGATCGCGCAAGACTCTTCTCACCGCGCAGACGCGCCGTGGCTGGATGCCGGATCAAGTCCGGCATGACGGAGGAGAGGTTCTACAATCTTCCCTGTGACTCTTTGGGTAAGGCACGCAGAAGATGCCGCCTTGGCATGCGGTGCCTGGGCGAGACTTCCGCAATTCCGGCGGGGCCGGATAACCACGCCTTCCTTATAGACGAGCCCTTCCGTCATTTAAGGCGAGCGGGTGCGTCTTTTGCCTTCTCCCCGCCGGGGAGAAGGTCGCGGCAGCGGGATGAGGGGGCGAGCTCTCCGTATACCGCTAGCGTTGCCCCCTCATCCGACCCTTCGGGCCACCTTCTCCCCGGCGGGGAGAAGAAACGAGCGGCGAGGTTGCGCCTTATCGTTTTTCTCTGCCTTCAATATCCACGACTTACCCCCACAATTCCGGCCGCGCCGGATAAACCAGCGAACCCTCATAAACCAGCCCCGGCTCACGATCCTCGGCCAGCAGCAGCGGTCCGTCGAGATCGGCAAAAGCCGTGCCCTGCGCCGCGAGCACCGCAGGCGCCATGCCGAGCGAGGTGCCGAGCATGCAACCGACCATGATGGTGAAGCCGAGCCTTTCGGCCTCCGCCTTCATGACGAGCGCTTCGGTCAGGCCGCCGGTCTTGTCGAGCTTGATGTTGATCGCATCGTAACGGTCGCGCAGGGCGGCGAGGTCCTTGGTGGAATGCACGCTTTCGTCGGCACAGATCAGCACCGGATGGTCGATGCGGGCGAGGATGTCATCCTTGCCGGCGGGTAGCGGCTGCTCGATAAGCGATATCTTCAGCTCTGCCGCAAGTCTCAGATAATATTCGATATTATAGTCATTCCAGCCCTCATTGGCGTCGATGATGATGCGCGCTTCGGGTGCGGCGGCGCGCACGGCCCTTAGACGCGCTTCGTCATCCGCCGTGCCGGTCTTGATTTTCAGCAGCGGACGGCCTGCATTTTCCGCCGTCTTCGCGGCCATGGTCTCGGGATCGGCAAGCGAGATGGTGTAGGCTGTGACGAGCGGCTTTGCCGCCTGTCCAAGGATGCGCTCGGCAACGGTTTTGCCGCTGATCTTGGCTTCGAGGTCCCAGAGCGCGCAATCGACCGCATTGCGGGCGGCGCCGGGTTGCATCGCCTGCTGTAGTTCCTGCCGTGTCACGCCGCCGGCGATCTGTTCCGCCATCGCCTCGATATCGGCGATGACGCCTTCGATGCTTTCGCCATAACGCGGATAGGGCACACATTCGCCAATGCCGGTAAAGGAACCATCGCGGATGGTGCACGTTACGACATCCGCATGCGTGCGGGTGCCGCGTGAAATGGTGAAGCTGCCGGCGACGGGAAAACGTTCTGTTGTGGCTTGAAGGTAACGGGGCATGTTTTTTCACTTCCGATTGGGCGGCAAAAGACACATGACGCCAAATTTATCACGAATTGTCAGCCGTCACTGTGGCCTGCCGGAGGCCAAAACGTTATGAAACCTTTAAGAATCTCGTGACGGCTGCACTCGCTCGGAGCATTATGCAAGAACAGGACACACGGCAACAGGCGAACCCGGCCGCAATCACCGAAGACGACAGCGTCTCCGGCGGCGGCTTGCGTTTTGTCATGAGTGGTTCCTGGCGCAACAGCAATCTCTCCGGAATTTTTGAAAGCCTCGACCGGATCGAAAAAAGCAAATCCGGCGGCGCCGTCGAGATCGATCTTTCCGCCGTCGAAGCCATCGACACGACAGGTGCGTGGATCATCCAGCGCCTGCGCAGGGACCTTGAGGCGAACGGCGCGACGGTCACGCTCACCGGCAACGACCGGATCGAGGACGTCATCGGTCAATTGCCTGACAAGGCGGAGATGGTGGGCGAGCCGGTTGCGAAGCCCGGACTGGTGGAACGCATCTTCGCGCCGATCGGTCAGGCCGTGATCCAGAACGGCGCGGATTTCCTGGCGGGCATGTATATTCTCGGCTCGGCCGTGCGCGGCGCGCAGATGAAGCTCGGGCGCGGCCGTGGCGTCTCGCCGGCGGCAATCGTCAACCAGATCGACCATATGGGCGTGCGCGCCGTGCCGATCATCATGCTCATGTCGTTCCTGATCGGCGCGATCATCGCCCAGCAGGGCGCGTTCCAGCTGCGTTATTTCGGTGCGGAAGTCTTCGTTGTCGATCTCGTCGGCATTCTGCAATTGCGCGAAATCGGCGTTCTGTTGACCGCGATCATGATCGCCGGCCGCTCCGGCAGTGCGATCACGGCGGAAATCGGCTCGATGAAGATGCGCGAGGAAATCGACGCGCTGAAGGTGATCGGTCTCAACCCGGTCGGCGTGCTCGTGTTTCCGCGGCTGGTGGCGCTGACCATCGCGCTACCGCTTTTGACCATTCTTGCCAATTTTGCAGCGCTTTTCGGTGCGGCCATCGTGGCGCTACTCTATTCCGGCATCACTTTCGAAGTGTTCCTGTCGCGTCTGCACGGCGCTGTCGAGGAATCGACCATTGCCGCCGGCATGATCAAGGCGCCGTTCATGGCGCTCATCATCGGCATCGTCGCGGCGGTGGAGGGCATGAAGGTGGGTGGTTCGGCCGAATCGCTCGGCCAGCATGTCACCTCCTCGGTGGTGAAGTCGATCTTCGTCGTCATTCTGGTGGATGGTCTTTTCGCCATCTTCTACGCAGCCATCGATTTTTAGGGAGGGCGCGTTGGAGAAACTGGACCAGAAACCGCAGGAGACCAGAACCGGGAAAGACGGGCGCGAGGTGGTGCTTTCCGTCGAGGGCGTGACCGTCGGTTTTAACGGCCGCAACGTGCTCGAAAATCTCGACCTCGATGTCTATCGCGGTGAAATCCTCGGCTTCATCGGCCCCTCCGGTGCCGGCAAATCCGTCTTGATGCGTGCGATCCTGCGGCTCCTGCCGCGGCAGGCGGGTGCGATCCGCATTCTCGGCACTGATTACGACAAGGCGAGCGAAGACGACCGCATGATGCTTGACCAGCGGCTCGGTGTGTTGTTCCAGCAGGGCGCGCTGTTTTCCGGCCTGACGGTGAAGGAAAACATCCAGCTGCCGATGCGGGAATATCTTGATCTGCCGAAGAAGCTGATGGACGAGCTTGCCTATCTGAAGATCGAGATGGTGGGGCTGAAGCCCGATGCGGGTGACAAGTACCCATCCGAGCTTTCCGGCGGCATGATCAAGCGTGCGGCGCTCGCCCGGGCGCTGTCGCTCGATCCTGACCTCGTCTTCCTCGATGAGCCGACGTCCGGCCTCGATCCCATCGGGGCGGCGGAATTTGATATGCTGATCGCGCGCTTGCGTGATTCGCTCGGCCTGACCGTCTATATGGTGACGCACGACCTCGACAGCCTGTTCTCCGTCTGTGACCGCATTGCGGTGCTGGGCCAGAAGAAGGTGCTGGTGGAAGGGACATTGCAGGACATGTTCGCCTGCGACGACCCGTGGGTGCAGTCCTATTTCCGCGGTAAACGGGCGCGCTCTGTCGTTCTTCCGGACGGCAGACACGAAAATCCGGTGGAGTAACAAGAAGCATGGAAACCAAGGCGAACTACACCATAGTCGGAATTTTCACGCTGATCGTGATCGCCGCCGCATTCGGCTTCGTTTACTGGATGGCGGAATTCGGTCGTGGCGGCCCGACGGCGCAGCTCGTCGTGCGTATTCCCGGCTCCGCGAACGGTCTTTCCGTCGGTTCTCCCGTGCGCTTCAACGGCATTCCGGTCGGCACCGTGCGCGGTCTTGCCATTGACCGCGATGATCCAGCCTATTCCATCGCCTTTACCGAAGTGCAGGCCGATGCCCCGGTTTTCCCGTCCACCCGCGCCGTGCTTGAAATTCAGGGCCTGACGGGCGCTGCCTATATCGAGCTTTCCGGCGGTAACAAGGATGGCGAGCGCATTCTGCAGAAGGCTGTCGAAAGCGGCGTTCCGGCCGAGCTGACGGCCGATCTTTCCAGCGTCACCAACCTGCTCGCCACGGCGGATAAAATACTGAAACGCGCCGATGGGGCCATCGGCGAATTGCAGGGTTTCGTGCAGGATGCGCGTGGCCCGTTGACGCAGACCGTGCGCAATGCCGAAAAATTCTCCGATGCGCTGGCGGCCAATTCCGACGGCATCAAGAATTTCATTGCAAGCCTCAGCTCGCTTTCCACAACGGTACAGTCGGTTTCGGTGCGTCTCGACGGCACGCTCACCGCCATCGAGGATCTGGTGAAGGCCGTGGATGCCGGCAAGATCGATTCCATCCTGTCGAATGTCGACAAGGTGACGAAGGATGTTGCTTCCGCTTCCAGCGATATTCAGGGCATTATGGAGACGGTGCAGAGCACGGCGCGCAATTTCGAAGCGGCAAGCACGGAAGTGCAGACCGTGGTGAAGCGCGCGGATGAGCTTCTGGCCTCTGTCGATCCCGCCAAGGTCAGCACCGTGGTAGGGGATGTTTCCGCGGCGACCGCCGATGCGCGTGACGCCGTGGCGAATTTCAAGCGGATCGCTGACGATGTCGGCGCTCGCCGTGCCGATATCGACCAGGCGGTTTCCGACTTTACCGACATGGGCCGCAAGCTGAACCTCGCCTCCAGCCGCGTCGACGGCATTCTCGCCAAGGTCGACGGCATGCTCGGCACCGATGACGCCAATTCGCTATTTGCCAAGGCGCGCGAAACACTGACATCGTTCAAGGCTGTGGCTGACAATCTCAATGCCCGCATCGGGCCGATTGCCGACAATCTGACCCGTTTCTCCAGTTCGGGCCTGAAGGATTTCCAGGCGCTGATCGGCAGCACGCGGGTCACGGTCGACAATCTCAACAATGCCATCACCAATATCGACCGCGATCCGCAGCGGTTGATTTTCGGCGGCGAAACCGTGAAACAATATGACGGCAGAACAAGGCGCTAAGAGGGGTATGGGCCAATGACACGATTGATGAACGGCCACAAACGCCGCGCCCTTATTCTGGCCCCGCTGCTTGCTGTTTTATTGGCGGGCTGCGCTGGCGCGCCGAAGAACGACACGTTCGATCTTTCCGTGTCTTCGGCAACGGTGGCGCAGGGACCTTCGCTCAAAAACCGGCAGTTGCTGATCGCCGATCCGACTGCCCTGAAGGCGCTCGACAGCGAAAACATCGTGGTGCGCCTTTCCGGCTCGGAGGTGCAATATCTCGGTAATTCGCAATGGAGCGACCGCCTGCCGCGCATGGTGCAATCCAAGCTGGTGGAAGCCTTCGAGGATACCGGCAAGCTCGGCGGCGTCGGCCGGCCGGGGCAGGGGCTGGCAATCGACTATCAGGTCGTGACCGATATTCGCGCATTCGAAATCGATACGGCGAAGAATATCGCCAATATCGAAATATCGGTGAAGCTGCTTAATGACCGCAATGGCACGGTGAAGGCGCAGGACGTGTTCCGCGCCAGCGCCCGCGTCAGCGGTTCCGGCAACGCCAATTTCGTGAAGGCGCTGGATCAGGCCTTTGCCGCCGCCACACGCGAGATCGTGGCCTGGACGCTGAAGTCGCTCTGAATCTTCGCGACGGTCATTTCCGATATAAGAAATTAGCCTATCTTCGGGAGAGGTCGGGTGATGCCCGGCCTTGCGCGCAGTCTCTCCATCCGCGGGTTCATCATGCGATTTCCGGCGTTGCTTTGCCTCATGCTTCTTTCCGTCCTCTCGGGAACCGGTGCCGCCCTTGCGGCCGGACTGCAGTTGATCGAGGTTCCATCCGCTGATGGCAAAGCGCCCATCAGGGCTGCCGTCTGGTCGCCCTGTGCGGCAGCGCCGGTGGAGACAAGGATCGGCCCCTTCGTGCTTTCTGCGGTGCGCGATTGCCCTGTTGTCGACGGGCAATATCCGCTTGTCGTCATTTCCCATGGTTTCGCCGGCACCTATTTCAGCCATCGGGATATGGCGGCGGCGCTGGCGGACGCCGGTTTCATTGTCGCGGCTCTCAATCATCCCGGTGACAATGCGCTTGATATGAAGCGGGCAGGCGAGCTTTCCGCGCTGACCGAGCGGCCGGCGGACGTCGTTCGGTTGCTGGATCATATGCTGGCAAACTGGAAAGAGGCCCGGTTCATCGATACCGGCCGTGTCGGTGTCTTCGGATTTTCGCGGGGCGGTTATACGGCGCTGGTGCTTGCCGGCGGCATGCCGGATTTCGCAAATGCGGGCCTGCCGTGCCCCGATGAACAAGCGGCGCTGTGCGCGCAGATGCGGGACAGGGGCGCAGTTCCCGGGGATCGGGTTCACGATGCGCGGGTGAAGGCCGTGGTCGTGGCTGATCCCCTGAACGTCTTTCCGGGTTCGGACGACCTGCAGAACCTTAACATTCCCGTCCAGCTCTGGAGTTCGGAGCGGGGCGGCGATGGCGTTGCGCCGCAGGATATTGCAAGGCTGCGCGATGATCTGCCGGTGAAACCGGATTATCGGACGGTGACGGGCGCGGGACATTTTTCGTTCATCACGCCTTGCCCCGCCGAGATGGAAAAGGCCGCGCCGCAAATCTGCAGCGACATTCCAGGCTTTGACCGGGCGGAATTTCACCGCAGCTTCAATGCCGATGTCGTCCGCTTCTTCAAGGCGTCTCTGCACTGAAACGCAGCCTTTTCCTGCCTTCGGCCATGCCGATCAGACGGCATCCTGCGACTGCCATTCCGGCAGCGGGAAGATCCGGTCGTAGCTCCAGTTGAAGACGAAGGCATAGACCACGTAAAACAGCGCGAAGGAAATATCCATGACCAGCGCGTGGGCGAGGCTGATGCCGAGATACCAGGCGATGAAGGGCATCAGCACGATCAGCAGGCCCAGTTCGAACAGCAGCGCGTGTGCGACCCGGATGGCGGGCGTCTTCAGCGTCGTGCCTTTCAGGCGCTGCATGGCATGGTCGAAGCCAAGATTGTAGATATAGTTCCAGGCGGTGGCGAGTGTTGCGCTGACCAGGCCGACAATGCCGATATCTTCCATCGGCATGCCGAAAATGAGCGCGCCGAGCGGCACGACCAGCAGAAGGCCGATGATTTCGAAGCTGAGAGCGTGGCGGATACGATCTTGCAGGGAGCGCAATTTATTCTCCGGTATGTGACCGGGCCGTCCCGCATGCTGTCGCCATGATGGCCGAGGTCGTCCTCGCGGTGAGGCATATAGAGGTTTTGGGTGAAATTTTCAAGCGTGAGGCATTGCTAAGGCAGTCGATGTCACGGGGAGGATGCCGCCTGTTTCTTCTCCCCGCCGGGGAGAAGTCCGCGGCAGCGGGATGAGGGGGCGAGGGTAGAGGTGTGCGGAGAGCTTGCCCCCTCATCCGACCCTCCGGGCCACCTTCTCCCCGGCGGGGAGAAGAAACAAGCGGCTACGCTTTAGCCCATCTCGGGGGGAAGAGAGATGCGATGCGGAACAAGAGCCGCGTATTTTCGTTATGGCTCATGGAAGGAGGCGTGCCATGCAGCAGAATTCCTCTGACGGAAGAACGATAAAGGCCGCCAACGCGGCAAAGGTTTCGACTTACACGCCGAGCCTGATTTCCCTGAAGGGAAGTTATGTGGCGATGATATTTCGCAGGCCGCTTTGCCGAAATCCGCTGGATGTGCGGAAAAAATAGGGGCGGGGACAATGTCCTGTCACTCCATTGCACATCAAAGACGACGACTGCCGAAATGATCCAATGTTTTAGATGTCTCTAAAGTGTGATTTTCAATCCGGGCCGTCTCCACCTAGACTGGAGATCGCCACAAAAGCGAAGGGAGAATGACATGAAATCAGTTCTCATTATCGCCGCTGTCTTTGGTTTTTCCGCCAGTGCAGCGCTTGCAGAATGCGCCGGTCATGAAAAGATCAATGCTTCTGTTCCTGCCGTCGACCGTGAATTTAAAACCGCAAGCATCGTTCCACCAACTGACCCGGTGGAAAAGCCCGTCGTCATTCTGAAAAAGACCGACCGCCTTCCTGCGGCAACGGTTGCCACGACCGGCGAGCCCGAAGCTGCAATGCAGCGCATGCAATAAGACAGTGCACTTTGCCTCTTCATTCCCAAAATCCCGTGCGCGAGATGATCCGCACGGGATTTTTCTGTCTGAAAAAGGGAAGCAGCCGACCGGCGCTTTGGTTCTACGTCTTTCAGTCTTCCCGGCGCCGTCTAGCTATCGAGTTTCAGCGACAGCTGTCGCGGCCCCTGGCTCTTTTTCAGCACGTAGAGCGGCCGCGTTATGATGACTTCCGTTCGCCGCTGCAATTCGCGGCGGCGCTCAAGCGCGCGCTCACGCATATCGCGAGACCGGGCGACGACAGAGAGGGCATTTTCTATGGTTACGTCTGCTGTCTTCATCGCTGACCTCCATAATGTTCACTTTATGTTCTCATTAAAGGCCGCTTATGTCAACAGTGTGGCAGGATCGGCGGCGGGCAGGGAAGGCCGTGTGTCTGGGGGAGGAGCGGGAGGATGGGCGGGCCGCTGCTTTATGGGCTACGCTACCGGAGCGTCAAATGTCCTTGCGGATACGGTGGTGACGCTCCGGTCTGCTCGATCGATTTTTGGAATGATATGCCAAAGGATGCCGGGGCGCTGATTCGCCGCGGCTGGCGGGAGGGTATCAGGACAGGGGACGCTGGTCCGGCGCGGGGAGGCCCGTGGACAGCAGGTCGGTCAGGTGTTCGCTGGCGAGTGCGACGATGGCAAGTGCGGCCTGCTGGCGGTTCCAGCCGGCATGTTCCGCTTTTTCAATCAGCCCGTGGATGGAGGGTTCCAGTGCGAACTGGCACTCGGCCTGATAGTCCATAGTGTCGATAGAAAGCGACGGGGAATTGATTGCGGCCCGCATCGTTTGGTCTCCCTGTTTTCCGTCATGTCCAGCAAACGCAAAACGCAAATCGGACATGCACATTCAGAGGCCGGTGATATCGGGTATGCTCTACAAGCCCGCATATCACTGGCAGCGAATCCCCCAGCAGGCGGACGTTAACGGCAAGTCTTGATCGCTGTCAACGAACGCGCGGTAGCGGTGGCGTCGCCATGCGCTTTTTCAGAGCCTTCCATTGCGGAAAGGCTTTCGTCTCCAGACCAGCAGGGCCATGACGTAAAGCGCAAAAAGAACGAACCATGTGACGGGAAGCACCATAAAAAGCGCCGCATAAGCGCAGCCGCCTTCAAAACAGGAACCGAGAAGTCCGGAATCGGCGAGCGCTGCCGACAATAAAAACGCACATATCCCGCTCCCGACCGCGCCGAGGACAAAAAGCAATATGTTGATGATCAATCTCATGGCGTCAATCATAGGGATGATTGAGACGGCTTTGGGGAAATCGGCGATGCTGCGACGCCAATATTTCCCCCTCCGGGGATTTGCCGAAAGCTCTGGTTGAAGCCCGCATGCGGATGCGAGCCCTGCCACTATCGGACAGGGCCGCGATTGCAACACTGTTATTCGGTGATGGTGTATTCGCCGAGTTCGCAGAGGTTCTGGGTATCCTCGAGGTCTTCGAGCGCATCGCCCTGGAATTCGAAGCGCATGTCGTATTTGCAGACAGTGCGGCCATCGGCGATGGTGATTTCCATCTCTTCGCCGGGACCAAGCGCCTTCTTGCCGAAAACATCGTCTTCCCAGTCATTCACGCCTACCGGCGACGTGTAAAAGGCGTTGAGAACGGAGCCCGTTCCGTTCTTCAGCGTGAAGACGAGGTCTTCCGCCTGCGCCGTACCGGCAACCGTCATCGCCGCCGCGAAAAATGCAGTCATTACCCATTTCGATTTCATGACATCCCCCTGTGCCCATTATTCTGGCAAGGAAATGCATACAGCTTAACCGGTGGCTTGCAATGCAAACTGTGGTCTTTGGTTAAGGGGCGAAGCCGCGATTATTGGGCTGTTTTTTGCAGCGATCGTACTGTTTGATATATCTCGAAAATATTATAAATATTTATTCTATAAGTATTTGTTTGCTTCGCTGTAATTCAAGTATATTTATTTGATTGTATTTAATTTGTATGAATATTTTATAATTTAGTTTTTGGTTTTGAAATTCGAATTCACGCTTTATTTCATGGCGATTGCGAGGTTGTACGCTTAAAAATTTCCGATGCGCGTCGCTTTCAAGTTTTTACTGACGCGAAGATTCTTTTTAAAATTTATGACCGGCTGGCACGCGGAGGCGGGCCGTCTTCCGAAAAAAGGATATTGGATTTGTTCAATCGCTTGTTTTTTGTGTTCCGCAGCCTCCAGCTGTCGGCGCTGGTGGCCCTGGCCATTCTCGCTGCAGGCGCTTCGACGCCGGCTTCAGGCCAGTCGCGGCAATGCAAGGATCCGACCCCGGCCAGCAATCTCAATGAGATGTTCGACGCGATCTACGCCTGCTGGGTGCCGCCGGAGGATACCGAGGGTCTCGTCGTGACGTTGCGGTTCATTCTGCACAAGGATGGGCAGATAAGGGGCAAGGTCGTCGTTATCGCCTCACGCCCACAAGAGGAGAGCCCGAGACGGCAAGCCTTTATCGATTCCGCCATCAATGCGGTAAAGCAGGCAGCGCCGGTGCCTTTCACCGAGGAATTCGGCGGCCGTATTGCGGGTCGGCCATTGGAGCCGCGCTTCATCGGGGCAAAAAGCGTAACGGAAACGAAGTTATAGACGTACAGCGGCTATTTTTCGGGGATGCCCGTCCGCGGTAGCGACGGGCGATGTGTCTCGCGCACGCCTTCTTCGAGGACTGATTGCTTCGTTTCCGGCGCTCATGCGATGCTTCAGGTAAGCATCGCAACGTCTTGTCATTTTAGGAGAATTTGGTGGGTGATGTAGGGCTCGAACCTACGACCCGCTGATTAAGAGTCAGCTGCTCTACCAACTGAGCTAATCACCCGACCGACACCGTGTGGCGGTGTGAGGGGGGCTATAAAGGGGAAGTTTGGGCTTGTCCAGCGCGGAAATGAAATTTCTTCGATTTTTGTGACGAAAAAATTTCAGTCGCGCTGGAAAAGTCTGGAAATCCGGGCTTTTACCGATTTTCCATTTTGTTCAGCCGCGTCTGAAAGCTCGACCGATAAGGATGAGGATGCAGGCGCCGATGAAGCCGGCGATGAGGTAACCGATCCAGCCGGTCAAAACGATTCCGAAAACCGACAATATGGCGTTGGCGACGATCGCGCCGACGATTCCGAGAAGGATGTTCATGAAAACACCCATATTGCTTTTCATGAATTGTTCGGCGAGCCACCCGGCGACACCACCGATGATGATAGCTGCGATCCAGCCAATGCCAGCAGATTCCATGATTTCCTCCCATGTTTGCTGCACTATCAAAGGTGATGATTCTCCGGGTGAAAAGCAAGGCGGCGACCCGAAAACCTCGCTTTATGCGGGTGGTTTTCCTCGCTGCAGGCGGTAAATAGCCTGAAGCGGTGTTTAGAGACGAAAGGCATGGATGTGCGGTTGATGTTCGGCGGATTGATTGACGACAGGCGGATGACGGATGGGCGTGTGTCCGGCCGGTGGCAAAAGGCCGCCATGGCCGCAATGATGGCCATGATGCTTTCCATGCTTGGCGGTTTTTTCCTGTCCGCAATGCCGGCATCGGCGCAGGAAGGGACAACGCCATCCGCACCGGTCGTCATCCAGGCCTCCGCCGTCGAGCAGGCGAGAGCGGATCTGGAAAAATGGAAGGCGGATGTTTCGGCCATCGCCAAACAGGTGGAGGCGGGCGGCAGCGACGACGTGCAGCTGGTGGACCTGAAAGGGCGCGCTGACACCATTGCTGCCGATGCGTCTGCCACCAATACCAAGCTGCGCACCCGCCTCGACCAGATCAAGACCCGGCTGGACGCTCTGGGCGCTGCCCCTGCGGATGACCAGCCACCGGAAGCCAGCATGGTGACGGAAGAGCGTGCGCGGCTGACGGCGGAGCGGGCGGAGGTAAACGCGATTGCCGGGGAGGTGGAGAGCACCGCCACCAATGCCGCGCAGATTTCCAACAATATCACCGCGGTTCGCCGGGCGCTTTTTGCCGCCACGCTGTTTAAGCGCACGGAGGTTTCCGCCCAGACGCTGGGTGACGCCTCTTCCGCCTTTGTTACCGAACTGACCAACCTTAACAATGCCTTCAGCAGCTGGGCGGGTTTCGTCTGGAACTACAAGCGCCTGCCGATGTTCGGCGCCGTGGTGCTGTCGATCATGGCGGCGCTGCTGTTTCTGGTGGGCGGTTATCGCTTTTTCGGCAGCCGCATGGACAGGCGCGCCTTTACCGGCGAGCCGTCCTATCTGCGACGGCTTTCGGTGGCCTTCTGGTCAACCATGGTGCAGTCGCTTTCGCTCTTCCTGTTCCTGGTGACCTCGGCCTTTTTCCTCGATAATTTCAACGTGCTTCGCTCCGACATAGCGCCGATCCTGTTCGGGGCCATGGCGATCACCGGCTTCGTTTATTTCGTGTCGCGTCTGAGCTATGCGATCTTTGCGCCGACGCAGCCGGAGTGGCGTCTGCTGCAGGTTTCCAACAAGGGCGCGCATACGCTGTCTTCGGCGGTGCTCCTGATGGCGCTGGTCAACGGCCTCGACTATCTGTTCGGCACGATCAGCGAAACGCTTTATTCGCCGCTTATCGTCACCGTCGCCAAGAGTTTCGTTGCCTCCATCATCATCGGTATCATCCTGCTCACCGTATCGTTCCTGCGGCCGGTGATCGGCGAGGGGCAGGATTACGAGACCGGAAACCAGCGCCTGCCGCGCTGGCTCGTCATTCTGCTCAGGGTCGGTGGCCTCGTGCTCATCGGCGCGTGCCTTACCGGTTATGTCGGTCTTGCCCGCTTCCTTGCCACGCAGATCGTTGCCACCGGTGCGGTGCTTGCGACGATGTATATCGGCATTCTCTCCGGCAAGGCGATTTCGAGGCAGGGCGCCTTTGCGGAGTCCCTTGCCGGCCGTTATCTCGGGCGTCGTTTCGGTCTCGGGCCGGTTGCGCTCGATCAGGCCGGCCTTGTCGCGGGGCTTGGCATCTATGCCGTCGCACTTGCTTTCGGCGTGCCGCTCATCCTGTTTTCCTGGGGGTTCCAGCCCGGCGACATTGAAAGCTGGGCCTATCGCCTGCTGACCGGCATCACCGTCGGCAATGCCTCGATCTCGCTGATCGGCCTGTTCGGCGGCGTCCTCGTTTTTGCCATCGGTTACATCATCACGCGCTGGTTCCAGAAATGGCTGGACAACAACGTCATGGCGCGCGGGCAGGTGGATGCCGGCGTGCGCAACTCGGTCAAAACGGGTATCGGTTATCTCGGCATTGCGGTTGCGGCCATCTTCGGCGTGTCATCCGCCGGTCTCAACCTCTCCAGTCTCGCGCTGGTCGCCTCCGCTCTTTCCGTCGGTATCGGTTTTGGCCTCCAGAACATCGTGTCGAACTTCGTCTCCGGTCTCATCCTGCTGGTGGAGCGCCCCTTCAAGGTGGGTGACTGGGTGGTGACAGGCACGACGGAAGGCACCGTCAAGCGGCTTTCCGTGCGCGCAACGGAGATCGAAACCTTTCGCGGCCAGTCGATCATCGTGCCGAATTCCGAGTTCATCAATTCCTCGGTCGGCAACTGGACACACCGCAACCGCATCATGCGGGCGGAAATACCGGTTTCCGTGGCTTATGATTCCGATCCGCAGAAGGTCATGGATATCCTGCTGGAGCTGGTGCGGGCGCAGCCGCCGGTGCTGCGCAACCCCGAACCGCATGTGGAATTCCTCCGCTTCGGCGATTTCTCGCTGGATTTCGAATTGCGTTTCCACCTTGCCGATCTGTCAAACGGGCTTGGCGTGAAGAATGCGCTGAGGATCGCCATCCTCAAGCGTTTCCGCGAGGAGGGGATCGATATTCCGTTCCCGCAGCGCAACCTCAATATCCACGTGG